>CAZGMN010000022.1:0-22226 GCA_964526905.1 uncultured Eubacteriales bacterium
GCCATCGGAGCGTCTCCGAGCTACTATGACTTCGACGCTTTTGAGGAAATGCAGATTACGGTTGGCGGTGCGGATGTGACGGTTCAGACCGGCGGCGTGGCTCTGAACATGATTACCCACAGAGGCTCGAACAAAATGTCTCTGGGCGGAAGATTCTATCTGACCGATTCAAAGTTCCAGGCCAAGAACCAGGATTATGTTGACGAGAAGATAATAGAGAATACGAGAGGCACGACTAAGTACTTCTTAGGCCTCAACCTGATCAACAACAACAAAGACTACGGCTTCAATCTTGGCGGTCCTCTGGTTAAAGATAAGGCCTGGCTGTGGGGTTCCTACGGCGTCCAGGATATCAAGACGACCACAGTCTATGCCACCAAGGATGACACGCTTCTGACCAACTATGTGGCCAAGCTCAATCTGCAGATTATCCCCCAGAACCGTTTTGAAGCCTTCATGCATGTCGGTGGAAAGGAAAAGTGGGGAAGGTCGACATCCACCTCTAATCCTGAAGGGCTGTACCAGGGCGGCCGCTATCATTTTGGAAGCCCGATCTTCAAGATTCAGGATGAGCACAGCTTCGGCGACAATCTCTTTGTCTCCATGAAGTATGCCTTCTCCGATGCGGGCTTCAACATGACGCCGATGACCGACCTGAAGTTTAATCAGGTTACCTATTGGGATGATACTGCTCAGAGATATTATGGAAACCAGGCCGCCCGCTATTATGTGGAGAGGCCGGTCAACCAGTACAACGTCCTTCTCAACTACTTTAACGACAGCCTGTTAGGAGCAAGCCACGACGTCAAGATAGGCTTTGAGTTTGCAGACAGGAACGCCTACACTGAATCTGTCTTGCCTGGCAACTTAGACGTCATCCAGAATTATTCGCCCACAACCCCGACCTTAGACTGGAGTGCTACTCCTGACGGTCTTCCTGACCCAGTTCCATCAGCCTCAAGAGCAAATTTCTACCGCTTTGAGTACTGGAGAGGGTATTACAGGGACTATGGTGTAAGGGCTCTTTCCGGCTATGTGAGCGATACCATCAGCTTCGGCAGATTCAACCTGATCCTCGGCTTCAGATACGATTGGCAGAAGCCAAGGACAAATGCGACTATCCTCGAGGCTGTCAACGACAACGAAGCCTGGAATATTGTTGACCCGGCCCTCAAGACAAAGCTGGATGCAATGCTTCCCGGGCTCGATATCGCCAGCACGCAGGCCACGTTTGATAACGGATTGGATACCTTTGATCCTGTAACCGGAGGCCCCATAGGCGGAGACTCCTATTTCTGGGGAGTTTTCTCTCCAAGGTTGGGCTTGACCTGGGATGTGTTTGGCGACGGCAAGACCATCGCCAAGGCGTCCTTTTCCACATACGGCGATTTCATGGGCATGATGGGAGGAACCTGGATGCCCTATGGAACAGGCGGCTGGTATGATTTCTGGTGGTTTGATGACGGAGACAAGATTGTTGAGTTCCCGGAACTCTACTGGCATGCCATCGGCAACACCCTAACCGGCTATAGAGCCTATCAGAGATACCCTGTCTTTGATGCTAGCGGGAATATAATCCTGACCACTGCTATGTATACAAATGCTTACGGCTCCTTTTATGGAGGCTATGAATATCTTGAACCAACTAAGACCTATGCCCCCCGCTCCACTTATTCCAAAGATAGCTGGTGCTCCTCTCGCACCACAGAAGCGATGCTGACCGTGGACAAGGAAATCTTCACCAATTTCGCCATGACTGTAAACGCAACCTACAGGAAGTTCGACCACAACAACTGGAGCAACAAATATTTCGTTAACGCCACAGCAACCGACGCCAACTACCTCGCACGCTATGGCTACCAGAGCAGGGATTGGTATGTCGAGCAGACACGAACTGTTCCTCAGACAATAACCGTTGACCCGACCCAGACAGCATGGGACGGGGACACAGGAGAAGCTTCGCAGCATTCATGGTGGACCATGACCAACTCCGCCACCGACCCATTAGCCCCTGGTGCAGCTCACACCTATGACCCATCCTATTCTTCCGCCTATTCTATTTACACCAAGCAGCCTGACCGCTATAACGATTACTATGGAGTTGACATCATCTTCACCAAGAGGCTTTCCAACAAGTGGATGTTTGATGCCAATATGACTTTGCAGAACCAGAAAGCTCATTACGGGACACTGGGCTATTGGAACGCTACCAACCTCTGGGCTGTGGACGGCAGAGACTATTCCGCTTACATGGGCGGAGCCAGCGGAAAGATCAGCCAGTATGTTTTCTCCAGATGGATGGTAAAAGCCAGCGGACTCTACCAGTTCCCCTTGGATATCAACTTCGCCTTCACCTTCATGGCCAGAGAGGGCTGGATCATTGCCGAGAGAATCGGCTATGTTGACTACACCCTTCCCAATGCCAGAAGCAGAAGCTATACGACTTATCTCCATCCTTTTGGCGAGGATAGGCTGAACACCTTCTACAGGTTTGACGTCCGCCTTGAGAAGATGATTAGGTTCGGCGACTACGGTAGAATCTGGCTGATGGCCGACATCTTCAACGTCTTCAACAGCAAGCTTGAGAACAGAAGGTACCAGAAGTCTTGGGGAACCTATTATTACTATGGTGCCAGCGACCCAAGGAACGTCTTCAGGTACGACCTCAGTGCCTACACCCTGAACGAAGTCCTCAACCCGAGAGTTGCGAGACTGGGAGTGAGATTCACCTTCTAAGCGGATTTTCCACTAGAAGCTCAAAGCCCCTTCCGCCAGAGCGGCGGAAGGGGCTTTTTTTTTCTCCCCTTAAATGTTAGAATTGATGCTCAGAGCCTTGGAGGAAAAAATTTTTTTTAGCGGCAGTCGGAATACGAATCCGGTTATTAACTTTTTTAGATTACCAAAAGAGCCGAAAGAAGAGAATGGAGGCTTGACATGAAGAGAATCTCGATTCTCCTCGCTTTTGTTTTTTTGAGCGCAATCTTTGCTTTCTCTCAGGATTGGAAGGGGAAGGGAAGGATAATGGGCCATGTCTTTGATGAGCAGGGCGCGCCTCTTGAAGGAGTCAAGGTCAAGCTTTTCTATGTCAAGAATCAGTCGGGCTTTGAAGTCGTGAGTGAGGCCAAAGGGGAATGGAAGGCATCCTGGTTAAGAGGAGGGCTATGGTATATTGATTTTGAGAAGGTTGGGTTTGAGACCAAGAAAATACAGTTCGAGGTCAATGAATTTCAGAAGAATCCTGAGATCAATGTCAACTTGAAGAAGGCAGAGGGCTTGGTGCTCAGCGACGAATTGAAAGCAGCCCTTAACGAAGGAAACAAGCTTTTCAACGAAGGAAAGTATGAGGAGGCCATCGCTGCCTTTGAGAAGATTCTCAGCGGTTATCCGGATGCCTTTATAGTTAATAAGAACATCGGAAATTCCTACTTTCAGATGGAAAAATATGATAAGGCAGAGGAGTATTATCTCAAGGTTTTAGAGAAGGACCCTCAAAACAGCGAGGCGATGCTCCTCATCGGGAACTGCTACACAAACCGAGGAGACAACGCCAAAGCCCTTGAGTGGTACAACAAGATCGAGTTTGAGAAAATTAAAGAGCCGACGGTCTTATACAATATCGGCACCACCTTCTACAACCTCTCCAAATTCGATGAGGCTTTAAAATATTACAAGAAGGCCGTCGAGCTCAAAGAGGATTTTCTCGAAGCGCTTTATCAGCTTGGCCTGACATACCTGAATCTTCAAAATAACCAGGAATCCTTGAACACTTTTGAGAAGTATTTAAAGTATGACCCCAATTCTGAAAAGGCTTCTTTGGTCAAAGGGTTTATCGAATTCCTCAAAAAGAGAATCTAAGAAGAAAAGGGAAAACCGAGGTGGAGAAAAGCCGTTTCTCTTTCCTTCTCTTCTTATTTTTATTATGGCCGGGGATATTTTTAGGCCATTCTCTTCTTTTTCCGGCTGAAGGACAAAAAGAGCCAAAGAAAAACCTGGTCCTGGTCACGGTCGACACTCTGAGAGCGGACAGGCTCAGCTGCTACAGCCGCGAACATCTTTCGACACCTAATATCGACCGGCTGGCCGAAAAAGGTGCCCTGTTCACCAAGGCCTTTGCTCATTCTTCGACCACCTTGACTTCTCTGACCAATATCCTTTTGGGCGTGACTCCTCTCTATCATGGGGTTCATGACAATGCGAGCTTCATCGTCAACGAAAAATTTTTGACCTTGGCCGAGCACTTGAAGAGCTACGGTTACTCCACTGGCGCCTTTATCGGCGCCTATCCGCTCGATTCAAGGTTTGGACTCAACCAGGGATTTGATATCTATGATGATGACTACGGAGTTCAGGACTTTCAGAAGCTCACCTATGTTGAGAGAAAGGCTGAATCGGTGGTGAGTAAGGCCATCGCCTGGCTGAAAGAGCAGAGTCCTCCTTTCTTTATCTGGATTCATTGCTTCGACCCGCACGCTCCCTATCAGCCCCCTCCTCCTTTCGACGCTCAATACAAGAGCAATCTTTATGATGGAGAAGTGGCTTATGTTGACTCTGTGCTCGGCGGGCTTTTCGGCTATGTGGAAAATAGCAGCTTTTCCGCTGAGACAGTCATCATCTTCAGCGCAGACCACGGTGAATCGCTGGGAGAGCACGGCGAGGAGACTCATGGCTTCTTTGCCTACAACAGCACAATCTGGATTCCTTTGGTTATATGCGGACCAGGAATAGGGAGGGCGAGGGTTGAACAGATGGTGGGCCACATCGATATTTTTCCCACGGTTTGCGACCTCTTGGGCATCAAGAAGCCTCCTTTTCTCCAGGGACGGTCTCTTCTTCCTGCCATCAAAGGGAAAAAACTGACGGAGAGTCCGCTGTATTTTGAATCCTTGTATCCTTATTACAGCCGGGGCTGGGCTCCTTTGAAGGGATATATCAGTGGAGGCGAAAAGTTTATCGATTCACCCCTTCCTGAAGTTTATGATTTAAATAAGGATTTTAATGAGCTCAGGAACCTGGCCGAGACAAAAAAAATTGAAAAATATCGAAGCAGCCTTTCTCGGATTATCAAGAACTGGTCCCTTGCTCAGGCTTTAGAAAGCAAAGTAAAAGTGGACAGGGATTCCCTGGATAAGCTCAGGAGCCTGGGCTATATCTCGAGCTTTTATCTTCCTCAAAAAGAAAATTTCGGTCCCAGGGATGATGTCAAGGTTCTCTTGCCTTATCACAACCGAGCGATGGAAGCTGTCGAACTCTATAATAAGGGCAGGGTTGATGAGGGAATCGAGCTTCTGCAGAAGATGCTCAAAGAGAGAAATGATGTCGATATTATCTATACAAATCTTGCTGCCCTGCTCAAGAGCCAGGGAAGGTTGAAGGAAACGCTTGAGCTTCTCAAGCTGGGGCTTGAAAAACTACCTTCCAGCTATGAAATTTTTATCACTTATATCAGTTCGCTGATGAGTGCTGGCGAGTATGATGAGGCCATCAAGGTTTTCAACGAAAACAGCTTGCCGAAAATTACCAATGACCCGGAGATATGGAACAGCATAGGAGTGGCCTACTCTAAGAAAGGAGATTTTGAGAAGTCCATAGATTTCTACCAGAAAGCCCTTTCATTGGACAATGATTACCCCAAGGCCTTTAACAACCTTGGGAGCGCTTATCTCTCAATTTTTCTCAAGACAAAGGACCCGCTCGCTTGTCAGAAATCAATCGAGAATTTCAAGAAGGCTATTGAGCTCGATCCTGATAATGCCTCGGCTTACAACGGCTTGGGAGCGGCTTATCTTCAGGCCGGCAATCTGGAGGGAGCGGTTTTATGCTTAGAGAAAGCCCTGAGTTTGAACCCTGAGGCAGGGCAAGCCGCCTATAACCTCGGCTTGGCCTACCTGGCTAAAGGAGATAAGTCCAGAGCCTTGGATTGTTTCAATAATTATAAGATGAAATATTCAAGTTCTCTTTCTCTCTCTGAGAGAAATAGATTAGAGGAGTTGATCGAAAGATGCAAAAAGAATTCATAAATAGTCTGTCTTGGGCTTTAGCTCTTTTCCTCGTGACGGGCGCTGTCGGCTGCGGAGGAAAAAGAAAGATTGCCCTCGACCCTGAAAGCCAAAACTTTTATGAGACGGCCCAGCTCATCATGAGCAAAGAGGAGAGGGATATTTTCAACCATCTGCCGGATAAAGAGTCGAGAGCAGAATTCATCAATGATTTCTGGGCAAAGAGAGACCCGGACCCGGAGACTGAAGCCAATGAGTTCAAGGAGGAGTTTTTCCGGAGAATAGAATATGCCAATGAGCGCTTTAAAGAAGGGCCTCCGGGATGGAAAACAGACAGAGGGAGGATTTATATCTATCTGGGCCCGCCTGATAAAATCGAAGAGTTTCTCTTCCACCAACAGCCGGATGTCAGAGGTCCGATTCTCCAATGGTACTATTACCGATACAATTTTGCTGTTCAGTTCGAAGACAAAGAGGGCTACGGCCATTTCACCCTCGACCCTTATTACGGAGTCGTTGGCGACCTTTTCCATGCCATCGAGCTGGCAAAAACGGGAATCAACCTTGAAGAAGGTCTCCGGGGCAAGAAGTTTGTCGATTTCGGTTTTAAGTATGACCCTGAGAAGAAGGAGGTTGCAGTTTCGATTCCGGTCAAATCTTTAACCTTTATCGGAGAAGAAGGGAAGCTCAAAGCCGACTTTGAGTTTGAGTTCCACATCTACGAGAAGGGGAGTTCAAAGAAGGAGAAACTTACAGAGAGCAGGTCCTTTGAAGAGCCTGAAGAGGAAGTCCTTAAACTCGAAGACATCGTCTTTACCTTTCCCGTAAACCTCAAGCCGGGGAAATATTATTTTGACGTCGTCGTTATTGGCAAAAAAGGCATCGGCAAGATAAGAAAAATTTTTGAGATTAAAGTCTGAGTCCAAAGAGAAGACTCAAGCCGGAGCTCTGATATTCAATTCAAAAAATTGAAACGATATTCAAGAAATGGAGTTTAAGTAAGTAAAATGATCAGGCTGTGTGTTTATGAAAACTGTTTGAAAGGCTCAGGCAAAGTGGCTCGAAAGCACGCCGCTTTTGCCTTAGCGAGCCAAAAGCGGCTCGGTTCAAGGCTTCGCTCTCCTCGACCTTCGGTCGAGGAACCGTGCCCGCTCAGCCTTTCACACGGCTTTCTCGCCACTCTGCCTTCGCCTTTTCATCCTTATGCAAAGCCTGTGTGTTTTCAAAAACAAACAGCCTGATCATTATTTCATATGAGCGTGGAAGTGTTTATTATTTTAGAGATAGAGGTTGGATGAAATGAGAGTTAAAAGCGCAATAGTTGTCCTTTTTCTATTTATCTGGACTTCTCTTCTTTTTTCCCAGCTAAAAATTAAAGAGAAAGACCTTCCTCTCAAATACAAGGAGTTTCTCAAGCTGACTCAGTACATCATCCAGGAAAGGGAGAAAGATGCCTTTTTGCAGTTGACCTCTGACAGAGACAGGGATATTTTTATCGAGGCTTTCTGGAAACAGAGAGACCCCACTCCCGGCACTCCAGAGAATGAGTTCAGAGAGGAGCACCTCAAGCGCTTTGAATATGTCAACAAGTTTTACAAACGGGGCACTCCTCGGGAAGGATGGATGACCGACCAGGGGAGGTTTTACATCATCCTCGGTCCGCCGAACAGCATTGAGAGGTTTTACGGGACTCTCGGCATCCATCCCTGCGAAGTCTGGTCTTATTACGGAGATCCAGAGAAGGGTCTGCCGTCTCAGTTCAACCTCGTTTTCTACCAGAAAGGCGGAGCCGGAGAGTTTAAGCTCTATGACCCTCTTGTCGATGGACCTGCAGCCTTGATCGTTGATTCTTTAGGCTACGGCATGGAAGATTATGAAGGATTGTATGACAGGCTCATGGAGCTTGCTCCGACCCTGGCCAATGCCGCCATCTCCTTGATTCCTGGCGAGATTCCCTACAATTATATGCCCTCCCCCAGGAATTCCATTCTCCTGGCTGAAATCATCGAGTCGCCGAAGAAGGATATTAATCCTGCCTATGCGACTCATTTTCTGACTTATAAGGGAATTGTCAGCACAGAGCAGATGACGAATTTCGTCGACAGCGAGACGAGCACAGCCCTGATTCCAGACCCCCTGACCGGCATGAATTTTCTGCACTTTTCCATAGCTCCCAAGACTCTCTCTGTCAACTATTACGATCCAAAAGACCAGTATTATTGCAGTCTAAGCCTTGCTGTGAGCTTAAGAGCCAAGGGGGATGTTATCTTTCAGTACTCAAAGGATTTTCCTTTGTATTTTGATTCCAACGAACTTGATAAGATCAAAGCTAACGGAATTTCTATTGAAGATTCATTCCCGGTGATTGAAGGAGATTATGAATTGATCATTCTCCTTCAAAATTCCATTGGCAAAGAGTTTTCCATTTTTGAGAATGATATTTCTGTTTCCGAAAGCTCCGAGACCCCGCAAATTTTCGGTCCTTTCTTAGGTTATAAGCTTCAAGATTATCAGAGCGATGTCCATATTCCTTTCAAAATGGTTGATAAAAAACTTATCGTCGACCCCAAAAAAACATTCTCTATTTTGGAGGGTGTTTCTTTCGTCTTCAACCTGACAAACGTCAGCGAGAGCTTATGGAACGAAGGCCGAGTGAGAGTCGCTGTCAGCGGCTTGAAAAAGGAAGCTCCTCTCCAGAAGTCTTTTATCATGAGATTGAGGGACTACAACTACAATAAGATAATGAGCATTCCTTACTCCTTTCCGCCCAGAGAGTTGACTCCGGATTATTATGAAATAAAGGTCATGCTGGTCGATAAAGATGAAAAGGTCATTGATGAGAAAAAGGCAAATTTTATCGTTTCCCAGGCGGAAGCCGTTTCCCATCCTTTTGCCAACGCCAAAGCTCTTCCCTCATCCGGAAATTTCCTCTTTTATTACATGCTTGCCAACCAGTACAGCAAGGTGAAAGCTCGCGAAAAAGCTGAGGAGAATTACGAAAAGGCTTATAGCCTGAACCCGGGCTATAAAAAGGGAGCAATGGAGTATGCCAATTTCTTGTTGAGTGTCGATAAGTTCGATAAGAGTTTAGCCCTCCTCGAAACCCTCAAGGAGGATGAAAGCTTGAAATTTGAGTATTACCTCCTGAAAGGCAGAGCTTATATGGGCAAGGGATTATATGATCAGGCCATCGAGAGTTTTCTGGAAGGAAATAAAATTTACAACAGCGATACCAGGCTTTTAAACGCCATTGGAATGTGCTACTACCAGACCCAGCAGAAGGAAAAAGCTCTGGAAGCTCTCGGCGCTTCGTTGAGGCTGAATCCTGCCCAAGAAGATATAAAAAAGCTCGTTGAAAAGATCAAGAAAGGCTGAGCCTCTTTTTTAAAGGTGGAGAGTCTTCTACTTTACTTCAAAATCAATAGTCTTCGCCGCCGCTTTTCCTGAGACTTTATCGGTTATAGACAAAGAAAGGATGTATTTCCCCGGTTCCAAGGGCCTTTTCTCTTGCTTCTCGCCCTCATCAGATTTTATCAACACTGTTTTTTCTAAAGGAAGGATTTGCTCGATCAAGGGTTGGGGGAAACTGTAGGATTGCGGCGCCCAACGCAAGGCTTTTTCCTCGCCTTTGAGGACTTCGTAATTCACTTCGATTGTGTATTTTCCGTCTGCGCCGGGCTGGGCACCGAAGACGTAATAGAAGACTTCGAGATTGCCTCCGACAGGAGCAGTTCCCTCGATATTGGGTTCGAACTGGAGGACGGAATAAGTGAAGCTACCCTTGTGAGTCGTAGGCCTGGTCTCTGGAGCGGGCAAATCTGGCATGGTCTTGAAGAGGAAAAGAGGAGTTGTGTCGATTTTATCCGTGAATGAAGTGGGGTCAGGGAGGGAAAGCTCGAAGTACTGAGTTCCGATTTTATCTAACTTTTGGGAAGCAATGGCGACCGATACCAGATAATTGGCTCCAGGCAAAGGATAGCCAACCGAATAAATTTCTTCTTTATCGGGCACATAATCGCTGCTCTCCACCTGCATATCGACCCGCGCAAAAATTTCAAAGGCCACTTCCCCCACAACGCCGCCTTCAAACTTGTTGATCTGGATAAATATATAGGAGTTGGCCTGAAGCTTGCTTGAGACAGCTTCGAAGGCAGTCAGCGCCTCTTCCTTTTCTTTCGCTTTTTTCTTTTCCTGGGGACCAGGAGCTCCTGAGATAGGAGCAAAGCCGAGGTCGCTGTTTTTCACTTTAAAAAGAAAGACAGCATGCAGATACTCCGGTCTGGCTACTGGAAAATAGAGAACCTTATAGAGAGAGAAAGGAATATCGGGGCGAGCTTCCCTGGTCTGGATTCCCTTTTCAAAAACCGCCTTGACTTGGGGAGGGATAATAATCGGTTTAGCTTCCGGGCTCTTTTTTTGCTTGCTCTCTTGAAACGCAAAAAGGCTTGGTGAAGGCAGCCAGCAGAGCATAAACCCTAAGAGAAGAACTCCAGTGACAAGATTTTTGATTTTCATCTTTCCTCCTAATCTTGAGCGAGACATCTTAAGCCCTTCATCTTCTTCAGCTTTTGGCTTTTTTCAGGAATAATTTAATCTTTTATTATAGAAAATCAATATAGCAAAATCGCTCTTTTTTTTCTACTGATATTTTTATCGAATTCATCGATGGTCAAGATAATTATAAAGGTGAGGGTTAAGAGTGAGGAGTGTCCTATGAAGCCTTTTTGTGCTTACCTTTTCTTCTGGTATTTTATCACGGCCAGCTGGTGTTCTTTAAAGCTGCGGCTGAAGTGATGGCTTCCGTCATTCTTGGAGACAAAATAGAGGTAATTCTGCTCAGCCGGGTAGAGGGCCGCTTCCAGGGATCCGCGCCCCGGGTTGCAGATGGGGCTTGGAGGGAGCCCTCGGTAGAGATAGGTGTTGTAAGGAGTATCAAATTTTAGGTCTTTGGCATGGAGCCGGTCTTTAAAGATTCCTTTCTCTTTAAGGTCGTAGATGATCGTCGGGTCGCAATCGAGTTTCATTCCCATCTTCAAGCGGTTATGGAAGACGGCTGAGACGAGCTTTTTTTCCTCTGGGAGAGAGGCTTCCTTTTCGATCAATGAAGCAAGGGTTACAACCTTCCTTGTGGTCATCCTCATTTCAGCCGCCCTCTTTTGCCAATCCTCGCTGAAAGCCGATTTAAACTCAGAGATGAGGGTGGAGACAATCCTCTCCGGCGGAATCTTCTTTGGAAAATAATAAGTCTCCGGGAAAAGGTAGCCTTCGAGGTTCGCAGCTTCTTTATCCAAGGAGGAGATCAAATCGGAGCGGGAGCAAGCTTCCAAAAAATCTTCTGCCGCAACAGAAAGCTCGGAATCCAAATAGCGGGCGATCTCTCTCCTCGTCATGCCCTCGGCGATGATGACAGGATGGAGGTAAACTTTTCCTTCGATGATGGTCTTCAGCACTTCTTTGGTGGAGAGAGGAGAATTGAAGGCGTACTCTCCTGCTTTCAAGCTTTTAGGATGAGAAAGAATTTCATATCCTATAAGAAAAGGCCACTCTTTGCTGATAACTCCTTTTTCCTTGAGATGGTGAGCTATGACCCGGGCTCCTTTTCCAGCCTCAATCTCAAAGAATATTTTTTTTGGCGCAGCCTTGGGGGAGTGATAGAATTCCAGAATAAACCAAGTTGATAAGAGGAGGGCGCCCACCGCGCAGACAGCGAGGGAAATTTTAATAATTCTGAGGACCATCTGTCTCTGTTCTTTTTCTTTCCAGATAGCTGGAGAGGATAATGACGGCTGAGATTTGGTCTTCTATGCTCTTTTTCTTTTTATCTTTTATTTTTTGCTGCTGAAGAATTTTTAGAGCTTGCTGCGTTGTCAGGCGCTCATCCCAGAGAATGACGGGAAGGCGAAGAATATTTTCCAGCCAGAGAGCAAATTTTTTTGTCTTCTCGACTCTTGTCCCCGGAGTCCCGTCCATTCTCAACGGCAGGCCGATAACGATTTGTCCAATTTCGTGCTTTGAAACCAGTTCCTTGAAATATTGTTCATCCTCCTCTTTGCTCTTAAGGCGATAAGAGCTAAAGGCTTGAGCCGTAATGAGGAGCCTGTCGCTCAAGGCCAGGCCGAGATTCTTGTCGCCAAAGTCAATTCCCAGAATTCTCATTGAGAGAAATGACCCGTATTCCTTTTTTTCTTTCTGTATCTTTCGAAGCCGAGCTCAATAAGCCTTTCCAGGAGCCGCGGAAAAGGAAGACCGCTTGCCTCCCAAAGCTTGGGGTACATGCTGATTTCGGTAAATCCTGGGATGGTGTTCATTTCACTGACGAAGATTTTACCGGACCCCTCTTTCATCAAGAAGTCGATCCTGGCCATCCCTGAGCCGTCCAAAGCTCTGTAGGTTTCCAAGGAAAGGCGCTGGATTTTTTTGACCTGGCTCGGCCGCAGCTTTGCCGGAATTCCAAAGCGTGTCTTTCCTTCGAGATACTTATCCCGGTAATCGTAAAATTCTCTAAAAGGAATGATTTCTCCTGGCAGCGAAACTTGAGGTTCGTCGTTCCCCAAGACACTGCATTCCAGCTCTCGTCCTTGGATTCCGGCCTCAACCAAGACTTTTCGATCATAGCTGAAGGCCAGGCGAAGAGCAGCCGCAAGATGGGGATGCTCTTTGACTTTAGAGATGCCGACGCTCGAACCCAAACAGGCCGGCTTGACAAAAAGAGGAAGGGCGATCTCTTTTTTGATTTTAGAAAGCACGGCTCTCCTGTCTTTGACCCATTCCTTTTCCAGAACGATAAGATGTTTGACCACAGGCAGTTTTTTTGCCTTAAGAATTGATTTTGTCAGCGCTTTGTCCATTCCAACCGCCGATGCTGTCACTGCAGCTCCGACATAAGGGACATCAGCCATTTCAAGAAGGCCCTGGATTGTCCCGTCTTCACCGTAGGGGCCATGAAGCACAGGGAAATAGATGTCGGCATCGACAGCAAGAGGAAAAGCTCTTTTGCCCCAAGGGAGGAAGGAATAAGAATTGCCCTTGTTCAGAGCGGAGGAGGAGAGAAGCGGTGAATCGACAACTTTCCACCTTCCTTTCTTGTTGATGTAGACTGAGATGACCTTGAATTTTTTCTTATCAAGGTTGCGATAGATTGAGGAGGCGGAGAGGAGGGAAATTTCGTGTTCGGCTGAGCGCCCGCCAAAGATCAAAGAGACTCTTATCATTTTCCTTGAAAATCTCTTCTTGAATGATTTATTTTATAAGAATAAATCTATATTGTCCAACACGACCTCTTTCTATTGACAGCTTAAAATTTGGTTAATATAATGGCAATCAAGAAGATAGCCTTTAAAAGGAGTCATGATGCGAAGATTCATCCTAAAAATAATCTTAAGAGTCTTTCTCCTCTCAGCCTTAGCCTGCCTTCTTTTTTTCTTAGGAAACCGGTTTCAGCTTAGTGCCGGAGAAAGAGGAGAAAGTCGTGAGCAGGAAGTGAGAGGAGCGACGATGTACAGGGATATCCACCCTCTCATCTCCGACTCCGACCTCTACTGCTCTTTTTTTATTTTTGAAGGAAAGAAGAAGCAGCTTGATACAAAAATTGTTGGAACTGAAGCCGGGGGAGAGAGAGTCATGCTCAGGGAAGAGGATATTTTCTATATCAACAAAGGAAAAGAAAATGGCCTCGAGCCAGGTCAGCTGTTTCTAATATTGGAACTGGGCCCCAAAATGAGAAGCCCGTTCAGCAGGAAAAAATTTGGTTTCCTGACTTTTAAGAGAGGGAAAGCGGAGATCGTTGCTGTTGGAAGCAATCGGTCTTCTGCAAGATTGTCGAAGGCCTGCGGTCTAGTTAAGATTGGGGATTATCTTGTGCCTTTTGAAGAAAAAACAGGCCTTCTCGGCAAAGACCTTGGCTATGCGGATTTTTCATTCGAAGGGGAAGCTGCGGGCGGCGTTATTGTCTATCTCCAGAATGAATCCAACCAAATCGCAACCGGGCAGTGGGCAATCATCGACATTGGAAAAGAAGAGGGCCTTCAATTCGGACAGCAGCTTATTGCTTATAAAGTATCAAGAGAGGCTATCTCTCCTAAGATTGTGGGAAGTCTCATCGTCATCGATGTCCAGAACAAGACCTCTACCATCAAGGTTCTGTCCTGCAACGATGGCTTGAGAATCGGCGACAGGGTTCGAACAAGATAAATTCAGCCTTTTCCTTTTCTGCCTTTTTTTGTCTTGATAGTCCTCCTCTTTTTAAATGTTCATATTTTGTAATGGAATTCTATTTTCTTTTTTTTTGCGATTAATTTAATCTTTATATTTTTACCTAAGAACATTTTCTCAAGAAATTTATTTTATTTCCAAGTAATACTATCTTGCCCTTATACAGCTGATAATACTTCTGCCAAGAGACCTCGCATTGAAGATACAAGCTCCTTGCTTTTAAGCAAATGTAATAGCTCTTTTTCTTGCGCTCTACAAAGTCTCTCTTGGATGCTGGTCCGTGTCAAGACTTTTGCCACAGCCACAATCTCATCTTGAAGCTCCGCAGCTTCTATCGAAAATTGACCTTCTTTAGGGGGAAATAATTTTCGTGCCCAACTATTGATTACTTTGCCATAGTAGTAATAACGATCTTTGCCTCGGCTTGAAAGCTTTCCTTATTGTTTATTTTCTTGAATCCACGAATTTCTCTGGCAACTGCTTCCGGTGATACTTCCTTTATAAAGAGATACCCATCCTCTTCCACTGTTTCCACTTTTTCAAAAGGTACTGTGCTTGCAAGGCAAATGAGCAGCTCAACACCGAAAGGTGGAGCACAGATAAACTCATCTGGAACTTCAACGACTCTGTTGACTTTTGATTGGTCGAGGTAATAATCGTCATAAAGGAGCGTGCGGCGTCCATCAGCAAGAATGTAGAGCAGGCGAACATGAGCTTCCCGGTTGATGCGAACGCTCACTTTCATGGTCTCGCCTTCTGAAAAAAGCAAGTTTTCGTTGCCTTTGTTGGTCCAGACTTCAACCTGAAGCTGTCCGCTTACAAACTCGCCTTCAGCAAATGCCTTCTGTTCAAGAAGAGCCTTTTCAAAGTTTTGTGGTTTAAAATCTAAGGGAGGGGATTTCAGCAGTTCTTTGTCAAAAACAGCCTCGGCTCCTGCCAGAGGTTTACCCGTGTTCACATTGCGCAAGTTTGCAAGCACTTTTATTTGTTCATCCTGTTCCCAGTAAGTTCCGGAAAGAAGCCATTCTGCACCAGAGTCTTCCGCCAGATCTCGTGTAATCTGCGTAGATCTGGGTTTGAAACTGCTGCTTTGATTCACTGCATTCCATTTGCTTATCTGTCCAAACTCGGTTTCGAGCGCTGCCCGAAAATACCGGGCAAAAGGACTGCTCATCTTCGTATCCTGATAAGTGAAAGGAATAACAAAGATTTTGCCTTCAGGTTGTTTCACATGTTTCGAGATCTGAAATACCAAAGCACGTGCCACATCATCGACAGATTTCATCGATTGCCGCATAAGTTGGTCAATCTTATTGGCCACTTCCATCTGACTCATTAGTGAAGGAGTTTGGTTTTTTGAAGAAAAAGTTGTTTTTTCAAGTTCATCAAAAGCAGCTTCCATGGAACTGGACTGCCTTGCCACGAGAAGAATCGTTTCTGCTTCTTTTAATTCTTCATAGAGCGGACGTAGGCTCAGGTATCTTGTTACAGCTTCATCTGTTTTTGAGCTGCGCTCAGCCTCTTGGGCAACAGAGATAATCCTCTTGATCTCATCGCGAAGCTCTGAACTCTTCTCTTCGTAAATAGTAGTGAGCTTTGATCGATGGATATAAGCCAGAACGTATGTGGTTGGCTTGGCAGAATCGTTGACATACTCCTCTGTCTGAAGCCCAATAAGTTGAATTATCGTTGAACTCTGGGTAACCGAACTCGTATATTGAGAAAATTGTTTATTCTTCTCTTCCGTGATTGTAGAGAATAGGCTTTCGACCTTGACCACAATCTTCCGAGAAACATCGGCACGGGCATTATCTTGTGCAATCCGAGAGGCTTCTGGTCCTTTACCTATGGCCGAACCAAACCCAACTAAATAAAGGCTCTCGGGATACTTTCTTGATTTACCGAAATTTGTGACCCAATCAGGCAGTTCTTTCGCCTGCATTGTTGAGAAATTTAAAAATAAAGATATAAGCAGTAAAAAGAATAAGCGAGTAATCTTGCGCATGATTTTTTCTCCCCATGTAATAAATACATAATCATGAAAGATGAGAAAAAAATTGTAATTAAAATATCATTTTAAATTTTAGCTTTCTCAAATCGTTTTAACCAATTCCTTCGATTTTCTTAGAAGTTTTGTGTGTTATATCTTCTTTGACTCGTTTACTCTTATCATGATATTACGCTCAACCAATCTTCCTGAAATAATTCATAGCAGCCTATGTGTTGCCTTCAAGTGGCATTCGTATAAGCACATAATGGATTCTATTTTCAGGGTCGAACCAGCGCTCGATAGTCTGCAATTGTTTTAATATAACATCAGTTTTAACCGCACTAGCTGTCTTCAAGTTCTTATCAAGCTTTTTACCAAGGCTTCGTAGCTGAGAAAAAAGCGACAATGCCAGGCTAATGCGAGCGTTATATTCAGCTAACTGCCAGGTCTCTTCTTCATGAAATTGTGGTTGAGATTGCCCTACAGCATATAAGAAGCCATATGTTTGAGGCAATTCTGATACCCAACGAGGGGACATTTGATTGAATCCTTTTGCAGAAGACAGTGCCGGAACTTCACCAATGCCCAACAACACAAGCGTTATGTTACCTATTATTTCGGTAGCAATGACTTTGTAATTTTTCTTTACGGAATCTAATACGCCCTCTTCAAGCTCTTCCTCAAAATTTTCGCCTTTAAATTCCGGACCAAAAACTGTTTCCACAGAGCCTCGTTCACCTTTAATCCTAACAGATATGCTTTTTGCTAAGCTTTTAATTCCATTCGCGGTTGCTTCTTCAACAGATGATTCTCGATAAAAATATGTCTGTGCGTACCCAACGGCAAAGAGAGTATTGCCGCTCTGTGGCATCTGCCAGAACCACTGAGGATAGCTTGAATACTTGCGTATCAACTCTTCTTTTTGATGCTTGCTGGAGGAATATATATTCGATTTATAGCAAAATTGAATTGACAACGAAAGAAAGATAAAAATAGTAAACAATGATTTGAATCGTTGTCTTTTTGAAGATTTATAACACATTAGGAAACGGTCTGCTAATTTTTATTTAAACCACACGGCAATCAACACTCTCTAATTAACGCTCATCTAAAAAGATTTTTTTACTGCTTATCTTGTTATTTTTTGACCTTTTCGTACTTCTCCACTTCTTCTTCTAAGTCCTTAAATGCCTCTGAAGCCCGGTAACGTGTATACATCCGTTCGTTTTCTTTAATCTTGGCAAGCATCTCTTTATTAGCCTCTCCGATCGGCAATTCCATTAGCACATAAACCCGGTAAAGAGTTCCTTCTCTCAATACTTCCTGACTCCTTGCCTTGCATCCGAATAAGGTTTCTGAAACAATAGATTTAGATACATCTGTCTCCATAGATATAAACTCAGCATCTTCACCGACACCTGTTTCTTCACGGAACCTTTTGAACATCCCTTCAATCTTCACTGCCATCTGCCTGGCAATGTCTGTGCGCCCTTCCTCTTTTGCGGTGTTTACAGCATGCTGAAGATCTTGAGATTTTGCTGTTGCCGCTGCAAAAAGATAATTTGGGTCTGAAGGCGGGTTGCTATAGAAAGCGGGAACACTAACCTCAGTGGTTTTAGGTGTCTTGGGGGTTGTCGCGCAACAAGTTAAAAGAATCAATGAACCTAATAAGAGAGTCAAAAGTGTGATTGTGTGTTTCATGCATAATCCTCCTTTTTATTTAGTTAATTTTTTTGGAATCTCATAGATAGTTACGGGAACTCCTATGTAAATCTCTGGCAAATTCCCGATTTTCCAACCCGTACCGGTTGTTTCTGAATAATAGTATCGTTTTCCATTGTGTTCAAAGTAGAAACCAGGGAACTTGCCTTCTATCCCAAGAGCAAGATGTCCTTCGGGATTTAAAGCTACGAGGTCATAACCTAAAACTAAAAAAATGCTTCCGGCCAAGATTGTGGTATCTTCACAGTCTCCGCCACCGGCGACCAACGTTTCTATGGCATAGCGTGGAAATTCATCTACGCCTGTGCTGACATCATCTGCAGCGTATGGAAGACATTGCACGAAAGAGAGAACAAAATTGGCGATTTGTTCGGCAGTCCAGTTGTGTTTTTCTGCAAGCTTTTTGAACTCTTCAGCAATAGGCTTTGCAGTAAGGGCTCCTTCTGCAAGCATTTCCACCCATTTCGCGCGCTCTCTGTTTGTATAACTATTGTATGCTTCTACTGAAAGCCCTATAAGCAAAGTAAAGGTCCCGTCTTCAAAATTCCAGACATACCTTCTTCCTATAGCCTGTGGAGCATTTTTTAAAACCTTAGAACTTAGCTCTTCATAAAGTTTAACAAGCAAAACACCGCCATCTTTAAACTTGGGCGGCTCAGATAGGAGGGTAGATGTGGGTGGCGCAGGCACAACAGTTGGCTTTGGCATCTCTTCTGGTTTCACGGCTGGTTTTTCTTTTTCAGGTTCAACTTCAGGCTTTTTTATTTCAACCTTCTCAGGCTCGATCTTTTCTGGTTTTTCAATCTTATCAGGTGGAACCGGTGGTTTTTCTTCTTCTGGCTTTTCTGGTTTTTGACTCTCAGGTTTCCTGGCTTCGGATATCCACCGAATTTTGACTGCAGGTTCAACCTTCATATTGTCCTTGCCTAACTCAGCAATAACAGTTATTTGTTTCTGCTCTGGCTCTTTTGGCAGTTGCACAAGCTGCCTGCCTTGAGACTGCAAAATCCATATGCTTTCATCCTCTGGTTGATAAATAATGTTGGATGGATGGTCTAATCCGTTCAGAGTACCGATAAGTTCTCCCTCAGCATCCAATCTGAATGCATTCTCCCTTCCAAGTATGACACAGCCTCCATCTTGGGTAGCTAGAAGTCCATAAATAGTTTTTAATCTGCCTTCTGCCAGTATATTTCCATCACCATCCAGATGCATAATAGAATTGTCAACAGGATTTGCAAGCCAGACGGAGTTTTTTCCAGGAACACTCGACAGATATTTGGCCTTTCGGTCGAATTCCTTTATTACTTCTCCATCAGCGCTAAGCACAATCAATCCTTGGGTTGTCGCTATCCATAGGCTTCCATCTGCTCTTGAAGCTATATTTCGCGATGGTTTACTAAACTGTATGCGCTTATCCACTGTGCCGTCAACTTGCATCTTGACAATCTGGTTCAAAGCACCGTCTGCAACCCATAGAATTTGCCTTTCAATATCTAAAGCAAGCGACATTGGAGCACCAAAACTGCTTACCACAACTGGCTTAGCTTTGCCATATCGCATGACCTGCCCCTGAAAGGCTGATGTAATCCAGCAGGTGTTATCCTTTGGATTAACAACATAATCTGCCTGAGGGTCAATAACAGGATACGCTTCGACTATTGCTACATTATCGGCGTCCTTTTGAATATATAAAATACGCTGTGTATCTTTTTGTATTACCCAGTACGATGCTGCATAAACAGTGGAAAAAATTCCAAGGACAAGCAAACTTATTAAAAGCAAAATTTTTGATTTCATTTTTCTCAATCCTTTTTCTTATTTGTATTGTTCGTATTTTTTGATTTCTCGCTCATCTCCTTAAATGCTTAAAAGTATGCAGAATTATGTATAAATGTCTTCGCGTGCTTTAATCTTCTTTGCAAGCTCATTGCTCCCTTTGTTATCTCTCCCTTCCTGGCCATAAACATACGCATTTTGGTTCACTCCTGGGTAAAGAATATCTCCTTTATCTTCTTTGAGAGCACCTCCTTAAATATTTTCCCAACCTCAAGCAAAGAGTCGCTAGCCGCCCGAAGCTTGGAAGGATTCCCTACTTTGGTTTTGTCTGAAAAGCCTATTACCTCATCCAGGACATATTTACCTTTTTTAAAATCAATCAGCGTGATCTCACCTCTCGATTGGTAGAAGTAAACCTTCGTTTGTCCGTAGTTCGAGCTGGACGAAAGTCTTGCCTCTGCTCTTGATAGGATGAGATATCTAACAGCCTCAGGAAGGTATCTTTGGAGCTCTCCCGGCTTGAGGTTCTTAAGTTGATCATAGTCATAGTTGGGGAGACCTTCCTCCCAGCTAACGACCTCAAGGTCACATTCTCGTATAGTGGAGATGACCATGGGAGCAACATGGTCTGATTCCGACCTACTGCCCTCAATGGTCTCGAACACCTTTACCGCGAACTTAACCTTTTTTTGAACCTCTTCAATCTTAGCTTGCAGGTCTTTACTCGTTGCCGCTCCACTCCAGCTAGGTCGTTCTCGGTTGATGATAGCCACTTGTGCCGTTTTGACTTCCGCATCTGCAGCCATCTGCCTGGCTGTAGAAAGTCGCCTGAGAGCTACCTCATAATCACCTTCCAAAGCGGATTTTTCGGCCATGGCTTGATATGAAGAAACCGCTTTGGTAAGCATTGTGATCTCGGTCTTTAGACCAGCCGCCGCTTTCCCCCGATCAAGTGCTGCTAGTGAGTAATAAACGTCCCGCTTGGGATCGTTCCAGCGTTTAGCGATCTCTACACCACTTAGCTCCAAACCCACCCATGACTTTGTACGGAGCTTAGAATGACTCAGGAATTCACGAAACTCTTTCTCATTTCTGCCCGCAGCCTTTTCGGATATCTCACTATCAAAACTTTGTTCGATATTTACCTGAATCTGCTTAGCTATCTCAGCCCGGGCCACGTCATCTGCTTCTTTGGCAGCTCGGTCCGGATCTCCCTTGGTAGTAGAGGCTCCGACCCCAAGTATAAAAAAAGATTCTGGGTACTCTGGATGCTTCCCGGTCTTGAACCACTCGGGCTGGCTGATCTTTACAGAAGTCGAGCAACTATTGAAGAATACAGAAAGGATAACGATAACCATCCAGCTGGCTATACTAAACAACGCAAGAATCTCATTCCTTTTCTTCTTCGCCCCGTTAAATTGGGAATATCTAACGGAGCAAGCGAAGAGTTTTAATGGGGTAAACATACTATTTAGCTGACCTGATGATCGCATTATTCAATCCTCAAAAATCTGCAAAGCAACTGACAAAGCCTTTACCTTTCCAAAAATTTTATATTAACAAAGAGCCTGGCTCGATGAAAACGGTTCTACTGACTACCTTCTTAAAGTGGGAATAGTATTACAGATCTTTTTAACAATAAGCCCCGCATGCGCTTGCAACGAGCCTCCAGCAAAAAGCGGCATGGCAAAAAGTCCCGAAGACCCTGCTCCTGTCCATAAGATACTGGCATCAGTGGTGTCAATAATCTTGGCTGTGATGGCCACATTATATTTAGTCTCATCATATTCATTGTAATAGCTTGGATGATATTTGCCGTTCTTGTCCGTATATCCCTTCACATATGATTTTTTATGTTCAACGGTCTTTTCGTATGCACTGATATTACCTACAATAATTGCCTGAACATTGAGGATTTTACCTAGCTTAGCTGCATTCTCAGGCGTGGTATAATCAGATGCTTGGAAGCCTTGCTCTTTGAGGAGCTTATCCACCTGGGTCCTCTCAATAAGGTTAAATCCGCGGCGAAGTAACTCCATCCCAAATAGATCAGCAATCTCGTTCTGTGCTGCTATATTTCCCATGACACTATCAAAAGATACCACGGCAATCATTTTATACTTATTGAAATCTACACCCGCCTTGACAAAGCTCTGACTAGAAACACAGCTGATAGCGAATGCCGATATTAAAAATAGACACATTACCCTTAATTCGTTGACTCTCATGCCTCCCTCCTTTCGTATTAGTTTAGCCATTAGAAGAGATTTGTCAAGAAGAAAAGAAAGAGAACTGTGATTCAGACAGTAGAGGGGGTATTATTATTTTTTCTTTATTTGCTTTAAGACCCTCAGATCACTGTTGAGGCTAAGATTTATTAGCCGAGAGAGCTTTCTCGGGCTTTTTATGCCTAGAGGAGGTCAAGAAGAAAAGATCTTCTGGAAGGAGCTTAAAGACGCGAAGATAAAAGGTGGGATAAAAAGACGATTTATGTTGGCTAAGGTCCTCGCGGCCACTTCAGGCCGCTG
>CAZGMN010000023.1:0-3336 GCA_964526905.1 uncultured Eubacteriales bacterium
TGAAACCGAGCAGGCTTTGCCTCGCTGGGGCAAAGCCTGCGTGTTTTCGAGACACTCAGCCTGATATAAAACTCTGCTTTCTATCATGAAATTAGAGATACTTTTACTCCATCTCCATAGACCAACGCTCGATAGGCTTTTTCCACTCGGTCCCAGTTCTCTTCCCTGTCCAGAGCCCAGAATCTTCCAATGACAGAAACGACCTGGCCGCAGGAGAGAGACTTGCATTTCTTCTCAACTTTGGCCACATAAGCCGCTCCACTCTCCAGCCTCTCCCCTCTTCGTCCAATTAAACAATGAACGAAGACCTTGTCGACTCCAACTTTTTTTGCCATTTGGAGCAGGGCAAAAAGATGCTTGACTGTGCCGTGAGAGCTGTAGTGGGAGACAATCCCTAAAAGATGGAGCGCTGCTTGCTCTTTCTTGGCCCCTTCCATAGCCCAGAGAAAGGCTTTGTTGTGGAAAAAGCTTCCGTCTTCAATGGCCTTGTCAATCCGAAGACGATCGAGAATGACTCGCCTTCCTGCGCCGAGGTGGAGATGGCCTGCTTCAGAATTCCCGACAGTGCGCGAGGGCATTCCCACGGCTTCGCCCGAGGCTTTGAGCAAGGAGCGGGGAAAGCTCGACCAGAGTCTGCGAAAGTTTGGCGTTTTGGCTTCCATTATTAAGTTTCCATATTTTTCTTGCCTCATCCCCCAGCCGTCGAGAATAAGAAGAAGAACCTTTCTCCTCGGCTCTTTTCCTTTATCGAAATTCAAAAGAAGGCTCCTGCCGCTCATCACTGAAGGCTTTGGCAGGGCAAGGAGTTCGAGAATCGTCGGCGCGACATCAGCAAGCTCTCCATGAGGCTTGAGTTGCCAGAGGTTCGGCTTTTGTAAAGAAAAATCACAGAGGATAAAAGGAGCCGGATTTCTGGTATGGCCGGTGTTGATCGAGCCGTCCGCATAGAGCCACTCTTCAGCCGTCCCATGGTCAGAGGTAACAACAAGGGCAAGATGCTGGTTGCGGCAGTCCTTGATTATTTGTCCCAGCCGGAGGTCGACTTCTTCCACCGCTCGAACGACGGCAGCTTTGTCTTCACTATGGCCGACGACATCGACGTTGGCCAGATTAGCGATAATGAGCTGATAAGAGGGGTCTTTAAGGCTTTTGGAGATTTCTTCTGCAACCTGAGCGGCGCTCATCTCGGGCTTAAGGGCATAGGAAGAGAGGCCGTGGGGTGAAGGAACAATTATCCTTTCCTCACCAGGAAAAATTTCTTCGCTTCGTCCATTCATGAAGAAACCAATATGGATGGCCTTTTCAGATTCTGCAATTTTTAGTTGTCGCAGGCCTGCCTGGGAAAGAACCTCTGTCAGAGTATTCTCGATTTTTTTTTCTGAAGGAAAGGCGACTTTGACTTCAAAGGAAGGGCTATACTCAATCATAGTCACAAAATTCAGCTTCAGATTTTTTTTCAGCGGAAAATGACTAAAATTCTTTTTAACGAGGCTTTCGGTCAACTCAACTTCTCTTTCGCCCCGGACATCATAGAAAATGACATAATCTCCTTCCCTGATTCTCCCCAAGGGCCGGCCCGCAGCGCGGACGGCGATCATCGGCTCCAAAGCCTCATCTTCCTCTCCAGCCTTATAAGCTTTTCTTATCGCCTTAACCAGCGGCGAATCCATCTCTTACCTCTCTCTGTCATTGATTTTCTTAAATAAATTTATACTAAGCAAGCACTGCGGATGATGTCAAATACAATGGTAGCAGAGTTGTCATCGACCTTCCAATCCTTCCCACCAAGGAATCTTGAGCGAGATCATCTGTTTCAAAAAAGAAACAAAGAGATTTTTGTCCAACCCCCGAATGGATCACTCGGCATAATAGCCGGCTCGATGGATAATTCTATAATTCTTATTTTTCAGCTTGACTTTTATCTCCCTGAATTTTCCGTCTTTCTTATAATTCTGCGGTTCATAATAAAGGAGGTAATAATTCTCGGCTGCATCAGCAGCTCGCTGGAAAGCAGAGGAAGCGTCGGCAGAGCTATCTGACAAACCTCCGGTGGCCTGAGCCATCTCCCGGAAGGCGCTGAAGATATCCTCGGATTGTTCCTGCATTCTCATTCCAGAGGATCTCATGCTGGTGATGCTCAGCCCTGGCTGCGTTTTTGTCAGGTATAAGAAATGGATTGAGATCGAAGAACTGGAATATGCCTTTTTGACAAGATCGACATTGAAAGAAATATCTCTTCTAAAATATTGAAAAAGGTCTGATATATTCTGAAGGACATCCTGTCGATCCTGGTTCAGGCTCGACCATTCACTCAAAGTCGAGGTGCTGATTTGAGGGATGACTTCTTTCTGATAGAAGAGGAAGACGCATTTCTGTCCTTCCTTCTCTTTTAAATAATCTGAGAATTCCAGAAGCTTTTTCTCATCGACTGACCTCAGGCTTTCCAGCTTCTTCAGATAATAGGAGTAGATCTGAAGCCTTTCATCAAGGTCCTGAGCCCCCAACAGGCTCTCCTCGAGTTCCTGAATGGCGTTTTTGTATTCTGCTCCGCCAATGGTCGCATCTCTTCTGACAATTTCAATCAACTGCTTTACAACCTCATCTTTCGGCTTGAGCTCGAGGGTTTGGCTCTTTAGATTGTAAGCCTTGAGCGGCGTGACAACGATGAGCGAATCTCCTGGCATGATAACCTGGTTGAAAAAATATTCCACGGCTCCTTCGATCTCTGGCAGATATTCAGTGATTTCAAAGAAAAGAACAAAATGTCTCGTGACTCCAGGAACAAATTTTTTCTTGCCCTCCTCTCTCTTGATGCTCGTCTTCTTGACCAGATAGACAGCTTCTATCTTTTGAGGCACTCCATCCTCGTAGACTTCAAAGTCGTCGATGGTCAAATTATCGACAAATGTATCGCCCTTGAAGACTCTGACCGGAACTTCAATATTGATCACAGAGACATCATGGAATTCTTGTTGGGTAAAGAGAGTTGAAGCCAAGACAAAGAATGAAATCGCAAGAATGATCTTTTTCGACATTCGCCTCATTTGAGGCCTATATTCTATTCCAAGTGAATGGAATTTGACAATGAGATATTTTTTCTTGATGATTAAATGCTATAAGGAAATAATACGAATACAATGTAAAAACAATTAGCGTGTTTAGATGAGTGTGAAGCAGGCTAGGGCTTATAAAAATTTGTAGAGTCTTTCTTATCTCTTATTTAATAAGGAGGGAATAATGAAAAAAAAGCTTGTTTTATTCGCGGCGCTTATCTTCATCGCTTTTTCCGTCTATGCCTCTTCTTCTCAGCCCATCTCATTCGACGATTTTATTCGG
>CAZGMN010000023.1:3436-22041 GCA_964526905.1 uncultured Eubacteriales bacterium
TTTTTCCGTCTATGCCTCTTCTTCTCAGCCCATCTCATTCGACGATTTTATTCGGATAAAGAGGGTCAGCGACCCGCAACTCTCGCCTAATGGTGACTTTATTGCTTTCGTGGTCACAGAGACGGATAAAGAGCGGAATACGAGCAACAGCGATATCTGGGTCATTCCCGCGGCAGGAGGTCAGGCATGGCGGTTGACCTCAAATCCCAAAGCCGACTTCAATCCTCGCTGGTCTCCGGACGGCAAGAAAATCGCCTTCATCTCCACAAGAGGAGGAGCGCCTCAGGTCTGGATGATCGACCCCAAAGGAGGAGAAGCCTATCAGCTCACCTCAATATCAAGTGGGGCGAGCGGAGTTATTTGGTCTCCCACAGGAGAACACCTGGCTTTTGTTTCCTCTATCTACCCTGACTGCCCCGACGACGAATGCAACAAAGAAAGAGACAAGAAAAAAGAGTCAAGCCCGGTCAAGGCCCAGGTCTTTGACGGTCTCCTTTTCCGGCACTGGAACTCATGGACAGAGGGAAAGAGAAGCCATCTCTTTGTCCTCTCCTCTGAAGGAGGAAAGGCTGTGGATATCACTCCTGGAGACTACGACACTCCTCCCATCGCACTGGGAAGCTCCCAGGATTATAGCTTCTCTCCTGACGGGAAGAATATCTGCTTTGTTCGGAATATCGACGCTGAATTCAAGCTCTCGCTCGGAACAAACAACGACCTTTTCTTGACCACTCCAGAAGGAGGCAAGATGATCCAGCTCACCAAGAATAAGGCCAACGACAACTCGCCCCGCTACTCTCCGGACGGACGGTTCATCGCATACAGAGCTATGTCCAGGCCTGGATTTGAAGCCGACAAGTACAGCCTCATCGTCTATGACCAAAAAAATCAGGAGACGATAAACCTGACAGAAAATTTGGACCTTTCTGTCAACGAAATGCTTTGGTCCGCGGACGGTTCCTCTTTATATATCACCTATGAAGAAAAGGGGCGCATCTCTTTAGCTCAAGTCTCACTCAATAATAAAAAAATGGAAAAGACTCTGGAGGGACATTATCTCAGCTCCCCCTGTCTTTCTCCTGACGGAAGAAAGATGTTCTTTCTCAAGCAGGCTGTCAACTATCCGGCTGAAATCTATTCTTATGACTTGAAAGCAAAAAAAATGGAACAGCTGACAGCAATAAATAAAGAGTTCTTCTCCAAGCTGGAGATGAACCCAATCGAAGAATTCTGGTTTGACGGTGCGGGTGCAGAGAAAGTGCACGGCTTTCTGGTCAAGCCTCCGTTTTTTGACCCTTCAAAAAAATACCCGCTGGTCATGCTCATCCACGGCGGGCCGCAGAACGCCTGGTCTGACAATTTCCATTATCGCTGGAACGCCCAGATGTTTGCCTCCCCCGGCTATGTTGTGGCCATGATCAACTTCCACGGAAGCACGGGCTACGGCCAGCTCTTCATCGATTCCATAAGCGGCGACTGGGGCGGAAAACCTTTTAAGGATATTATGCTCGGCCTGGACTATCTCCTCTCTCATTATGACTTCATCGATAAAAGCCGCCTGGCAGCAGCCGGGGCCTCCTACGGCGGCTACATGATCGACTGGATTGAAGGGCACAGCGACAGGTTCAAGTGCCTCATCTCACATTCCGGCGTCTTTGACCTTCGTTCCATGTATGGCGCAACCGACGAGCTCTGGTTCCCTGAATGGGATTTAAAGGGAACTCCCTGGTCAAACAAGGAAAGTTACGAGAAATGGTCTCCAAGCTCCTATATTGAGAATTTTAAAACACCCTGCCTGGTTATCCACAGCCAGAACGACTTCAGAGTTCCTGTCACCCAGGGATTTCAGCTCTTCACTTCATTACAGAGAAAGGGAGTTCCGTCAAGGATGCTTTATTTCCCCGACGAAGACCATTTTGTTCAGAAGCCGCAAAACGCAGAGCTCTGGTGGAAGACCGTCCTCGAATGGCTGGATAAATACTTGAAATAGAGGAAATAGTTGACTTCCTAGTCAAAAGCAAAGCTCAGAAGAGAGAAAGGGTCGACGGTTTTTTCATAGACCTTAACTCCCCAGTGAAGATGAGGGCCGGTGGCTCGTCCTGTCGCTCCAACATATCCGATGACTTGACCCTTATTGACCATCTCTCCCCTCTTGACCTTTATTCTTGAACAATGACAGTAGAAGGTAAAAAGGCCAAGCCCGTGGTCGATGATGACTGTTTTTCCGGAAAAATAAAAATTATTGGCCAGAACTACTCTTCCCGAATTTGAGGCTCTAACCGGAGTTCCATAGGGCGCAGAGATGTCAATTCCGCTGTGGATGCTTTCAATCTCATTGTTATAGATTCTCCTCTGGCCGAAGTTGGAGCGGAGCTTTCCTGAAGAAGGCAGAATGAACTGGCCTTCTCCAAGCCAGCGCTCAGTTTCTATGCCATAGACAATGCTGAGGATCTCGCCTTCAAGTTTGATTCTCTCCCTAAATTCTGGAGGAGGCTTTATGTATCTCTCTGGAATCCAAAGTCTTCTTATCGGAAATTCCCTGGCTGTGACTTGTATCTGCTTCCCGGCAGATTCCCAGCCGTCGGCTTTTTCGATGAAGACCTCCATGGGGTAAAATCCGGGTTCAAGGTCGAGGCCGAGGCCGACGAAGGCCAAAAGGCTTGTTTTCGATTGATTCAGACCCAAGGTATAATTTTTCTTCAGAAATCGAACAAGCGCCGTTTTTATGGATGAATAGTCCTTTATGGAGATGGCAATGATCTCGCCAGGCCTTAGAGCACTGTAGGTCAATTCGATAACGACTCCGGATGGAGTTGCAATTTTCTCAATCTCGAGAGCTCGAAGAAAAGGAGAGGTGAAGAAAACGATAAATAATAAAAGAGGGAACGGCGTTAGAAACCTGATTGGGAGCAAGGCCGTCCTGGAAAGGCTCTTGCGAGAAAGAAAGCAAGATGGAAGAGAAGCAAATAAAAATAATTTTTTAAGCATTTTATTGTTTTAAAAACTCAAGCACGGCCTGATTGAACTCTTCCGGGCATTCGACCTGAGGAATATGGCCGCAGCTTTCGACAACATAAAGCTCGGAGTTCCTTATCAATTTCTTTCCGACATGGGCCTGAGCCAAGGGAGTGATTCTATCTTCTGCTCCCCATATAATCAGGGCCTGATGCGGCAAGGAAGAAGCAGCCTCGTGGAGCGAACGCCAAATCTCTTCTTTAATCCCTTTTATATTCACTCCGGTTCTTAAAACGCGAAGGCAGCTCTCTGCGTTCCGGGGAATCGCGAACATCTTTAAGATGCAATCGATAAGATAATAAGGAACCTTTCTGCTGTCGTAGAAAAGGCGCGATAAAAATATCTTTACTGTCAGCCGGTTTCTCAGGGCTAATGCCATCTCACCGACTGGATAAACAGAGCCAAGGCGCAAAAGGATTGAAAGCTTCTGTCCCATACCAGCATTATCGACCAAGACCAATTTATCCACCCTATCTGGCATTCTTGAAGCCACATAGAGAGCGATAAGCCCTCCCAAAGAATTGCCGACGAGTGACACACGAGGCAGCTCCAGGGCATCCAGGAATGAGCGCATGAAATCACAGGCTAGATTCAGGCTGAAATCAGCTGAGGGCTTGGATGTCAATCCAAAGCCGAGAAAATCTAAGGCGATAACGCGATATCCTTCTGAGAGTCTATCGATATTGGGCTGCCACCATTCGAGCGAAGCACCCAGCCCGTGGATAAGAATAAGAGGGTTGCCCTTGCCTTTTTCAACAAAACGGATCTTATATCCAGCAACCTCAATATATTTTTCTGGTAAATTAATTGCGGCTTTCAAACTTGTGCTGCTTTTCTCAGGACTTTTCCCGGCAGATTTCCGGTGTGCTCACCCTTCTGGATAACGACAATTCCATTGACAACAACATACTCTATGCCCAAAGGGTATTGATGAGGGTCTGTCCAGGTAGCTCTGTCGATGACTTTATCCTCATCGAAGACGACAATGTCGGCATAATACCCGCTGAGAATGGCGCCTCTGTTCTCAAAGCCAAATTTCTGTGCAGGCAGAGAGGTCATCTTCTTCAGCATCTCGGGCATGGAAACGATCTTCTCCTCCCTGATGTACTTTCCCAAAACCCTGGGAAAAGTTCCATAATGCCGGGGATGGGGTTTCCCTCTTCCCAGGATTCCGTAAGGAGCGAGAGCTGCTCCGTCTGTGCCCACGCCAACCAGGGGGTGGGCCAGGATTCTCTTCAGGTTTTCCTCTTTCATGATGAAGATGACCATACCTACTCGATTTTTCTCCTCGATCAGGATATCTCGTATGAATTCATAAGAGTTCTTCCCGGCTTCTTTCGCTCCTTCTAAAATGCTCTTGCCTTCAAAGCGCTTGTTTTCCTCTGAAACGACGGAGGAAATAACGACCTTGTCCCAGGAGCCAAGCATATCCTCTTGCTCAGCAAGATGAGCACGGAGCTTGCTTTGAAGCGAAGGGTCCTTCAACCTGGCCAAGAACTCCTCTGTCGTCCCCTGTCTTGACCAGAGAGGGAAATACAGGCTTAGCCCAGTCGACCCGGCTATATAAGGATACCGGTCGCAGAAGATGGATATCCCCTGCTTTCTTGCCTCATCAATCTTGGCCAGAGCCGCATCGATTTTATGCCAGTTGCGGGGATAGGCGATTTTAAAATGGGAGATCTGAAGACTGACTCCTGACTGGCGGGCATTTTCAATACTCTCATCGAGTGCTTCGAGAAGCGTGTCTCCCTCATCCCGCATGTGGGTGGCATAAACTCCGCCCAGCCGAGCAACGACCTTGCACAGCTCGGCTATCTCCTCAGGGTGAGCATAGCTGCCTGGTGCATACTCAAGGCCTGTGGATAAACCCAAGGCTCCGTTCCTGATATTCTCTTCGACCATCATTTTCATCCTCTCCAGCTCTTCCTTTTTTGGCGGACGGTCGTTGAATCCCATCGCCGCGCCTCTGATTGCGCCCTGCCCGACCAGAGTGGAATAGTTGAGAGCTATGCCCTGTGTCTCAAGCCTGGAGAGAAAGTCGTTGATATCCTTCCAGGTTAAATCAAGCTGATAGACCTCCTTCAGGTCCTGTTTTGTCTCTTCGATTATTTCTTCGGCAATGGGAAAAGGCGACCCACCGCAATTTCCGCTGACCAGAGTCGTTATCCCCTGATGGATTGAGCTTTCAGCCCTGGGATTCACCATAAGCTGGACATCGGTATGCTCATGGGCATCGATGAAGCCAGGCGAAACGGCAAGGTTCTTGGCTTCGATTATGGATTTTCCTCTTGAGCTTGGAATTTTTCCTATTTCCTTTATTAAACCTTGGCTGATACCAATGTCGGCTTCGACGGCCTCATTTCCTAATCCGTCAAAGACGCGCCCGGATTTGATGACAAGGTCAAAATCCTTTTTTGAGGTGCATCCTTTGAGCAGAATTCCGCAGCTGCCGAGTCCGGCGGCTGCGACAATCTGTGATGAATTTTTCAGAAAGCGTCTTCGACTGATTATCTTTTTCATCTTCTCTCCTTAAAATCGAGACCAATACAAACGCATTGAATGCCGTTCCTTGTCATGGCGAGCACCCGAAGGGTGCATAGCCATCACTCTGCGAGCGACCGAAGGGAGCGCGGCAATCTCTTTAAGTTTTAGAGATTGCTTCGTCGCTTTGCTCCTCGCAATGACACGGTAATTGCGCAGCCTGTTCCGAGCAAAGCGAAGAATCTCTTCATTCCTCGCAATGACACTTTATTTAATGATTTGCGCTAATATATAAAATCATTCGGGCAAAGTCCAGAGAGCTCAGGCTAAGTGGTTTGAAAACACGCGGGCTTTACCTCGCTGGGGCAAAAGCTTTGTGTCTTTGAACCTACTGGCCTGAACTCTCAAACGGTTTTCAAACCAGTTCGTCTTCGCCAATATCGATTGTTTAATAAAAGTGACTGTCCCCTTATATAATTTAAAAGCAAAAAGCGATAGAAAAAGCTTTTCCCTGTGGAGAAAATTGAAGGCCAACTTGAAGTTTGTTCGTCTCTCTCTTCTTGTCTAAAGAAGAAATCTTTCTGGCAACAAAGTAGCCGAGAGCCGAACCAATAAAGACATCAGAGGCCCAGTGCTTGTCATTATGAATCCTGGAGAGAGCCACCAGAGTGGCCAGGCTATAAGCAACAACGTCAACACAACTCTTCCTGGATTGCCTGGCAATTGTCTCCGCAACGGCAAAGGCTGAAGCACAGTGGCCTGAAGGAAAGGAGAAGAAGCTCGACCTCAGCGCAAAGGGATGAAAAGAATCACTCGATTCTCCGCTCTCAGGCCGGGCCCTTCCTGCGACAAACTTCAGTGTATCAACGATAAACCCTGCAGTCAGCCAGCTCTCCAGGCAGAGAAGGGCTGTTTTCCTTAAGCTATTATTTTTCATAATCTCGCCTGCAGCATAAGAAGCAGCGATCGAGCCGAAAAGAATCCCTCCATCGCCAAGGTGAGTCATAAAATTGAAGAATTCAGCAGAGGATGGACTCTTGTTATCCTGAATCAAGTCGCGAATGTCCTGGTCAAGAGCATAGAGAAGCAATCCGGCTGAAAAAACTGCGGAGAAATTCAGGAAGTCTCTTTTCTCCCAATTCTTAGGCGAGATGAGAACTTTAGAAAAATCGTCGGCAAAATTCTTGAAAAATTCGCAGTTCATTCTGCTCTCGGCCGAATGACTTTCGGCAAGAAGGAAATCCCGCGGCAGCAGCAGCAAAAATCCTGTAAAGAAGACAATGCCCAGATTTTTCTTAAGCTTATTCATTGTGCTTTCAGTTAAAATTTTTGCATCAGGCTCTCGATGACCTTGATTGTTTCTTCTGTCGCTCCTTGTAGCGAGTTTAAAGTCTCCTTAGCCCTCTTTCCCATTTCTTTTAAGAGCCTTTCATCTTGAATCAGGAAAATTTCAACCAAGTCTTTCTCTTGATGAACAACCTTGGCCGCTGCCGATTGAACAAATTTTCCGGCCAAAAAAGCAAAATTCTCCATATGGGGGCCAAAAAAGACTGGCTTCTGGTAAAAAGCAGGCTCGAGCAAGTTCTGGCCTCCCCAAGGAACTAAGCTCCCGCCGATAAAAGAAATATCAGAAAGAGCATAGAATTGAGCCAGCTCCCCGAGCGTATCGAGAATCAGAATATCCCATTCTTTATCCGGCAAAAGCCTTGTCCTTCTCATCGACTTAAATGGAAAATCGTTGCAGAGTTTTTTAACCTCATCACCTCTTTCTGGATGGCGCGGGGCAAGAATGAGAAGAAGGTCATCTCTCTTGGCTTTTGCTTCGGCATAGGCTTCAAGAAGCATTCTCTCTTCTCCCTTCCGGGTACTTCCGGCAACAATCACTTTTTTCGTTGGTGCTATGCCAAGACTCTTCTTGAGCCTCATGATTTCATCCGCGCTGAAAAGAGGCAAGTCAATTTCAGACTTCAAGTTTTTGGCGACTTTGACTCTCCCGGCATCTATGCCAACTTTCTCCAGCCTCATCTTATCTTCTTCGGTCTGAACTAAAAAGGTATCGATCTGGCTTAAGATTTTCTTGGCAAAAAACTTAAACCTAAAATATCTCTTGAAAGAGCGCTTTGAGATTCTGCCGTTAATCAAAAGGACTTTCCCCGTCCTCCTTTTGGCTTCTCGCAGGAGGATTGGCCAGAACTCAGACTCAGCCAGAACAAACAAACTGGGCTCTAAAGCTTCAAAGAATTTCCTGACAACAGAAGCGAAGTCAAGGGGAATAAAGAAGACCTGATCGACGCCTTTTAGCTTCTCTTTCGCTACTCGCATCCCGCTGTTGGTCAGCGTCGAAAAGTAAACGGCCCAACCCGGATGTTTCTCCTTGATTGTCTTGATCAAGTTCTGTAGAGAAAGAACCTCGCCCACAGAAACCGCATGAATCCAGATAGACTCTTCCAAAGGGCTTCTTTGGGGAAGCTTTAGGCCGAGTCTCTCTTTAAGAAAAATAGACTCCCGCCTAAAGAGCCTTATTCTTACAAAATAAATGGGGATGAAAACGAGAAGAGATAGAAAAAGAAGAATTGAATAAAAAATGTACATCTGCACCGACTATACTAAATTACGTTTTCTTACGCAAGATGAGCAGCTAGGGATAGGCAGCCATTCAGTCAAAGAAGCATCAGCACATCCGTGATGCATGGCTTTAGGGAATATGTTTTATTCTATTAAAATGATTGCACTTTTGGCCCGAATTCTGGTAATCTACAGCAGGGCCAACAAGCTCCTTCAGAAATAAAAAAGAAAATGTGAAAGGAAGAGAAATGGTTGAAGAGAAAGAAGCAAAAGCACCGGCCAAGAAAAAGGCCGCAGAAGAAAAGGAACCCGCCGAAGAAAAAAAAGAGGCAGCAACCGTAAAAGAAAAAAAGCCAAAGAAAGCCGAAGTCAAAGAAAAACCGCCCAAGAAAGCAGAAGAAAAGCCTGAGCCAGAGAAAGGCGAAGCTGCTCCTGCGAAAAGTCGGAAGATCAACAAAATGACTCTGGCTGAGGTCGAGGCAAAATTAGAAGAAGTGAAGAGCACGATGGGCGGGCTCAATTCTAAATATGGTCAGCAGCTTATCCAAAGAAAAGAATACCTGAAATCTTTGAAATAAATTTCCCATCTCTCTTAATCACTCAATTTTCCCATCTTGGCCATAATTTTTGCCCTGATTTGGTAAACAGGTATAAGAGCCAGGATAATTCCGAAAAGAGAATAGAAGTAGAGCTCACTCACTCCTCTCTCTACGCCACGAGCTAAAAGAATAAGGCTTCTTTGGATATGGATAAAAATCAAATTGAAAAAAATGAGAATAAGAAAGACCATTTCCTTCATTAAATTTAAATAAAGGCTTGGTTGTCTTTGATGAGAATTCTCAGGAGCCTCCCCAGAGCTCTTGATCTTGGGAGATCCCGTTCGGGAGAGACGCCAGAAAACGAGAAAGAAAAGAGTCTGAACAAGCGGATAGGCAAAGAACAGCGGAGATTTCTTCATCTTTATAGCGTCCTGTCCGAAGAAGCTCAGCCAGAGGGGCATTTCTTGAGGTAGCCGCGGGTAAGTATAAAAGGCCACAATCCAGCCCAAACAGATGAGCAGGAGATTCGCTGCCAAGAGCAGCCATAAGATTCCTTCTTTCGTCTCCAATTTCAAATTTGAATCCATTTCTTTCTATATTAAAATATAAAACTCAAACCATCAATAAAGAAAACTGTTTGTTGTTAAAATAATAGATAAATAAACGTTTACATAAAAAAGCTTTTCTGCTACTATTACTAAGTCAAACCAAGGAGAAAAAATTAGTGTTGACTAAAGAAGAAAAAACAAAAATTATTAAGGAAAACAAAATCAAGCTTAATGACACCGGTTCGCCTGAAGTTCAAGTTGCCATTATGACCAATAGAATCAATTACTTAACAGAACATTTTTCAAGACATGGAAAAGACTTCCATTCCAAAACTGGCCTGATGAAGCTGGTTGGAAAAAGAAAAAGACTTCTGGATTATTTGCGCAAGCAAGATGTTAATCGCTACGAAAGCTTGATCCAGAAGCTTAAGCTCAGAAAGTAAGCTTGCTGGCCAGGGAACCGCAATGGATCACAATAAAATTGGTCTTGAAATCAACAATCGCATCCTTTCTATTGAAATAAATAAAATCGGCAAATTGGCTGATGGTTCTGCTCTGCTCCGTTATGGAGATACGATTATGTTTGTCTCTGCCACATCCAAGAAAGAAATGGACGTGCAGAAGTCCTTTCTTCCCCTGATTGTCGACTACAGGGAAAACACATATGCCGCCGGGAAAATTCCCGGTGGCTTCTTCAAGCGGGAAGGGAGACCTTCAGAAAGAGAGATTCTTGTCAGCCGATTGATCGACAGGCCGATTAGGCCGCTCTTCCCTGAAGGATACTTTTTTGACACTCAAATTGTTGCTCTTCTCCTCTCTGCCGATTTGGAGAATGAGCCTGATACGCTGGGGATCATCGGGGCCTCTGCTGCCCTTTATTTCTCCGACATTCCCTTCAAAACCCCAATCGGGGCTGTCAAGGTCGGTTATGTCGACAACGAATTCATCCTCAATCCCACGGTGAAGCAGCTCGAAAAATCACGTTTGAACATGGTTGTTGCCGGAACAGATGAAGGGATTGTGATGATGGAAGCCGCAGCTCCAGAAATTGAAGACGAAAAAATTATTGAAGGTGTGGCTCTTGCCCAGAAGACGATCAAGCAAATCATCGATGCCCAAAAAGAACTCTTCAGCAGGTTGAACATAAAAAAAAGAGAATTCAGCGCTAAAGAAACCGACCAGGTCTACTTTGAAAAGGTCGAACAAGAAATCTCTTCTCCTCTTGCCAGGTCGATTGTCATTAAAAGCAAAAAGGAAAGAGAGACTGAAACAAAAAGAATCCTCGACGGCTTGCTCGAACCTTTCCCCGAAGAGGACGAAGACAAGATCAATGAGGTCAAGGACATTTTCTATCAAATCCAGAAAAAGCTGGTGAGGGACATGGTCCTCAATCAAGGCAAAAGAGTAGACGGGAGAGGGTTCGATGAAATCAGACCGATTTCGATTGAAGTTGGGATTCTGCCTCGAACCCATGGCTCGGCCCTCTTCACCCGGGGTGAAACCCAGTGCCTGGCAACAGTCACCCTCGGCACCTTTGAAGATGTCCAGAGACTGGACGGGCTTGGGGAAGAGGCGGAAAAGAGGTTCATGCTCCATTATAATTTTCCGCCCTTCAGTGTGGGAGAAGTTGCCTTCTTAAGGGCTCCGGGCAGGCGAGAAATCGGCCACGGCGCCCTGGCTGAGAAGGCTCTCTTCTTTTCCATTCCTAATGAAGAAGTCTTTCCTTACACAATTCGGATTGTCTCTGATATTCTGGAATCAAACGGCTCCTCATCCATGGCCACCGTTTGCGGAGGAGTCCTCTCTCTGATGGATGCCGGTGTTCCCCTGTCCATGGTCGTTTCTGGAATCGCCATCGGATTGATAAAAGAAAATGACCGCTATGTTTTGCTGACTGACATCGCCGGCTATGAAGACCATTTCGGAGACATGGACCTCAAAGTGGCCGGAACAGATAAAGGAGTCACGGCCATCCAGATGGATTTGAAGATACCTTCAATTCCTCTTGAAATCTTCAAAGAAGGCCTGTTCAAAGCGAAGGAAGCCAGGGCAAAGGTTCTGGCCAAGATGAAAGAGGCGATTCCGCAGCCCAAGCCGGATATTTCTCCTTATGCTCCTCGAATCATCACGTTGCTGATCAATCCTGAAAAAGTCGCTGAGGTCATTGGGCCGGCAGGAAAAGTCATCAAGAAAATCATCTCCCAAACCAACAGCAAGATAGATATTGAAGAGAGTGGAAAAATAACCATAGCCGCCTCGGACATCGAGTCTGCAGAAAAAGCCAAGGAGATGATAAGAGAAATCACGATCGAGGCTGAAGTCGGCAAAACCTACGAAGGCAAAGTCGTCCGCATCGAAGATTACGGCGCTTTCATCGAGATCCTTCCCAATATCGTCGGCCTTCTCCATATCTCAGAAATCGCTCCTTACCGGATCAGACACGTCCGGGATATCCTTAAGTTAGGACAGGACGTGCGAGTTAAAGTTTTGGCCATCGACGAGGATAACAAGATTAAGTTGAGCAAAAAAGTCCTCGAACAGGATTCAAAGCCTCCTTTTGGCTATCCCTCATCGAGAGAGAAAAAATACTCGACCTACCCAAGACGATATAAAAGGGATAAGTTCTAATAGGGGAAAATGACCAAGCCTCTGACTCGAAGAAAAGGGTTCACCTTCATCGAGATGCTGGTGACCATGACCATTCTGGCTATCCTGGCCGCAGCCGTCATACCCTTGGCCAAAACAGCCATGAAAAGGGAAAGAGAGATAGAGCTAAGAAGAAATCTAAGGATGATCAGGGAAGCCATCGACCTCTACAAGAAGCTTGCCGATGAAAAAAAGATAGAGGTTGAAGGTGACAGTGAAGGATATCCTCCGGATTTGGAAACTCTGGTTAAAGGTGTGGAACTCAAAGGCGAACAAGGAGGAGGAAAATCAGAGAAGAAAATTATAAAATTCCTGAGGCGAATTCCCCTCGACCCGATGACCAATTCATATGAGTGGGGATTGAGGTCTTATCAGGATAAACCTGACTCAGATTCCTGGGGCGGAGAGAACGTCTATGATGTCTACACCAAGAGTCAGGCAACCGCCCTTGATGGAACCATATATAGGGATTGGTGAGGAAATGAAAAAGAAATCTTTCATCGAAAAGAAAAAGGGCTTTACCCTGCTTGAAATCCTGATCGTCATGGGCCTGATAGGAATATTAGTTGGCTTGGCTATTCCTCATTACGCGACATCCACCAAGAGGGCCAAAGAGGCCGTTTTAAAGGAAAACCTCTTTCAATTGAGAAAATTTATCAATCAATATTATACGGACAAGGGGAAATATCCGGCCTCTCTCCAGGCTCTTGTTGACGCAGAATACGTGAAAGCTATCCCCATGGACCCGATCACCAAATCCTCGGAAACCTGGGTCGTCATTTGGGAAACTCAAACCGAGGATGACCTGACGTTGGGAGTTGAGCCGGGAATAGTGGACGTCTCCTCCGGCTCAGACCAAACCGCTCTTGACGGAACGCCCTATAACACCTGGTGATTTTTAAGTTAATCTTCTGGCCTTAGAGATGATGCTGAAAAGAGAAGGCTACACACTCATCATGCTCATGATCGCCGTCTCGCTCTTGAGCATCGGGCTTTTAATTGCCGTTCCTATCTGGCAAACCGAACTTCAACGTGAAAAAGAAGAAGAGTTGATCTTCAGAGGAAAACAATACGCTGAAGCTATCCGAATGTTCCAGATGAAAAAGCCCGGCACTTTTCCCAAATCCCTTGATGAGCTGTTCAAAGAGAAATGCATCCGCAAGCTGTACAAAGACCCGATGACTGAACATGGAGAATGGGACCTCATCCTTCCTTATACCGGAGTTTCCACTGGCAAAACGGGCTCTGCTCAGAAAGTCTTAATTGTCCCTTATAGTCTTCTTAAATCTGTGGAGAATGCTCGAATCATAGGAGTCGTCAGCTCCTCCAAGAAGAAATCAGTAAAAATCTACCTTGAACAGGAATCATACGACAATTGGCTTTTCTTTTACGGCCAAGACCCGAAGAAAATGCCTGAGATCGTCTATTCCGGAGAGAGCGAGAAGGATTGAAAAGCTCCATCCTGATCATTGCCGGGGAGAATTCAGGAGAAAAGTACGGCGCTTCCCTTGTCCGCGAGTTTAGAAAGCTCGATTCCTCTTACTCCTTTTTTGGAATCGGCGGAAAACAGATGGCCGGACAAGGAGTGGAGCTTGTTTTTTCGATTGAAAAGCTGGCCGTTGTTGGAGTCTTCGAGGTTATCTCCCATCTTCCTCGAATCAAGAAAATCTTTGATAGAATAAAAAGAGAGGTAAGGCTTCGAAAGCCTTCGGCCGCTGTCCTTATCGATTCTCCTGACTTTAATCTCCGTCTGGCCAAAAGACTCAAAAGGCTCTCGATTCCTGTCCTCTACTATATCAGCCCCACTGTCTGGGCCTGGAGAGAGGGACGTCTTCGAACGATAAAAAAAACAGTCGAGAAGATGATGCTCATCTTCCCCTTTGAGGAGAAGATCTATGAGGAGCACAGGATTCCTGCGGTCTATGTCGGCCATCCGCTTCAAGAAAGAGTCAAGGTCTCTTTTTCTAAAGAAGAGTTCATAAAGAAGCATGGACTTGACCCACAAAAGAAGCTCATCTCAATTCTCCCTGGAAGCAGGAAAAGCGAGATAAAGTATCACATACCTGTCCTCTCGCCAGCCATTCAACTCATCAAGAGCAAATGGGATGCTCAATTTATTCTTCTTCTGGCCGAGAGCCTTGAGGAAGATTTAATCTTAAGTCTTATCCCGCCCGAGCTTAAAGAGATCAAGATTCTCACAGAAGACCGCTATGAAGCCATGGCTTCCAGCGACCTCGTCCTCTCTGCCTGCGGAACAGCCAATTTGGAAGCAGCTCTTTTGGAAGCTCCGCTCATCTCTTTCTACCGCATCTCTCCCCTCACCTATTTCTTCGGGCACAGATTGGCCAAAATTGAAAATTTCAGCATCGTCAACGTCCTTGCCCAAAAGAAAATTATTCCGGAACTCATCCAGAATAACTTTTCAGCCGAGAACATTTTTGCTGAAGCGAAAAAGATTTTAGATAACGACGAGGCAAGGTCTGAGATGAAGTCCCATTTCAGAAGGATAAAATCTCTCCTCGGCGAAAAAGTTGCCTCTCAAAACGCAGCCTTGGAGCTGGAGAGATTGTTAAAAAAAAGGGGACTGTCCCCTTTTCCTAAAGGACCTTGAGAATCTCCAAGGCCAGCTCATACTTCCCCAGAGGCGGGCTGATCTGGACGCCTTCCACCATGTCTTTAATCGCCGCCAGAGCCTCGCAGGCAATGGCCACTCCTTCCTCTCTTGCTCTCTCGGCGCCAATCTCCTGAGCATTCCTCATTCTCTTCATTATTTCTTCCGGGACTGATGCTCCAGGGACCTCATTATGCATGAACTCTGCGTTTCTGAGGCTCGCCAGCGGCCAGATGCCGGCCAAAATGGGAATACGGCAACGGCCTATTCTCTTCAAGAAATTCTCCAAGATTCGGACGTCGAAAACAGGCTGGGTGACGGCAAACTCAGCTCCGGCCTTGAGTTTCCGCTCGAAGCGGGAGATTTCATAATCAAGGTTCACAGCTCCGGGATTGACCCCGACTCCGATATGAAATCCAGTCGGACCGGGCAGCCTCCTTCCCCCGATATCCACAGCCTTATTCAAGGAACTGATGACATTCGTCAGACCGATTGAATCCACATCAAAAACTGCAGTCGCATCTGGATAGTCACCAAGCTTGGGAGGGTCACCGGTTATGACCAAGATATTTTTTATTCCCTGGGCATACATGCCAAGAAGGTCGGACTGCATGCCCAAGAGATTCCTGTCCCGGCAAGTGTAATGGAGAAGCGGCTCAATCTTTACTTTAGAGCTGAGTATAAAAGCCAAAGCCAGAGCGCTCATCCGGGCACTGGCTCTCGGCCCGTCAGGGATGTTGACGCAGTCAACTCCCTCTCGCTCGAGCCTGGCGGCAATTTCAATTGTCTTTGAAGGGTCATACCCTCTCGGAGGAAGTATCTCAACGCTGACCACAAACTCTTTATCCGCCAGCTTTCGCGCCATTCGCGATTTATCTCTCAACAGGACGCCCTTCTCCTCTTCCTTTTCCACTGCAGGTCGAATGACTTGAATCGTCTCTCTTCTCGGCGGCTGCAGAGCTTTTATGGCGTTCCTGATCGCCTTGATATGAGCAGGAGTTGTTCCACAGCATCCACCGACAACTTTAACTCCATTCAAAATAAAGCGCTTGGCATATTCGGCCATGTACTCAGGAGAGCAAAGATAAATGTTTCTTCCCTCCACTTCGCGCGGAACTCCTGCGTTGGGCATGGCTGAAAGGGGGACTGAGGTCACTTGAGCCATCTTCTCTACGCATTGAAGCATATGGGCCGGCCCCACGCTGCAGTTAACACCGATGACTGGAGATTTCCATTCTTCAAGCTTTTTGGTGAAGACCTCTGGAGTTGTTCCGTGAAGGCTGTTGCCGCTCTCTTCGATGGTCATCTCGGCGATGAAGGTCAAGCCCTTGCCGAGGCTCTGGACAGCTCTTATCGCCTGATGGATCTCATTGAGGTCGGAAAAAGTCTCTAAAATAAAAAAATCGATTCCGCCTTCGAGCAGAGCTTGCGCCTGTTCACGAAAGGCTTCCTCGGCCTCTTCAAGCGAAACAGGTCCCCAGGGCTCAACCTTCAACCCCAAGGGTCCGATGGAACCAGCCACAAAAATATCTTTGCCCGCCTCTTCTCTGGCAACGGCAGCTCCAGCTAAGTTTATTTCCCGGACCTTACCCTCCAGGCCAAACTTCTTCAATTTATAACGATTGGCGCCAAAAGTATTTGTCTCGATAATATCCGCCCCACTCCGAATGTATTCCCCATGAACTTCCTTCACAATCTCCGGATTGGTGAGGTTAAGCTCATCAAAGCAGAGGTTAAGATAGATTCCTTTATTATAGAGCATGGTTCCCATCGCACCGTCGCAAAGGAGCACTCTCTCCTGGACTGATTCTATAAATTTTTTTTCGATGCCCAACCTCCTTCTTTCTTAACGATGAATTTGGCCGCGATTCAAATGACTTTCCGTCTTATAAAATCAACCTCTTGATAAGCATCCTGCTCTTTATCGAACCTTTGGGGGAAGGATGAATTCAAGTTTGTCATACATTTTCAATCGATTCTCATCCGCGCTCCCTGCTTTTAATTCCAAAACATACAGAGCCGGAAGAGAGGGTGCATAGGAAGGACAGGGAAGGCTTTGACAGGGAGGAACATTTCTTTCAATATGGACAATCCTTTTCTCCCGGTCGAGCCAGATAAGATCAAGAGAGAATTTCATGTTTTTCATCCAGAAAGAATACCTGTCCTCTTCTTCAAAAATAAAGAGCATCCCCTGGTCGGGATCAATCTTCTCTCTATACATGAGGCCGCGCGCTCTCTCCTCGTCAGTAACAGCCAGCTCAGCAGTGATCGAGACTCCGTTAGGAAGAAAAACCTTGACATATGTCTTGTTAAGGGAAACAAGAGGGAGAGAAAAGGCGAGAATTGAGAGACAAAAGAACAAGAGATTCTTTAAGCTGTGAAGATATCTCATTTTTATAAGCCTTTTCACAATTGTCTTAAGCATAATTGACTCTTTAATGAAACGCAAGGGTAATGAGAGATTGCATCTTCCTTTCCGGGATGGAAACCTTTATTAAGGATCAGGTTAAGTGTCTCGAAAACACGCCGGCTTTGCATTATCAAGCGAAGGCAGAGTGGTGAGAAAGCCGTGTGAAAGGCTGAGCGGGCATGGTTCCTCGACCGAAGGGAGAGGAGAGCGAAGCCTTGAACCGAGCCGCTTTTGCTCGCTGGGACAAAAGCGGCGTGCTTTCGAACCACTCTGCCTGAGCCTTCAATGCGTGGAAACCAAAGGAACAAAGCGCACGGGGAGAAGCTTCTTTTCCTTGAATTTTTTCTTTTCTCTTGTGACCAGCACTAATTCTTGAAATGTCGAGCCAACAGGAATGACCATCCTCCCTGTAACTTTTAACTGCTCCCTTAAAGCCTGCGGCACAATATCCGGGGCAGCAGTAACCATGATCACATCAAAAGGAGCCTCTTCTTTCCAACCCCACGTGCCGTCTCCGACTTTAAAATATATATTCTTGTATCCCAAGCTCGACAATACTCTCTGGGCGCTCAAAGAAAGAGTCTTGACAATCTCAATGGTGAAGACTTCTTTGACGATGCCAGCCAAAATGGCCGCTTGATAGCCTGAACCTGTTCCCACTTCCAGGGCCCTTTCATCACCCTTGAGACACAAGACTTCTGTCATATAGGCCACAATATAGGGCTGGGAGATTGTCTGTCCCTCACCGATGGGCAGGGGTTCGTCTTGATAGGCACAAGCCTTCATCTGCTCTTGAACAAAAAGGTGGCGGGGAACCTCTCTCATGGCTTTGAGGACTTTTTCGTCCTTTACTCCTCTGGCTTCAATCTGTGTTTGAACCATCCTCTCTCTTTCTTGCTTAAAATTATCTTCCATCTTGCCGTTTTCTTTTATCCCTTTGCTCCGAAAGAACTTCAAGTAAAATTATTCCTTAAAAGAATCAATAGGCTTTGGCAAAAATGGCCAGTGTCTCCGCATCCTTTTGGCAGAGCACGCACTTCCCTTCCCCTCTTTTTTTATCCTCTTCCAGCGGAATAACCCGGATTGTGGCCATTGTCTCATCCTTGATTTTTTCTTCACAGCCGCTGTTCCCACACCAGAAAGCCTTTATGAAGCCCCTCTTCTGCTCCATTATGGCCTTAAAATCAGCGTAGCTTCGAGCCTCATAAGTGTTTTCCTGTTGAAACTTAAGAGCCTGCTCAAACATATTTTTCTGGATATCATCAAGGATTTCAGGCAGTCGTCTGTTCAACACGGCAAGAGATACGGACTCTTTTTTTCCTGTATCGCGCCGGACAGCCATCACCTGCTTTTTCTCTATATCCTTCGGGCCGATCTCAAGCCTCAAAGGCACTCCCCTCATTTCCCATTCTGAGAATTTCCAGCCAGGAGTATATTCTTCTCTTGGGTCTAACTTTAATCTAAAACCTTCCCTCTTCAATTCGTCTTCTATTTTACGAGCTACAGGAAGAACACTTTCTTTCCATTTCCCGATTGAAATAGGGACAATGACGGCCTGGAGAGGGGCAATCCGCGGCGGAAGTCTTAGCCCGGAGTCATCGCCATGAGCCATGACCAAGGCTCCCACCAAGCGAGTGGATACTCCCCAAGAAGTCTGCCAGACATACTGAAGATTTTGCTCTCGGTCCTCAAACCTGATGTTGAAGACTTTAGAAAAATTCTGGCCAAGATTATGAGATGTTCCCATCTGGAGGGCTTTTCCATCTGACATTAGGGCTTCGATGGCATAG
>CAZGMN010000024.1:0-7349 GCA_964526905.1 uncultured Eubacteriales bacterium
TTTAAGTATCCCTGAATCATATGGCCTTTTTGATTCCAAGCTGCCAATCTCGAGTATAAGTTGCCTCGTCAAGGAATATGAATTGAGAAGTCGCTTTTTTATCTTTGGCGAGATTGATATAAGACAAAAGGAGGTTAAAGACCTCTTCTTCGTTCCTCAACCCGCCGATATCCAGAGCAAAATAGAAAATCTCGAATGGATTTTTTCTCTCAAGGAGCAAATTTTCAATGATCGTCTTGACCAGAGTCGTCTTGCCTATCTGCCTCGGTCCTCTAAGAATGTAGACTCTTTCTTTTTCAAGCTTGATTTTCTCTTGGACAGGATTCTTTAATATTTTTTGGGCTTGCTTGAGCCTCAAGAGGATAGGGTCATTTTGAAAATTATTTATGTTATCCCATTGGGGATTTTGAAAACGAAGCCTTTCGAGTTCCACATGATTTTTAACGCAGTTTTTTGTTTTTTGTCAATATATTGACATAAAATAGCCATTTTATGTCAATAGAGCGACAGGAATTTATTGGCCTACAGGGCCAAGCCTGGCTGGCACAACTGCAGCTTCTGTGAATTCAGGACAATCTGTCCTGACTCTTATGGTTATTAACAAAAAGGGGACAGCTATGAGGTTGCTCTAACGAATCATATAGGAATAGGAAGCACGGTTATCTTTGATAGGTGCTCCGATTACCTAGGAATGTTTGGCGGAAAGTGGACATTTCGAGTATTCAAACCGTCATTAGATATAACCTATCACCTTAGTGTGCAGAAAGTGAAAGGATTAGGTTTTTTTACTGGTGCAAGCTTCGGTTACAGCTTTCTTTCTGTCAGTAACGAATTAGGTATTGATTATGAAGGCCAACTGCAGAGCGAGCCTTATTATGCGCCTTTTCTGGGTGTACATCTGTTTTTTTGGGAAAATCGCTCTGGTTTTTTTAGTAAAATTTAGTGACTTTTAAAGTATATTGGTCTGTAGCTGGCGATTTTTCCGGTGTATACGGGCCGGTAGGCATCACCTACAAGATTAAATAAGCTCTCCATGCGGCCTGGGAACTTACCTTTCACGAGAGTAAAGAGTTGGCTGCCTTTGGCTGATTCTTGGCCGCTTTTTTAGGGCGGCGTTTGGGGCGCACCTTTTTCTCTCGCGGAAGTTTGATAACTGTCGTTGAGGCGATCCTGTCGTGCATGGTCAGGCCCTCGGCGTCCCAGAGCACCTGGATAAAGCCGAGGCTTGCGATAAGAGCGGAAGCGGCATAACCATGAGCCCTCTCGAAAGACTGATACCAGCCTAAGCGAGGTTTCCCCTTTAAATCCACGACTTTCAGCCTCAGAAGGCGCTTCCCCGGCGTCCGACTGCGGAACCGGAAAAAGAGCCCGAAATAAAGATAAGCGACGATAATTTCTCTGAGAATGTTAATTCCTTTTTCGGCTTTGATGATTTTCTTTTCGAGATTCTCGAATTTCCCAGACAAAGGGAGAGCCTGTTTCATCTCCTGGTAGGTCATTTCTTTGGCCCGTTTGTATTCTTCCCGGGAAAGCCTTTTTTTGAGTTCCTGAAGATAGACTTTCTTCAGGAGTTCGTCCAATTCTTGCGTCTTGGTAGTAATCAAAAACGGTCCGCCTTCTTTGATGCTTCTGACAGCCGTGGCCACCAGGCCCGGCTTTTTCTTGAAGGCCGCAGTTATCTCTACATAAACGACATAGACCATAAAAGCCAGGATGATGATGATAATGGAATCGACCGTAAAGGCAAAGAAGCGACGAAAGAATCCTGCCTGGTCGGGCCTGACTTTATGGCATGGGAATAAAAAGAATTTCCGTCTGGCCATGATTAGTGGGCGTCACTTCTCTTCTTGTTTCTTCTCTCCGGAGTCCTCGACGATTTTGCCGTCAGGAGCTGCTGTGACTTCGACTTCCTTCACATCAACGGTTTCAAGAACGATTTCGTACCCTTCCAGAGTATCCTTCCCATCCATAACGGCAGTAATCTCCATAATCTCCTTGATGGTGGGCTTAGGATACTTCGTCTCCACCGCCTTCCGGACGGCTTCGGGGAGGTCCTTTATCTCAATCGCTTTCTCCCAGTTGTGGATCGCGCCGTCCTCCTTGATGTCTGCCTCGAACTTCCGGCCCTCTTGTTTGAATTCGATGTCGTAAATGACGATGTCGCCTTCTTTCTCTTTTGTCCACTTGTCGATTTCTGCTTTGGGGAACTTGGCCTTCAGGGCATCCATTACCGCCTGGGGGATTTTATCCAGCTGGAGGTCGGCCATGGCTTTGGTTTCGACAGCCGCCTTTTCCTCTTGCTGTTTACAGCTGAGAACAAAACACAGCAGCAGAATGAGTGGAAAAAAAGAGAATCGCAGCAATCTATTTTTCATTCTCTTTCTCCTTTCATCTTAGGTAAAAATTTTTATATAAGTAAATATAACTATTAGCGATAAGCCTGTCGAATAGATATGATCTCAATATATTAATATCGTGTATTGTATGATTCCATCCAAGATGGCTTTAGAATTGAAGCCTTATCTTATAAATATCCCCACTCATTTGCAAGCACAGGCAGCTTAAGGCCAAAAGGCATATCCACAAAGTCATCCAAGGCGCTAAAAGTGCCGGAAATCACCAGAGCTCTGCCCTGAAAGCAAAGCTATTATCCCGAAACTTCAGAGCGGAGCCTGACTGGCATAACTGGAGCTTCTGTGAATTCCGGACAATCTGTCCTGATTCTTATGCTTATTAAAAAATATCCAGGATATTCTATTTTTTGTCTAATCTATAGTAATCCAGAAGAGCTATAGTCCAGGATTTATAAATAAAGATTTTATTTTTTGATGATGTTTCTCCGGAAAAAAAAAGAACATAAAAAGAATACTGGTTTGACAAATTTCTTGTTAATTAGTATATTTTTAAAATACAATTAATCATAAAGAATGAGGGAGTGATACATATAGAATGCCCCAATTGCCATTTTGAAAATCCTAAAGATAGCCGTTTCTGTAACAAATGTGCAACCCCACTGCCTTCATTAGATAAAAAAACTATTTCCTCTACCATGACTCTCGCCTCAAAAGTAGATGAACCTTTTATTGGAACTACATTTGCAAATAGATACTTAATAATTGAAGAGCTGGGAAGAGGCGGCATGGGTAGAGTTTTCAAAGCTCTCGATAAGGAGATAAATGAAAATATAGCTTTAAAAGTGCTGAGGCCTGAAATTTCGTCTGATGAAAAAATGATCGAGCGATTCCGAAACGAGCTGAAATTTGCCCGCAGAATATCTCATAAGAATGTCTGTAGGATGTATGATTTAAGTAAAGAAGGTGAGACTTATTTCATTAGCATGGAATATGTGCCAGGCGAAAATTTAAAGAATGCACTCAAAAGCGAAGAATCGTTTAACCTTGGGAAAGTTATTTTGATAGCTAAACAGATATGTGAAGGCCTGACAGCGGCTCACCAGTTAGGAATAGTGCATAGAGATTTAAAGCCTCAAAACCTCATGATTGATAGAGAAGGAAATGTGCATGTTATGGATTTTGGAATTGCTCGCTTGCTTACTGCTGAAGGGATGACACAATCTGGGATAATGGTTGGAACGCCTGATTATATGTCTCCTGAACAGGTGGCTTCTGAAGAGGTGGACCATCGTTCTGACATTTATTCCCTGGGAGTTATTCTCTATGAGATGGTGACAGGTCAAGTTCCTTTTAAGGGAGATACCGCACTAAGCATCGCTCTGAAGCACAAAACTGAAACTGCCAAGGATCCCACGAGTTTCAATGTTCAAATTCCAAAAAAATTAAGTGGATTGATCCTGAGGTGTTTAGAGAAAGATAAAGAAAAGAGGTACCAAAGTGCACAGGAAGTCCTTTCTGAGTTGGACGCAATAGAGAAAAAAACTCAAGTCATAAATAAGCTTTTAGTAAAAACGACGTTAAAAGCAAAAAAAAGGAAAGGACGGACTTTCGCAGCTCTTGAAACTCTTCTTTTGCTTGCTCTCATCATCTGGGGTGGATCTATCGTCTATAAGCATTTTGTAAAAACTAAAAATGGAGAAACAGAAGAGAAACTTTCCGTTATTCCTGCTGTGCGTTCTAAAAAAATAAAAGAATTGCCCTCTCCATATGGCATTCTTGAAATTAGTTCTGTTCCCGAAGGTGCGGAGATATATTTGGATAATAAACTTGAAGGAGCAACACCATTAAAACGAGAATTTCCACAAGGTGATTATAAAATTCTCATAAAAAAAGTTCCGGGATACAAGGAAATTACAGATATTTTGAAAGTGAGCGTCGGTGAAACATCCATAAAAAATTATAAATTGATTCCTGAATATCTTCTTATTGTAGAGTCGACACCAGAGAGTGCGGATGTCAGAATTGATGGGAATTATATGGGAAAGACGCCAATCCAACTCGAATTACCTACAAATAGATGTCAGCTGAATATAGAAAAAGACCCCCAATGGACAAAAATTGACGAGAAACTTACTTTAATTCCAGGAAGAAATTTAATTAAGCGTTCTCTTGAAAAAATGAAATATAGCCTATTTATAAAGACAAATCCCTCAGGAGCGCGTGTATTTATTGGCGATAGATTAGTGGGAATATCGCCTATTAAAAAATTAGACTTATTTGGTGAATGCGGAATCAAAATAGAAAAAGATGGTTATGCAAGCATCGCAGATTCGATAACTGTTTATTCTGATATTGAGAAAACATATGATTTAATAAAAATTGAGGCGAAGGGCAGTGAAACCGTGAATGTTAGAGGAGAGAGTTCAGTTAGAATGGAGCAATCTAAAAAAGAAGAAATTAAGAAGGAGCCTGAAGTTACAGAATTACCCAAAAAACAACTTGATGGAATTTCTATCGATCAAGCTCCTATTAACACAGTCCTTGAGCCCCTTGAATTATGGAATTATTTTGGGCAAGGCTCTGGAGAAGCTCCTTTTCCAACTGATATCACAGTAGATAAATCTGGATATGTTTATATTTCAGATGCCAAGAATAATTTGATATATAAACTTAAGTCCGATGGTAAATTTGTAGAAAAATGGGATTTTCGAATCAAAGTTGATGGAAAAGGTATTCCTTATGGAATATTAGCAGATGATTCCGGATATGTATATGTTTCTGACGTAAGTAATCATAGAATACTGAAATTTACTTCTAATGGAGGGATTATAGGAAAGTGGGATACGCTTGGAGTTGCGGGAAAATTTAATTCTCCGCAGGACATGGCAGTGGATGCTTCCGGATATATATATGTATGCGATACCGGGAATCACAGAATTGTAAAACTTACTTCTGATGGAAAGCTTATAACCATTTGGGGCAGTTATGGAAAAGAGGTAGGAAAATTTAACAAGCCTTCGGGAATAGCCATAGATGATTCTGGATATTGTTTTATTGCAGATTCAGAAAATCATAGAATACAGATTTTTTCTACTGGTGGAATTTTTTTTGGAGAACTTAATACTGGCTATACCCCAAGGGGCATTGCAGTAGATAATTTAGGATATATATATATCACGGCCACATTGCGCGGCAAAATATATAAATACACTTCTAAAGGTTTTTTGGTTAATGAGTATGGCTCTAAAGGTAATAAGCTTGATCAATTTAACAGTGCGCGGGGAATAGCCATAGACAATTTGGGGTATGCATTTATTGCTGATTCTTCTAATAATAGAATAAGAAAATTCAAGATAAAGTGAAATTTATTGATAGGAAACTCATTCTTGGCTTGGCAGCAAATGCATGGTAAAAAAGCGAAAGCAGGCACCCTACCAGAGGCTCCAGGGCAAAGCCTGAATGCCAAAACTGCATCTTCTTAAAATTCAGGACAATATGTCCTGACTCATATGCCTATTAAAAAAGAGATTTTTTCCGATTCCATCCACTTCGTCTTTCAAAAGACTTGACTTTTTTCCATTCGGTATTAAACTTTAATACAGGAGAATGAATATGCGGGACGTCATATCGGTAAGTTTTCCAAGGGAGTTGACCGCCGAACTAAACCGCGTGGCTAAAGAATCGGGGCGGACAAAAAGCGAGCTTGTCAAAGAAGCTTTGCGATCTTATCTTTGGGAAGAGCGCTTCAGGAAAGTTGCTCAATCCGTCAGAGCGAAAGCCAAGAAGCGTGGGTTTGTAATTGATGAGGACGTTTTCAAGGTCATATCTTGAGAGTTGTCTTCGATGCTAATGTTCTCATCGCAGCATTCATTTCCGAAGGTCTATGCTTGAAGCTGCTCAGCCGAGCCAATAAACGCTATTTTGATTTATATTCGTCTTCGTTTCTTATTTCTGAATTCCAAAAAGGCCTTCAAACGAAGATCGGAGCATCTAAATCAGAAATCAAGGCCCTAACAGATCTATTGATTGAGGTCCTTACTCTTGCTGACCCGACCGAAGGGCAAGAGCGACAGGCACGGGGAACTTGCCGAGACAAAGAAGATGATCCAGTTCTGGCCTGTGCGCTAGCCTGCAAGGCAGATTATCTCGTTACCGGTGACCGAGACCTGCTGGAGATTAGGAAATTTCGCAAAACCAAGATCATTTCCCCAAGGAAGTTTGAATTATTATTTGATTGAGGCGTCAAAGGTCCATTTATAGTTTTCAAGAAGGGCTTGGCAAAGCCCGAGGGGCATAACTGCAGCTTCTGTGAATTCAGGACAATCTGTCCTGATTCGTATGCTTATCGACAAAGGGTCCCTTAATCTATCGAAGCTGGAAGCAGTAGGAAAATTTGATAAGGAAGACATCGTGGGGATGGACGCTGAACAAATCCCTCATTCCTCCCTTGAAAGAAAAATCGCCGATAGATGAAGTTCCTGTCCTTCCCTGAGACCAGATAAGATAAAGGGTCGAGCCAGGAATATATTCCCACCTGACAACAAAATTCATCCGGAACTGGAGGAAGTTGAAATCTGGTTTTCCGAAGGCATAATCTTTGACTCCGTCAAGGTTCTCGTCTACAAGATATTCCTCTGTAGCGGGACTGTATTCTATTTCCCCTTCTGTGAATTTATAAAAGCGGTCTTCGTATTCCTTGGCTCGAGAGTCAGTGATAAGCTTGAACTCAGAATACTTTCCTGCAGAAATAAAAGGCTGCCCATAAAACTGGATGGACAGGTCCGGAGTCAGGCTGAGGTTCAAGCGGCATGTCAATCCCAGGGTTTTCTGGTCGATTCTGGCAAAAACATACCTTTTTTCTGCACCCAAGTCCAAAGTTGTAACATATTGAAGCTTTTCCAAATTAGATTCATATGAGGGCGAAAGCGACAAGGAAAGAGCCTTATGGGGGCGGTAAGTGGCGCCGATATCAAATCCATTATCTATGGAATCATC
>CAZGMN010000024.1:7449-12927 GCA_964526905.1 uncultured Eubacteriales bacterium
GAAATCCCAGCCTATCCACTCGTTAAAATTGAATGAAATCTCTCGGAAGATGCTGAAAGGCTTGGAAATCCTGTAGTTCGCCCAGACCCACTGCATGATCACATCGGCTCGGTAGAGATAACCCATATCATTAAGTTCCAGCCCGGGCGAGCGCCAGGTCGTGCCGATTGAAAAGCGGAATCCGGCACTGCCCCCTTTTCCGAAGTCAAAGGTTCCACCGTGGCCGGAAAGAGAGGTCCGGTTGTGGTCCACCCAAACATGGTCTGTATCGGGGCGCTGAAAATAATGAACCGAAGATTCCTGCGTTGTGAGAATCGCCTCTTTGCTTCCCCGGACATGACTGAAAACAGTCTTCAAGGAGAAATGATATGTTTTATCTTTCCAGAGATGAGTAAAGTCAAATCCTCCGCTGTAGGCTGCACCATGGAGAAAATCCAGCTCTTCATCTTGGATATCGCGGTTTACCGCCGTAATCATTCCGCCAAAAATCGTATTTCCTTTATTGTAATCCTTCTGAAGCCGGAGCCCGAGATAATTCGAAAAGGGCTCCACAACTTCAGCGTGTTGCTGTCCTAGATAATTGACCTGGGCATTCTCTTTAGCGGTGATGTCGTCGATGATTCCGATGGAAAGCCCGGACTTTGTCTTCCCGGTAATTTTAAAAGCACCGAGTATGGTCGTATTCTCGGGCATATCGAGATACTCCCCCTCTATGGTATCCGGATAATACTGAGGGCTCCTTCCAATGCGCCTCGTATAAAAAAGGTTGTCATTAGAAAAAGTTCCGTCTCCGCCCATTATCCGAAAATTGAGAATATTTCTGCCTTCAATGAAAAAGGGCCGCTTTTCTGTGTAGTAGGTCTCAAAAGCCGTGAGATTGACCACTGAGGGGTCTGCCTCGACCTGGCCGAAATCAGGATTAATAGTAAAATCGAGGGTGAGGTCGCTGGTCAGGCCAACTTTTCCGTCAAGCCCTCCATAAAGATTGTTCAGGCTTCCTGTGGCAAAAGGATTTCCTTCCTCCCGCTCAAACCTTTGCATTTTCCCGACTGAATAAGGAGTCAATTCAATCTGGCGCTGGGCCTCAATCCCTTTTATTCCGTGAAGCTCTCCGAACAAATGAACCCAGCCGGATGCTTTTTGAGGAATGAGCTGCCACTGAGACGTTTCCTCTTTCCGGAATAACATGCGTGAAACCTGAAGTCCCCAGATTTGGTCGGCCTTTTTTCCGAAGCGAAGCTGAGAGAGGGGGATCCTCATCTCTGCTGTCCATCCCGCATCGTTAACGTCCGTTTTCACATACCAGATAGGATCCCAGGTGTCATCCGAGTTATCTCCGTCGTTAGAGATGACGCTGTCACCCTTTACACCAGCTGCATTGACCATAAAGCAAAATGCTGTCCGTTGGTCAAAATAGCTGTCGAAATGAACCTCAACCCAGTCGCCCTCAAGATCGTCCCGCCTCGACATTCTTCTTTCAATCTTATCAGGCTCTTTATCATCTGCCTTAATAGCGACATAAATGTTTCTGTCATCATAAAGTATTTTAAACGCCGTCGCTTGAGAAGGCTCTTTTCCCTCATAGGGAGTCCTTTGAATAAAATCTGCGGCCCATAGGACTTTATCCCAAACAGGATCATTTAATTTCCCATCAATTATTGGGGAATGAGGATTGATATGGCTAGTTAGATAAATCTTTTTTTCGGGTGATTGCGAATAGGCGAATTGAACGCATAAGAGAATAATGAACAGCAGAAAAAGTTTTTTCTTCATGACAAACCTTCCTCTTTTGAACCTTATACTTAAACAAAATTCATCTCTCTATATATGTATATACTCACCAAACTGAAGAAAGTTTGACAAAAAAGTAAAAAAAATTTTTTTAGCTGACAGCAGAGTCAAGTCCAGCTTTTCAGAATGCCGCGCTCTAGCGTTGAATTAACTGCTCCTAGTTTGACACTCTCGACTGTCCTTGACATTATTTGTCGTCTTGTCTAATGCTTCCCAAGGCGAAAAGGCAGACGCTCTGCCCGTCCGGAATCTCGAGCCTGGCGTTTTTAACATAAAAAATCATGTCTGCTTTCGACCGGCTGCATGGGCCTTCCAAACAGGTAATTGTGATTTTAAAATTCTTTAGCTTCATGTCACTCCTCCTTTGATAGATTACACGGCTCGTCCACCTCCGACATAAATTTTTTGCCCGGTTAGCCAGCGGCTCTGTTCTGAAGCGAGAAACACAATGACATCAGCCACATCTTCCGGCGTTCCGATTCTACCCAGCGGGATGGAGGGCAACATTTCCTTCTCCAATTCGGGCGTGATCCAGCCGGTCTGGACCGGCCCCAAGGAGACGACGTTCACAGTGATGCCGAATTGCCCCAGCTCCAAGGCAGCGCTTCGCGTGTAGCCCTCCAGCGCCAGCTTGCTGGCTCCATAGGAAATCTCGGAAGGAAAACAATGGGCCCCCTCGGTGCTGACGTTGATGATACGTCCCCATTTAGCTTTTCGTTCGATATGCCGCCTCGCAAACTCGGCTATCAGCAGAGCGACAGCCCTGGCGTTCACGGCAAAAAGATGCTCAAAGCTCTGAGCGGTGATGCTCGCCGGCGGCGAAGTCCACAACTCCACATATTTATTAACGAGAACGTCGGATGAGGGGAGAAATGTGTCTGCCTCCCAGTGCGCCGCATTGTTGACGAGCACGTCAACAGGTCCAAAAGCGCTCTCCGCTTGGTCGAATAATCTGGGGATAACCTTGGGATCGGATAAATCGACCTCCAAAGCCTGCCCGCTTCCGCCCAGCTCCCGGACAGCCTGAAGGACTTCATCCGCAGGTTTCATCTGTTGAGCGCGGTAGAAAGCTTCACCCGGAGAGCCTGCCTCAGGAGCTAGAGATTCTTTCTTCATTTCCTTAAAATCGGGGCGGAAATAGTGGAGAAAGACCTTCGCTCCCTGAACTGCAAATGCTTTGGCCGCAGCGGCACCTATTCCAAAGGGATTGTTAGCTCCTGTGATAACAACGACTTTTCCGTCGAGTTTCGGGTCAATCATTTGAAACCTCCTTTTTTGATCTTCTCAACCTCGCTGCAAACTCCAGTGCCGTCCGATATTAGCAAGGATATCATTAGACTCAATAAAAAGATATCAGTCAGTTTGCCATTCTAAGAACTCTTCTGCCCTGAAGGCATTGCCGAAGAGTGAACCTCGCAGCTTACCTGCTTAAAAGTAGAATCCACTGCTGATAGAAATCATCAATGGATATGCCGTAAATTTGACTGAATGAATTTTTATACTCATTAGCCGATGCCCTGGTGTAGAATTGCTTAAAACTTTGAACTCCGTAGCACTCAACCAGATAGGCGACGAATGAGCCGGACTGGTTGTAATAGAGCACATGGTTCTGATCGTGCACGGTCTCCCAGGCTTGATTATCAAACATGGAGCTGACGGGCTTGAGCGTCTGCATGCTGTTGAGCTGGGAGGCGGCAATATGGACGGGAATGCCGTCAGGATATTCATTTGACTTCATATAATATCCGGTGACGGCGACGGCGATTCCTTCGTCAAGTGCTACCGAGGTTTGCATGCCTACCGTCCAATAGACAATAATATGCACCAGTTCGTGGGGACCGATGGCGCCGTATTTCTGAGGAGATTCGTAGAACCCCGCCGCGCTTTCCAGAGACGGCCAGGCCATCCCAGACCCGCTGAAGCCGCAGTTTTGCTCTTTGTCTTGCAGCGAAGAGTAGACAAAAAATGTGATTTTATTTCGGTATTGGACTTGAAGATAATTCACGACCTGGTGGAAGCCCTCTTCCAATCGGGAAACGATAAACTCGATATCCCGCGCTGCCGCACTATTCGGCCGAAAATGGATGCACAAATGCTCTGTTTCCCGCATCTCCCAATTTTGATCCGTGGTGATGATCTCCGGGCCAAGTATCCTGCCGACTTCTTTACAGGAGAGCAGCATCAGACAACCCAGAACGATAATTCCCGGTCTGAATTTGCTTCGTTTCACTATAGCTTTCTCCTACCAGCGATAACCGATTTTCATCGAGAAGTGAGAAAGCAAATAATTGCCGCCGCCGATAAACTCGCTGGCCTTTAGTTTATAAGCCGTCGTTCGAGCCCCTATCACCGCGTCTCGATCATATACGAGGGCTATGACCCAGCTTTTGGACAGCGCCCTATCGACGCTGATGGATACTCCCGACCTCAGCCACCAGAGTCCACCGGAATGTTCCGGAATCACATCAGAGATGACACCAGCCCGGCTGAGATAGGGCAGGAAGCAGGTGAAGGAAATCATCATCTTGGCGGTCCAGCTGGAATTCGCGGATTGCCATCGAAAAGCCATGTTCGGACCCAGCCCTACATATTGTTCCCAATGCCGTGCGCTCTCTCCCTCCTGGAGATAGACCGTCTCCCTCAGGCGCATGAACTGGGCCGTTCCGCCGAAACCCCAATCCAGGCGCTTAATCCGGAAGACATTTCGGGCACAGTGCCAGGTGAATGAATACTCGGCCGGCAGCCAATAGAATCCGTTCTCTCCCGGCCGTCTGCGTCCGTTGACACTGATGCTTCCCGACCGGCCGAAGGCCAGCTTGGTGTTGTGCGAGAATCGCTCGGTCGACTTCTGAAAACTCAGCACGACAACAGGAGACGATCCCCGCCATTCGACCGGCCAGTTGAGGAGCCCTTTAATCCAATAGCCGTATCCCAGCCCCAGTTTCAAGCAGCAGGCTCGGCCGATTTCCTCGGCTCGGATATTTTGGGCCGTGAAGGCAAGGATGAGAATCCCCAAAAAGAATCCTCCAAAAAATATGACTTTCCGGCCAGCAGGCTTTTCCATTTTTCCATCCTCCACGATGGGTTTTTTAGTTCACTTCCTGACAGAGGAGACCAACTCCTCGATCTTCACTGCCGCTAAGAGGCCGAGCCGCAGGCAGACCTCGAAGCTCGTCCCTTCCTTGCGGATCTCTGTGCAGCGAAGGGGAGATTGAGATGTCCACCATGCCCAATAATCCTGAACTTTTTGTTTATTCCATTCCTGCGCCTCTTTTCTTTCCTTCTTCAGTTGGCCGGCGGCGAGGCCCAGGGTCATGATTCCGCCGGTAACAATTCCGCAGACGTCACGATGAAGCATCCCTCTTCCGAAACCATTGGCTATCCAGACGAGCTCTTCTGGTTTGTCCAGATAGTGGAGGCCGATGATCAACATGGACTCGGCGCAGCTGTATCCTTCCCCGAAGTAGTTTTTTAAATCCTTGGCAAAGGCCGATTTCTCGACAGCCGCGAGCTCTGCTGGGGTTAAGGCTTCGGGTTGGCGCTTGGCGGCTTGGAACGCCTCCAGTCCATTTGAAGTAAAGCCCGCCAGACGGTTGCCCAGAACCACAACCGGCATTGAAATCAGGAAATCTCTCCTGGGCATTCGATAAAGAATCGTCTTGTTCATCTACCCTCCTCTCGTCCTTA
>CAZGMN010000024.1:13027-22028 GCA_964526905.1 uncultured Eubacteriales bacterium
AAAGAATCCATCATCGGATTTTAATAGAAATAATTCAGCATCCAGGCCGCGATCGAAGGCCAGGCGTTGCTGCGGCCGAGCACATACATGACGCCCATTCCAGGCAAAAAGCTCTCCAGCGGATACCATTTTCGCCCTGAGAATCTCAGCTGCCAATTTGAAGGACTATGATGCTTAAGCATAGATAGCCTTGAGCTCCTGGATTCGTTTATCCACAGGAACGCGGCGGACACACCTGGCCCTACAGGACTCGCAGGATTTGCAGGACGCCAATCCTTTAGCTTCTGATGCTTCATCAAGCGTTGAGCGTGCCTGATGAAAGTTCGCATAGCAAACTGCATACAAGTGCGTGCGCATCAAGGTCGGAATGTCCACGCCTTTCGGACAGGACGCAAGACAGTTTCCGCACTGAAGGCAGTAGCTCTGGAGCGCCAGCTTAACCTCCCTGTCATCGAGAAACTTCCGCTCTTCTGGTGTGTATTTGAGGTCATAGACGACAGAAAAGTCTTCTTCCATCTGCTGGAAGGTTGTATAGCCGGGGATGGCGCAGGTAATGAAGTTGTGGCGCAAAGCCCATTTCAAGACCGCTGTCTGTAAGATTTTTCCTTGATAATACGACTGCTTTTCGTTAGGGACATACTCCCTGTACCAATATTGCGTGCACTGAGTCTTCATGGCGATGAGGCCAATCCCTTTGCCGCGGGCTTTCTCCAGCGATTCGACCAGGCTGTTGTCGTCAGCCATAGAATAGTTGAAAGCCACAATGATCACATCATAAAAGCCGGACTCGACAGCTTTTTGGACGAGTTCAGTCATGTTTTTATGAACTGTAAAGCCGATGGCACGGACTTTCTTCTGGCCTTTCAAAGTCATCAGAGCCTCTTTGATTCCGGGATTGTTCACGTACTCCGTGTCCTGCACGTTGTGAACATAAAAAATATCGATGACATCGGTCTGAAGGCGCTTGAGGCTTTCCTCTGCTGTATAAAGGAAGAATTTTTTTAAATCGCCCGGTGTCATCCGGGGCCGCTGCTCATGAGGCACAAAGACTTTGGTGCCGATGACGACCTTATTGCGGACGCCCAGCTCCTGGAGGGCTTTCCCGATCATCGCCTCGTTCTGGCCGCGCTGGTAGTAAGCCGCGGTATCAAAATATCGGACGCCGACCTCATAGGATCGCTTGACGAGCTCAGGATTGAGGGCATTCATCACACCCATGTTGACGACCGGTAGGAGGATTCCCGTTTTTCCCAGCTTGCGGTAAATTGGCTCCTTTTGAGGAAGCTGAGCCGCAGACGTTCCTTGAACTTTTTCCCAGAGGGACTTTGTCCCTCTCAAACTCCACATCCCGGCTATTGAAGTTCCTACTAAGGTTTTTGAAAAGAATTCTCGCCTTGTAAGATTCACTTCGCGCTTGTTCATGTTTTTCTCCTTTTCGGCCGCGATCTCATCATGAGCTCAAGTTTATCGGCGGCCAATCTCCTGATTCGTATTTCCTGATGCCATTCCGGCCTCCTGAAAAATTACAGAGTGCTATCGATAGGCCAAATCGTCTGGGTAAGTGTAGCTCTCCGCTTAGGAGAAATCGACTCAAAACATGAGTTGGGACGTTTCAGGCGCCGGCCGGACCTTAAGCCTTCGCCTAAGCTCCCTCATCGAGGAGGCTCGTTGGCCAGGCCGCTTTTTCTGCCTCTTTTAAACTGGGAAGGGGTCATCCCGGTATGCTTCTTGAAGGCCCGGTTAAAAGCGGACTTGGTATTGAAGCCGGCCTCAAAAAGAATCTCCAGGAATTTCTTTTTCCCGTTGGACTCGTCCTGGAGGAGCCTTTTGACTTCCTCCACCCGGTAGCCGTTCACAAAATCATAAAAGTTGATCCTCATGAAATCGTTGATCACCTGGGAGAGATAGCGCGGCGGGATGGACAATCGCCTCCCCAGCTTGACAATCGTCAGCGCGGGGTCAAGATAAGGTTTATCGGACTGCATCGAGAGGAGCAGGCGGCGAAGATACTGTTCGCCGTCAACGCGGGTCATCTTGGAGCGGCGGTATTTGGGTATTTCTTCGGCGCCGTTGAAGACTTCGGGTTCCTTGAGTCCTTTAAAGACAACAACGTTAGCGAAAATAAAGAGGACGACAATCACGGCTGAGTTCAAGACCAGCGGCATTGAAGCGGCCCCTCTCAACGCAATGTTCATGATGTCGAGTGCCCAGATGAGGGTAAACCCGAAAAGAATAAATTGAATCCAGCGAAATCTTGCCAGGTTGAGCGTCGAGTACATATTTTCAAGCTTTCTTCGATGGCTCCTGAAAGCCTGGAAAGAGGCTATGATATAGCCCAGGATCAGCAGATTGAGGACGGCGATGATGATGATGGCCTGAAGCGGAAGATGATCCAGATAGGCATTCCAAATTTGAGTTTTGCTGGCCGCACTCCTGAGATAATAAACCGCCGTGAAATAGAAAATGCAGAGGAAAAACGGCAAGAGATGGACTATGTCTTTTTTCTTGAAGGAAAAATTCTTGTCGAGCATCGATAGAATAAAATAATAAAGAGAAGGTCCAAACAAGAAGGCAAAGGGGACAAGGGCAAAATAAAAGAGGATACTGACCAGGTTGAGGCGCAGGATGAGGTGATTGATAATTCCCAGCGCCTTAGAGACAAAAAAGACGGCCAGGATGAGATGGGAGAGCTTTCGGCCTTTTTTTTGCGTTGACAAAAAAACAGAAAAGAGCAGGAGCTGAATGACGGTAACAATGCACAGGACATCATGTAACTTGAAAATCATGGGCCCTCTCTCTGGTTACAACCCTGACTTCCGAAGATAAGATCGTAGGCAACAGCCATAAAATTTTATTCTGAGTTCAATCATTTGATTCCTGCACCTCCCGGAGTGGATTGACCGCTTTGGCGGCGCTCGATAACTAAGGCGCCAGCCACAATCTCACAAATAGTCCTGATTTCGATCGACAACTTGTAGTGCTTATTGAGCTCCATGATCTGGTCAATGCAGTTGTGGCAGGGAGTCGCGACCACCTCGGCACCTGTCGCCCTGATCTGATCCGCCTTTATCCTGCCGGCTTCGATCCTCCGCTTAGCGAAGTTTGTCATAGCCAACTGGCCTCCTCCTCCACCACAGCAGTAATTTTTTTCACGATTGGGTTGCATCTCGACAAACCTCTGGACGGATTGCTTAAGAATATATCGCTGCTCCTCAATAATGCCGCCCAGACGGACGAGGTTGCAAGGATCATGGAGGGTGTGCAATTTCGGATTAAGCCCGGCGTTAAGCCGGATTCGGCCCTCGCGGATATAATCAGCCACAACCTGAATGATGCTTCGGACCTTGAAGTCATATTTTCGCCTAAGCCATTCCGGGGCCTCCCAGCGATTGGAATTGAATCCGTGGCCGCACTCAGCCAGGACGAGCACGCTGCAGCCGAGTTCCTCCATGGCCTGGATGAGACGTCCTGACATGATCCCGGCGCCCTCATCATCTCCGCTATAAAGGCCATAGTTGGTGACGTCGAAGTTGGTGCTGGAAAAGGTCCAATCCTCCTCGGCAGCATAGAAAATCTTGGCAGCCGCAGAGATGGATAAAGGAAAGTACATGGCCTCGCGGGGATTGATGGTGTAGAGGAACCTGGCCCCTTTGCGGTCTATGGGCAACCGGGCTCTGGAATCACCCACCTCTTTTTGGAGTTCTTCTTCCAGCCACTCCACTGTCTCCAGCCAGTTCTCTTTGGAGATTCCCATGTTGTTTCCTGTTTGGAGCGCGGTGTCCACTGTTTGCTGGAGTCCGGGAGGAACAAGACCCGCTGCAGCCAGGGCGGAACGGGCAGCCCGGATGAGAGCAAAGATATTGATGCCCATGGTGCAGCTCAGGGAACAGCGGCCGCACAGGGTACAGCGTCCAAAAAGAGAATCCACCCACTCCCGGACTAACTCCCGGCTCAGAGACAGCGAACCTGTGAGCTTGGGAAAATATTTCCCGCTGAAAGAGAAATATCTTTTAAATATCCGGTTCACCAGATCGAGCTTGGCTGCGGGCATCGCTTGCGGGTCGCCGCTTGCCAGATAAAAATGGCAGGAATCGGCACACAAGCCGCAATGGACGCAGGAATTTAAATAGGCGGCATCATTGAACCGGAGTTTTTGGCGGAAGACGTTCAGAATCTTTTTAAGATCATCATCGGTAAGCGCTTGAATCTTTTTCTCGATGGGATCGGATGAGGACAGAAGAGTTTTCATTTTCAGGCCTTAACTCTTTGACGTCTGGCTGTGGGGAAGAACTCGCCGTCTTCCGAAATAGGAGCCGAAGAGAATCCTGCTGTAAAAAAAGAAAAAACAGTGGCGGATTTTTCCCAAAGGCATGTAGAGGAAAATCAGGATGGCCAGGATATAGAAGACAGGAATAACTGCGCTCAGCAAAGAGAAGAGAAAGCCGGACAGGATAAAGAGGTCGACAAGGATGTTAGCAACAAAGTCGTCGGGACAACTGATGTACCTCATTTGACGCTTGATGGCCCGCTTAAGGAGAAGGCCGGTGCCGCAGATAAATCCAACAGCCAGCAATACCCGAAAGGGGCTCAGAATGGCTTCAGAAAGACTCAACGAAGCCGCCGTGAAAAGGACATAAAAGATCGCGGCAAAGATACCAATGTGGTAAAAGATGCCGGCCACATAGGTCGGCAGGTGCTTAGCCGCGCTTTCCTTTTCCCAGGGCAGCATCCCCAGACTGAAAGCGTAGGCCACGCCCTTCCAACGAGTCGCCTCAGCTTTGGAGTGAAGCTGGCGCTTGCCGAAGGAAAAAGTGTGCAGGACCAGATAAGTGAGCAGAAAAAGAGAGAATCCAAAAGAAACGAAGACTCCAAATTTGAGTAAAAGCATCTTTAAATACCTGTGCTCGATAGAACGCTTTTGGGACAGGTTAGTATAACATATCCTCGAAAAAAAATGATGAAGCAGATTCCATTAAATAACGTAGCTTTCCATTTTTTTTGTCATGATTTATAATCTGTACTTTCCTAAAATGGTTAAAGGGTTCAATGGGTACGCTGATAAACGTTCTGTCGTCGCAGTTAAAAAGGCATTGGCCTCAGAGAAGGATTTTGGTTTTTCTTGAATTCTTTAAATGCTATGAATGGAGGTTAATATGAAAAAATCGGTTTGCATCTTCAGTTTGAGTGCTTTGGTCATTCTTTCTTTTGTGCTGCATTCGAGTCTATCCGCTCAAACTGTCAATTATGAAAAGTACTTATCCGTTTCTGATGTGGAGAAAGTGACCGGACTTAAAGGCATCAAGCTGGACATTCAGGCGATTACCTTGAGTTTTACAAGGGCTGATGGCAAAAAGATTTTACAGGTAGTTTTCGGCCGACCAGATGAATATAAAAGTCTAACAGCAAACGCGGAACTCTATAAACCACTGAAAGGAATCGCCGACGAGGCGGTTATCGCCATCCCGATGATGCCTTATGAGATTGTATTCTTAAAAAAGACAAGATACTGTGTCCGGCTAACGACCTTCCCCGAAGAAGGATTGAAGACATTTGTCTCAGAAGACCAGCTCAAGGCCATTGCCGAATTGATAGCGAGCCGGTTGTAATAAATATAAAATGTCCCTCAGCCTAGTCCTCAAGAGAGGAAGAGCCAAGATTCTTGTCTTCGCCACTCATCTCAACGATCCGCATCGTTCGCCTCTGGCTGCAAATGCAAGACAGCCAAAAGCGATAGTCAAAGCGAGAATTGAAAGAAGCCAGTTTTTCTGCTAAGAAGAATGATAGATTGAACTTGTGCGGAAGGCTGCTGCGGCTTTTATGAGATAGGGAGGTAATTGATGATAAAAAAATTTCTATGCGGAATTTTTATCTGCCTTTGTTTTTTCTCTGTTGATGAGACTCTTTTTTCACAGAGCCAGAACACAGAAAAGAAGATAGAGGAAATCGTCCGGGAGATATCTCCAAAGCTTATCGAGATTCGCAGGGACATTCATGCCCATCCAGAGCTGGCTTTTGAGGAAAAGAGGACTTCGGCTCTTGCCGCCGCCTATCTGGAGAAGCTCGGCCTTGAAGTGAAAGGAGGATTTGCCAAGACGGGCTTGCTCGCCGTCCTTCACGGTCCGAAAGGCGGCCCGGTCGTCGGGATGAGGGCAGAAATGGATGCCCTCCCCATCACTGAAGAAACAGGCCTGCCTTTTGCTTCAAAGGAAAAAGTCAGAATCGATGGCATCGAGCACGGAGCCATGCACGCCTGCGGCCATGATGTCCACACCACAATCTTGCTCGGTGTGGCAAGCGTGCTTTCCCGCTTAAAAGACAATTTTAATGGTACCGTTCTTTTTATCGTTCAGCCGGCCGAAGAAAAAGGAGACGGAGCCAATGAGATGCTCAAAGAAGGTGTGTTCAAGGATATTAAGCCCCAGGCAATATTTGCCTTTCACGTGAATGACACGGCCAAGGCAGGTTTTATCACCTATACGCCCGGGCAATCAGGAGCGAACTGCGACGGATTTCGCCTGGTCATCAAATCAGAAGGGTGCCACGGCGCTTCGCCCTCGTCCTGCGTTGACCCGATCGTTGTCGGCTCTCAGGTTGTCGTTGCCCTTCAGGTCATGATCTCCAGGGAAATTGATGTTAACCAGAACACGGTGGTCACGGTCGGCTCCTTTCATGCTGGCTCAGCTTCGAACATCATTCCGGAGAAGGCAGAGCTCCAGGCGACAGTGAGGACTTACGGCGATGAGCAGAGGAAGTTAGTGAGACAAAAGGTGGAGAGGCTGGTCACTAATATCTGCGAGGCTGCAGGGGCTGAGTTTGAGCTCGGCTACTATTTTGGCACACCTTCTCTTTATAACGACCCGGCGCTTCTTAAAGAAATTCTCCCGACAGTAGAGAGAGTGTTGGGCGGAAAGGAATTTCTTAAAGAAGAGCTTCCGGAAATGGGCGGCGAGGACTTCAGTTACTTTGCCCGCGAAGTTCCTTCAGTCATGCTCGGCCTGGGCGTTGTTCCCAAAGATGTGGCCAAGACTTCTGTCCATTCTCCGACCTTTATCGTAGATGAGCAGGGCATTCCTCTCGGCGTGGAAGTCATGTCCTCGATTATTCTCGATTACCTGAACAGCCACAAAAGGCAATAAAAACTTTATTTCTGAGATAAGAATTTGCCTTTTTATATTTACTCGGGCTTAATCCAAAAAGGCATGATGGCCAGCATTTTTTCTCTTTCCAGGAGCTCGAGCGTGGTAAGCATTTTCTCCCGCATTGGAGCAAGAAAGAGCTTGAGGCCCGGCACCCTCCTTCCCATTAAGAAATCAATTAGCCTGAGCTTTTTAGGCCAGACGACAAGCTTGACCGCTTCACCGGCCGGGATTTTGGCCAGTTCTTTTGCCAATTCCATTGCCCGCGAAAGGCCGCCGATTTCATCGACAAGGCCCAGCTCTTTAGCCTGACTTCCAGTCCAGACTCTTCCCTTCCCGATCTTGTCCACTTCCTCTTTCTTCATCTTTCGTCCTTCTGCGACTTTATCGAGGAATCGGTCGTAGACCCAAAGAATTTCGTTCTTGAGGACTTGCTTTTCCTCGGGAGTGAGTTTTCGAAAGGGGGAATAGATGTCGGCACTCTTGCCGTAGACAAGCCTTTCCGAGGTGATGCCCAGTTTTTGGAAAAGGCGGGCGGCATTGAACTTGCCGGAGATAACGCCGATCGAGCCGGTAAGGGTTTGAGGTTGGGCGATAATCTTATCGGCAGCCATGGAAATCCAGTAGCCGCCTGAACCTGCCACATCTGACATGGAAACGACCAGAGGCTTTCTCTTCCTGGTCAAGACGACTTCTCTCCAGATGACATCCGAAGCTACGGCCGAGCCCCCGGGGCTGTCCACCCGCAAGATGACTGCAGCCACGGACCTGTCTTGCCTTGCCAGCTTGAGCCAGCGGGCAACGGTTTGGCTTCCCATTGTTTGGTAGAGGCTTTCTCCGCCGTGGATGGGCCCCATTCCATAAATCAAGACAATTTTTTTCCCTCGATATATACCCAGGGAATGAGGCTTGACTTTCAAGTATTCGTCATGGCTGATTTTCTCTAATTTTCTGCCGTTTTCTTTGAGGAGTTCCTCTAATTCATCCTCAAAAAGAAGCTCATCCACCAACCCAGCTTTTAGAGCTTCTTCTCCCTGGAAGAAGCCGCCGTCAATCAGCTTCTTTATTTCTTCTTCACTTTTTTTCCTTGCCTCCGCCACTTTCTTAACATAATAGGAGAAAAGACTGCCATAGATGGATTCCATCATCCTTTTGTGAGCCGGAGTGAATCCTTCTTCTGTGAACATGTTATAGGCGGTCTTGTATTCCTCGACATGCTCGATCTCAGCTTCAATCCCCAGCTTGTCGAGAGCTTTTTTGAAGAAGGGAATATAGCCTCCGATGCCGTTGACCCCCATCCAGCCCAGAGGATGAAGAATGATGCGGTCGCAGGCAGTCGCCAAATAATATTCCTTGTCGAATTCCGGAGCTTCCTCGATATAGGCATAAGCCTTTTTTCCTGATTTTCTGAAGTCAAGGACTAAGTCTCTGAGCTCTTCTATCTTTGCCCAGTCGCTTTCAAGGTATCCCAGGCGCAAGAAAAGGCATTTGATGCGGCTGTCGGCCTTGGCCTTGCGGATGTTCATCCAGATGTCATACATGGAGAGGGGCTGCTTTGCCCCAAGCAGAGTCATCCAAAAATTGGATTCTGCTTTTTCTTGAATTTCTCCTGAAAGCGTAAGCTCAAGGTAGGAGTAAGCTTTTATTGCTGGAGGTTTTGCTGTTGCATAATAAAAAAAAGAGAAAATCGAAGCCAGTATCAAGATAAAAAAGACCAGGATGATGATCAGGACGTATTTTCCTCTTTTCATTTTTTCTCCTTCTCAAATAATCCTTTTAGTTTAAGACAAATATAGCAAAAAGTCTTGGAGAAAGCATCATCAACTCATTCATTAAAGAAGGTTTTAGAAAATAGCCTCGCTCCC
>CAZGMN010000025.1:0-21683 GCA_964526905.1 uncultured Eubacteriales bacterium
CTCTTTGACAGGCCAAGGGGAAATTATTTATCATATAAGCAAAACTTGATTTTATATTAATCGTTTCTTTGAATCGTGCCTTGCAAAGGAGGCATGTTTTTCCAATGAATTTTCGTTTATTGATTTTCACTGACCTCGACGGCACTCTTCTTGACCAAGCAACATATTCTTTTGAAGCCGCTCTCCCTGCTCTTCATGCCCTGAGAAAGAAAAATATCCCCTTGATTATTTGCACCAGCAAAACCCGAGCGGAAATTGAGTGGTTCCGCTCCAAGCTCGAAAATACTCACCCTTTTATCTCAGAAAATGGCGGAGCGATTTTTATTCCCGATAAATATTTCTCCTTCGACCTTCCTTTCACCAAAAAAGATTCCGAGTATAAAATTATCGAGCTCGGAACTCCCTATCAAGACTTGAGAGACGCTTTTATTAAAATGAAGACCCGTTTTCCCTCAATATTGAAGGGATTCGGCGACCTCTCAGCTCAGGAGGTGGCGGAGCTGTCTGGCCTCTCCTCCAGCCAGGCTCTGCTCGCCCAGAAAAGAGAATACGACGAGCCCTTTATCTTGGAAGACGAATCAGCCGAAGAAAAAATTCAAATGACGGCTCGGGCCTTGAACCTCCAGGTCAGCCGCGGCGGCCGTTTCTACCACCTCACGGGAAGAAACGACAAAGGGAAAGCTGTTCTGCTTCTCCGAGAGACCTACATCAGAGTCAACAGCCGTTTAAAAACAGTCGGACTGGGCGACAGCCTCAATGATTTGCCGCTGTTGGAAGTTGTTGACTATCCCATCTTAGTCCAGAAGCCGGGCGGGGTCTATGACCGTTCTCTTCAGCTTGAGAACCTCATCCGTGCCCCAGGCGAAGGGCCGCAAGGCTGGTGCAAGGCTGTCCTCAAGCTCGTCGCAGAAATGATTTAAGATTATGAAATCAAAAAAAGGAGGATAGAATGGCAGACTTTTATCAAACAGGAGTCATCCCCACCTTTCACCGCTTCGGACCTGTTGATATCGAGCGCATGGAAAAAGAATTGACAGAATTCAACCTGCATCGCCCCATCGCCCTTGTCCTTCCCGTCACTCCCGCAGAGCTCGAGGCTCCTGCCATAAGGCAGATCATGAATAATCTCCAGGAAGTCTCTTACCTCCATGAAATCGTCATAACCTTGGGAAGAACCGCAGATAAAAAAGATTTTTTAAAAGCAAGAGAACTTTTTTTCTCCCTTCCCCAAAGGCACCGCATTATTTGGGCCTCGGGTGGATCCCTGGGAAAGCTTTATAAACTTCTTGAAGAGAACGACCTCGCTCCTGGAGGTGACGGAAAGGGCCGTTCAGCCTGGATTGCTTATGGATACATTTTATCCAGGGAAGAGAGCAAGGTCATCACCTTGCACGATTGTGATATCGTCAATTATTCCCGAGAACTCCTGGGAAGATTATGCTATCCCATCGCCTCGCCGAGTATCGATTATGCCTTTTGCAAAGGATACTATGCCCGAGTCACAGACCGGATGCACGGCCGGGTGACCCGCCTTTTTGTCACCCCTCTTATCCGCAGTCTGGAAAAATTATTTGGCTACCTGCCGCTTCTCGTTTATCTGGACAGCTTTCGCTATCCTTTGGCTGGAGAGTTTTCAATGATCATCGACCTGGCCAGAATCAACCGCATCCCTAATGACTGGGGACTTGAGGTGGAAACACTGGCGGAAGTCTTTCGCAACTATTCCCTGCGAAGAATCTGCCAGGTGGAGCTCTGCGAAACCTATGAGCACAAACATCAACTCCTTTCTGCCGAGGACCCAAAAACAGGATTGATGAAGATGTCGATCGATATCGCTAAATCCATCTTCAGAAATCTGGCGATCGAGGGAACGATCATGAGCGAGAGTGCTCTTAACACCCTGATCATCAATTACCAGCGGACGGCCAAGGACACCATCAAGCGCTACAGCGACGATTCCGCCATTAACGGCCTCATTTTTGATTATCACCAGGAGACAAACATGGTCGAAGCCTTTACCAGAGCCATTCAAATGGCCGGAAAAGATTTTTTGGATAACCCCCTCTATTCCCCTCTCATCCCCAGCTGGAACAGGGTCACCTCGGCCATCCCGGATTTTTTAAAGCGGTTGAATGACATTGTAGAAAAAGAAAATACTTCTTGAAGGTGCTTGGCCCGGCACAAAATTTTGCTTAAAGTCATCTTCTTTTCCATTCTCTCTTCAAACTGACAAAGATAGTCATTTAGACTATTTTTATGAAAGTGTTACTCATGAAAGAAAATTTTACTCTGACTGAGGCCAAGGCGAGATTATCTGAAATCATCAATCGTCTTATCTATCACCAGAGAAATATTATGATCACCAAAAAAGGAAAAAGAGTTGCAGTGATTATGCCCTTTGAAACATATCAGAATTTAGAAAAAGGCCAGAGCAAAGGACTTATTCTCGCCTCTAGAGCGCTTGAAGATATCAATAAAGAGGTCGATGAGATATGCAATTTGATTTACAGTGAAAGAGAAAGAGAGAAGAGCCGCGAGGTTCCACTCTAATGTATCTTTTTGACACAGATGTCTTAAGCAATGTTGTCAAAAAAAATCCCTCTCCTTATTTATTGAAAAGACTAAAGAAGGTTCCCTCGATTAGCAATCTCGAAAATTTTTTAGATACGAATTAAGCGTCGAGACCAACCTTTTAAAATTTACAAATTAAAACAAAGGTAAGATGATCGAGAAAGCGCAGCCAAGATAAGTTTTGATTATATTTAATCTTTATAGACGATAGACTTGTTCTTTTATATAATCCTGCAAAAAGGAGGAAAGGATGAAGGCTTCAAGACTTATTGCGATTTCGGTCATCATGGCTTCCTTTGCTCTTATTCCTATCTCTCTAAGAGCGCAGGGGGCTCTGGAAGATTATAAGCGCGCCGAGAAGTTGCTTCCAATGAATGTCCGCAAGCTGGTCTTCAATGAACGGGTGACACCCCGCTGGATCGAAAAGAGTTCCCGGTTCTGGTACAAGAAGGACTTGAGAGAAGGAAAAATCTTTCTCTTGGTCGACCCGGAGCGGAACTTGCTCAAGCCAGGCTTTGACCACGAAAAACTTGCCCAAGCCCTCTCTGCGGCTTCTGGAGAGAAATACCAATCCAACAAGTTGCCCTTTGACAGCTTCACCTTCATCGATAAAGAAACAGCCATTCAATTCAACATAGGAAAAATAACCTGGACTTGTGAACTCAAGACTTACAAATGCACAAAGGCTGAGAAAAAAGAGGCTGCCATCGATGAGCTCCCATCTCCCGACAAGAAATGGATTGCCTTTGTGCGAAATTATAACCTCTATATCCGCCTGGCATCGACAGATGAGGAAATCCAGTTGAGTCATGACGGCCAGGAATCCTATGCCTATGCCTCCTCCTCGCCAGACCTCCAGCAGCTCATCCGCGCCGGTGTTGGCACTCCAAAAATGAGAGTCTCTGCAACCTGGTCGCCCGATTCGAAGAAGCTGCTGACAATGCGGATTGATGAGCGAAAAGCAAAAAGGCATCATCTCCTCCAGTTTGCCCCTCCAGGAGAGCAGCGGGCAAAGCTTTTTTCCTGGGTTTATCCTCTTCCCGGCGATGAATTTCTCCCTCAAGGAGAGCCAGTTGTTTTTGATGTCGAAGGAAAAAAACAGATTCCGATTGACTGCAAACCGCTCCTCCTCGACTTCCTGATGTGGAAGGCAGGAGGCGACGGAGTCTGGACAGAAGACAGCCAGAGTATCTATTTCGCCGAGACAGAGCGAGGTTACCAGAAGGTCAACCTCTACGAAGCCGACCCAAACACGGGCAAAACTCGGCTCGTCCTCAGCGAGACATCGGAAACGTGTGTCGATCCCCACATGACTTATTTAAGCATCATCGGCAACGGCTCAGAGCTTATCTGGGGCTCGGAAAGGGATGGCTGGTGCCATCTCTATCTCTTTGACGGCAAGAGCGGTGAGCTCAAGAATCAAATCACCAAAGGCGAATTTGTGGTTCGGGAGATTGTTCATGTCGACGAGAAAAACCGCCAGGTCTATTTCATCGCTGGGGGAAAGGAGATGGGCCGCGACCCCTACCTGCGCCATTTATACCGGGTGAACCTTGACGGCACAAAACTCAGGCTGCTGACTCCCGAAGATGCCGATCATAGTCTCAGGATTTCTCCAGATGGAAAATATTTTGTCGATACCTATTCCAAGATCAACACTGTTCCTGTCTCAGTTCTCTGCCGCAGCTCGGACGGAAAGCTGATTCGTGAGCTGGAAAAAGCAGATGTCGAATTGCTCCTGGCCGCAGGCTGGCCGTGGCCAGAGCCTTTTCAAGTCAAGGGCCGGGACGGAAAGACCGATATCTACGGCGCAATCTACCGGACGTCGAACCTCAATCCCTCACAGAAATATCCGGTCATCGACGGCATCTATAACGGACCGCAGGCCGTCCGAACTCCCAAATCCTTCCAAGCTTCCTCGCACGACCAAGCCATCGCCGAGCTGGGATTCATCGTGGTGACAATCGACGGCATGGGAACAGCCATGCGCTCCAAAGCTTTCCACAATGTCTCTTACAAAAACCTCGGGGATTCTGGACTTGAAGACCACATCCTGGCCATAAAACAGCTGGCAGAGAAATATCCTTATCTGGATTTAGACCGCGTCGGAATCTACGGCCATTCGGCCGGAGGGTATGACTCTGCCCATGCCCTGCTTACCCACCCTGAATTCTACAAGGTCGCAGTCTCCTCATCCGGATGCCACGACAATCGGAGCGACAAAGTCTGGTGGAATGAGCTCTGGATGGGCTATCCTCTGGGAGAGCATTATAAGCAGCAAGCCAACCCCACTCTGGCTGCAAATTTAAAAGGCAAGCTCCTCCTTGTCCATGGCGACCTGGATGACAATGTCCATCCTGCGGCTACACTGCAGCTTGTCGATGCCCTGATCAAGGCCAACAAGGATTTTGACCTGCTGATCATGCCCAACAGGCATCATGCTCTGGGCAACGGCTACTTTGTCCGGAAAAGATGGGACTATTTTGTCAAGAACCTTTTAGGCGTCGAGCCTCCCAAAGAATATCCGCTCCTCGAGCCTGAGGAAAGAGTTCGGTAATGCTTTATTCCTATTCTGAACAATTCTTGATTATTGCTTCACATCAATGATTAACGTATAATCCACCGCCTATATATTTTTTGAATTGATTGCTTATCACCAGATTGACTCTCCTTGGGGAAGCAAATCCTGTCCCTTTATTTAATCCTGAGAGAAGAGTTCAAGTGGAGATGAGGAAATTGCAGGCCGATGACCATAAGACAGGAAATCGTTGACTTCAGACATAGGTTCAGGTGGGCGGAGACTTTTGCCGCGCTCAAAAGCCGCAACTACCGTCTCTGGTTCTTCGGCCAGATGATTTCCCTGTTCGGGACATGGATGCAGACCACAGCCCAAGGATTCCTTGTTTTTGAATTAACACATTCGCCGATCTACCTCGGCTACGTCGCATTTGCTTCTGGAGTTCCAACCTGGCTTTTCATGCTCTATGCGGGTGTGGTTGCCGACAGGATGCCGCGGCGGAGCTTGCTCCTCATCACTCAGACGGCGATGATGATTCTGGCTTTTATCCTGGCCGGTCTCACCTTTCTCAATCTTGTCCAGCCGTGGCACATCATTCTCTTAGCCTTTGGGCTCGGAATAGCCAATGCTTTTGATGCGCCAGCGCGCCAGGCTTTTGTCCTGGAGATGGTCGACCGTGAAGACTTGACCAACGCCATCGCTCTCAATTCATCCATGTTCAACTCAGCGACCGCCTTCGGGCCGGCGATTGCCGGAGTGACTTATGCCGCCTTTGGCCCCGCTTGGTGCTTCACCATCAATGGAATCTCATTTCTGGCCATCATCGTCGGCTTGCTGGCAATGAAGAATTTAAATCCACAACCAAAACTTAAACAGCAGAATTCTGTGCTGATCGACCTGAAAGAAGGGCTGAGCTATGTCTTTTCCCACCCGATGATTCGGATTTTGATCGGCCTTGTGGGCGTGACGACTCTCTTCGGCGTTTCCTTTGTGACTCTCATCCCAGCCTGGACAGTGAGGATTCTTCACGGCAACGCCTCGGTCAACGGCCTTCTCCTTTCAGCGCGAGGCCTGGGGGCGTTGATCAGCGCCCTGACGATTGCTTCTCTCGGCCGTTTCAAATTCAAAGGCAAGCTCTTATCTTTCGGCACATATGCTTTTCCCATCGGCCTGACGGCTTTTGCCCTGGCACGATGGCTGCCGCTCTCAGTCCTTGCTCTAATCGGTGTCGGCTGGGCATCGATTCTCATCTTCAACCTGGCCAATGCCCTTGTTCAAACCTTAACCTCAGACCAACTGCGAGGACGAGTGATGAGTGCCTACAGTTTCACCTTTTTCGGCTTTATGCCGCTTGGCGGGCTGCTGGCAGGAGTTGTTGCCGAGAAAATCGGCGAGCCGGCAACTATTCTGCTCTGGGCTCTGATTCTGATTGGGTCTGCCGCCTCAATCTGGACATTTCTGCCAAAGATTCGAGAGCTCCAGTGAGGAGTACAACCTGTTTGAGATTGCGGTTGAGCTCATCTTATTGAATTTCTGGCAAAAGCATTGATGTCGAGAAAGCCATGTCCTGAAAGATTGAAGAGGATGACCTTTTCCTTCTTTTCTCTTTTTGCTTCAAGCGCCTCATCGATGACAGCGGCCACAGCATGGGCTGACTCTGGAGCAGGAAGGATTCCCTCTGACTTGAAGAAATACTTGGCTGAATCAAAAATTCTCTCTTGAGAGTAGGCCCGCGGCTCGATGATTCCCATTGAAACCAGATGGCTGACAAGAGGCGCCATGCCATGATATCTCAATCCTCCAGCATGGATGGGCTCGGGAATAAAATCCATACCCAGAGTGTACATGTAAAGAAGAGGGGTTAAGCCAGCCGTATCGCCGTGGTCGTATCTTAAATCACCTTGAGTGAGGGAGGGGCAGGCTTTCGGTTCTGCGGCTATGAATCGCAATTTTTTCCCTTCTTTCAAATTCCTCCTGATAAAAGGAAAGGAAAGGCCGGAAAAATTCGAGCCTCCGCCAACACACCCGACCACAATATCAGGCTCAGCGCCCAGTTCATGCATCTGTCTTTCAGCCTCTAGCCCAATCACTGTTTGATGCATCAAAACAGCATCCAGAACCGAGCCAAGAGAATATCTCGTGCTGGGGCTCTTTAACGCCAGCTCTAGGGCTTCAGAGATAGCAATGCCCAAGCTTCCAGGGTGGTTCGGGTCTTTTTGATAAAACTTTTTCCCTGATTCAGTAAGATTGCTCGGACTCTCCTCGACCTTGGCTCCAAAAAGCTCCATCAGAATCCGCCTTCCTGGCTTCTGGCGGTAGCTGATTCTAACCATGAACACAGCCACTTCCACTCCGAAAACAGAGCCGGCATGTGAAAGAGCAGAGCCCCATTGGCCTGCGCCAGTTTCAGTGGTTAAAGCTTTGACTCCTTCTTTTGCCGCAAGATAAGCCTGAACGAGCGCTGTATTGCTCTTGTGGCTTCCAGTCGGGCCTTCTCCCTCATACTTGTAGAAAATATGAGCCGGTGTCTCAAGCCTCTCTCTCAAGTAAGACGCATAAACAAGAGGAGTAGGCCTGTAGATAGAAAATTTTTCCCGAACTTCATCCGGAATGGGAACAAACCTCTCGAGTGTCGCTTCTTGGGCGATGAAGCCCTTGGGAAAAACAGGCTCAAGGTCTTTGGGCTGGATTGGATTTTTTGTTGCTGGATGAAGTGCCGGCTTGGGAAGATTGGGTAAATCAGCCTTTATGTTGTAGAAAAATTTTGGCAAGTCTTCTTTTTTTCTTGTTGAAAAACGATTTAGATAAGAGCCATTCATTTCTTTCTCCTTTCTAAATGTACAAAGTCAATCAGAGATTTTTATTGGAAAATAGAGGTAGGGTAAAAGATGGTTATAGGGCGGATGAGCCCGCCCACCAGAGAAGGAGGGTGTAAGAAGCTAAACGGCATGAAATGCTTCTTAAATCCTTAATCATGAGCGAAATGATAGAAAAAATTTTTCTTTTTGTCAATAAAATACAATTGATGAATAGCATCCTAATTGATATGTCGAAATTATTCCCGACATTGAAGTCAACTCGGAAGTTATCAGACGCTACAATCTTATTCTTTTTGGCAGCACGGAAACGAATGCCATATCAGCAAAGATTATGAAAGACCTGCCTATTTCAATCAAGAATAAGAGACTTATTATCGATGGTCAGGAAATTGAAAAAGAGGATGTTGCTTTTCAGATGGTCTATCCCAATCCCCTGAACCCGGAGAAATATGTGGTGATTAAAGGAGGAACGAGCGCTAAAGGCGAAGAGCTGGCTGGCCTCTTCAATGTGATCTTTTCCGGCTCAGGCCTGCCTGATTTCATCATCTATGACAAAACGGCTAAAGAAAAGGGCTGGGCAGCATTTATCGACGCAGGCTTTTTTGATTTAAATTGGAAGTTTAGTAACAGCCTTGCCTATGTGAAAAAGTAGAATTCGCCCTTCTGTGGCTTAAAGAGAGGCAATAGCGTGCGCTCGCAAAAAACAAATCCCTATTCTTATTTTTAATCTGGAATTATTTATACTTTACCGAGCATCCATAAGGCTGGGATGTTTTTATGGACACTTCTTTGCCGGCCAGGAGTTCGTCCAAAGCAAGCTGGACATAATTTTTTGCCTTTGCAACATCATCGACATTTGTAGAGCGTATATCATCAATAGCCCCATTATAAACCAAAATCCCGTCTTTACTGATGATGAACATGTGAGGCGTGGTTTTAGCGCCGTAGAGCTTGCCCACCTCGCCTTCGGAATCGAGAAGCAGAGCTGTCGGAGCAGCTTTTTTTTGCCGGGTCAATTCATTGGCTTCTTCAGCTGTCCGATAGCCTTGTTTCCCAGGTGCCGAGGAATTCATCGACAGCCAGATAATACCTTTCCCTGTATATGTCTTCTGCAGCTCCTGCATCTTGCTACTGTTGTATAGCTTCATGACAAAGGGGCAATCGTGATTTATCCATTCCAAAACGATAATCTTGCCTTTGTAATCAGACAGGGAATGTTTGTTGCCGTAGGTGTCGGTGAGAGTGAAATTAGGCGCAGTTTGTCCTACAGGTGCTTCCCCGGCTTTAGCCAGCAGGCTCAAAATTAAAAAAAGACCTGCAAGCGCCGGTAACATGACCTTGAAGATTCTTTTCATGCGAACACCTCCTATAATCTTATTAATCAATTGGCATGAAATGGCACATCGACCTGTAAGGCATGCTCTTGTCCATTCTTGGACCATCCCTCTTGAAAAAACAACACACCTTTAAGCCGCAGAGGAATCTTTGTTGATAGCTTTGATTTTTGAATTTCGAGAATATACCCTTGACTTGATCTTTTTAAACGCTGAAATTCAGAATAATTGATGAGCTCTTCCTGTTCAGGAAAGAATGTGACTTTCACTAGTTCTCTTTTAAACCATAAGGGCGGGCTCATTTCAATAAAAATTTTATCTTCATTCATAAGCGCATCTATTTTCCAGTCTGGAGCTGCTTTGGGCAGGTCGATGCGAGCCTTTTCAAAATGATGAATCGAGAGTTTATTGATTTTTAGATCCTCGGTTTTAACTGGCAATTCAATTTGTAAATCTGCATGGCCCGGGCTACAGCCTTCTTTGCAGGCCAACCAATCCACGCTCGCTGCAAGCTTCACTTTTGACCCTGATTCAAGCGCCATGGGAGCCGTGATTGCAGTGATAAGCAGAACCTCTCCTTCGTATCCAAAATTCACAACCTCTGGCAGTTCAAACCTTTGAGGGCAGGGCCATTGAATATCCCCCGCAACAAAAGCATCAGGAAGCTGCCATACGATTTTGGTGGGTAATCCTGAATCACCAGGATTTTTCCAGTATGTATGCCAGTGTTTGTCCATCAAGAGTTGCAGGCCAACACAAAACGTCTGCCCCGGCTTTATGGAAAGGACCTCTGAAATAAGATGAACTTTCACGTGACCTGATTGTTGAGGCCCGGCCAGGAGCAGATGAGTAGCATTCAATAAAAAAATTAAAATAAATGCAACCTTCTTATCTGGAGCTCTAAGATTGACTGCTCTCGGGCATTTCATCTTTATTCAGCGGATTCGTAACTTCTTTTCTCTAATTTTTTTCAAATACTTCAGGTCTTCCAAGTCTATGGCCCTACCCGCCGCTTTTTTCATCTTAATCATGTCATCTAAAGATGGAAAATAGACTTCGGTCTTACCGAATCTTGCCTTTATTCTATTCTTCCAGACATTATCAAAAGTGATGCCCTTCACAAAAGGATAAAAATCAGCTTCAACTGTATACTGGCGAATAAGGATCTTGCTTTTCAAAAAATCATCAGGAGTGAGGTCCGTTAAGTCATAACCAAACGCCTTTAAAGCTTTCATTGTTCTTCTGATATTTTCCAGTTCTGGCTTAATAAAAATATCTATATCAAGAGTAGCCCTTGCATATCCATAGACAGGGAATGCTGAAGCCCCGATAACGACAAACTTAACTTTATTCTCTTTTAATAATCGCAGAAGTTTCTCTGTGTCCATTGTTAATAAGGTTGATTCTTAATTCCTTGCTTTTTTCGAGCATGAGCGAAAATCGCTGGTTTAGACTCAAAGATGCTAAATATTGCAGCTCAAATTCGATTTCCCTTTTCCTATCCGGCTTGCTTAGAACAAGGATACCGCTTTTCGCCAGACGATTCATTCTATTCATTTTTTTTATTTTATCAGAATCAGCAGTAAAAGACTAATTTTAAAACCGCATGCAGCAACAATATCTATGTGTTTGTTACAAATGAGAAGGATAAGAATATGCTTTTTGGTTGAAGAGGCCGGGCGAGCCTCTTTGTGATGATTTGCAGCTCTAGCCATCGAAAGGAAACATAGACCAAGACAGCAATCACTGTCAATGCCGGCTTGGCAGGTCAGGGATATGCGCTTGAGGCCGCCCTGACGGCCCAAAGCCCCTGAAAGCAGACAGACCTCTCCTTTCGGGAAAGGAGAGAATCACGAAGAATATTCAGTAGAGGCCTCGGCAGCCATCAGAACTTTCCAGATAGTCCATCCGCTCGGTCTCTCGGGCATCTTTCCCATGCTGGTAGAGAACCTTTCCCTCTTTCTCTGAGAAGGAGAGGCGCTCCAGGGAAAGAAGCGGATCATGTATTTTCCCACCCGCTCAGCCTCTCGTTTTGTCCTGGCCCGCACCCGGCTGTGGACCGAGAAGCCGGTGTGGCGCCAGGAGAGAATCCTCTCGGCCCACTCGGGGCTGAGGACCTCGCGGGCAAAGAGTGAGGCCAGGCGCGAGTCGTCGATCCGGGGGACCTTGTGGAAGACTCCCGCCTCATCCACCCCGCCCTCGGTCACCAGAAAATGCAGATGGGGGTGGAGATTAATCCGATCGCCAAATGTCTGAATGGCCGCGATGACCCCGGGCCGAAGCTCACTGCTGGTTAAAACCTCAAAATAACGGGTCAAGGAGCGGAGGGCCAAGCGGCAGAGCTCGCCCAGAAGCCGGCGGTTATACTTGAAGAATATCCGCAGCATCCTGGGCACTGTGAAGACGACGTGGCGGTGGGGGAGGTCGAGGAGAAGCTCTTCCCGCATCCACTCACCCCATTCCTCCAGCCTCTTGGCATGGCAAGAGGGACAGAAACCGCGGGTGCGGCAGGAAAACATCAGGAGTCGCTCCTCCTGGCAATTGGGACACCGGATGCGGGCAAACCCGCAGCACGGGTTGCCGCAATCGAGGTAGCGCTCAACCACCTCCTTGATGATTGGCCGAAGGAAGCCGTACTCCTTCTCGAACCGGCTCTCGTATTCCGCCAGGAACCGGTCGAAGTAATGGAACAACACCCGATAGAGGACAGTCTGCTCGGGATGTCGAGGACGGTAAACTCCAGCCACAGCAGGAGCTTTTCATCAAGAAACGGACCAGTTCGCTCAAAGCACTCTTGCCGTCCCTGTGCGCCTGGAGGATGCCGCAGGAGACCAAGCCTTTTTGCTCCGGAGAGTAAACAGGAGTTGACCAACGTAAGGAGGAGAACAAGCGCTGTCTCAGAACAAGACGATTCTGATAGTAGGACACCCCTACGGGTCTTGTGACCAATAAGGGCGTCAAAGTCTTGGGATTGGTTTAGATATTAAAAAGCAGACTAAAGAGGCCAGACAAAGTTAAAACCTCCGTTCGTAAAGGAGGTCTTTATTATGGTCAATCAACTCCACAAGTCTTTCCGTAACCAGCAGGTCCGGTCCATGCTTCAGAGTTATATCAACAAAGAGGTTGAGCTGCTGTATATTCTCGACATTCTCAAGATTGGTAGATACCAGATGCTCTTTTATGAACTTAGGGACTCAGAAAATCCGTCTCGAAGACATCAATCTAGTCCACTTTTAAAATTTAACTAATATAAAATACAATTGATGAATAGCATCCTAATTGATGTTACTGCAATCCAAATGCGAGCTTAGCGAAAGCTCAGAAGGATTATTCTTTTAATTTGAAATTCGTGGCTTCATTTTCTGATCCGATTTTAACTTTCTTTCGATTTTTTATCTTTTTATTTCAAAAGCCGGGCGGCTGTCAGGGAATAAATTTTGGCGCAATTCAGAATATCGGAGATACGAACGTATTCAGCCGCACCGTGGGAAACTTCAAGAAGTCCGGGACCGTAGGCAAAGCCTGGAATTCTTCGCCTGTTGAAAAAGCGAATCTCAACCAGGCCCGGGCAGAGCTCGAAATGAGGGATTTTTTGTGTCACATCTCTGATTGCCTCTTTCAAGGCTGAGGCAAGAGGAGCCTTTTTGTCAGCCGCAGAGGATTCCCCTTCCTGCACAATCTTAACCTCCATCTCGACTCCCCTCTCTTTGTGCTTTTCCAAAAGGCATATCAGCTCTTCCTTGGCTTCATCGAGGCTCTCTTCAGGATTGATTCTGCGGTCGATGGTGAAGAAAGCTCGGTCAGGGACAACATTGAAGCTGACGCCGCTCCCTGATTCGCCGCCGATGAGCATCACCGAGCGGCTCGCTTCTAACGGATTGACGGGCATCTCGGTTTTTCTGCGGCGGATAATCTTTTTTAGCTCCAGCAGGGAATGAGCGATTTCAACCATCTGCTCGAAGGCATTCTCTCCTTCATGCTCCAGCCCGACATGGGCAGACTTTCCCTTGACCTCCACCTTGAAGGTCAAGGCTCCCTTGTTGGCGCTCCAGATAACGCCGCTTGTCGGCTCGGGCATGAGCATGCCCAGAGAGGGTCGGGAAAGAAGCCCTGATTGAATGAGATATTGAGTTCCCAGGCGGCCGCCGCTTTCTTCATCAGGGACAAAAGAAAAAGCAATCCTCCCCTTCAGCTTCAAACCACACTCCTTGATGGCCAGCAGGGCGAAGAGCAAGGCCACCAGCCCGCCTTTCATGTCCGAGCTTCCGCGGCCGTAGAGGCGATTGCCCTGGATGCGAGGCTTGAATTGCTCAGATGAAAATTCCGGGACAACGTCATAATGGCCGTGGAAAAGGAGGCTGCGCTCGCCCCGGCCGTGAAATCCGATAATCGAGAAGCGGGGATAATTTTTATTGGGCACAGCTATAAGCCGATGCTTAAAGCCCCAGTTTTTTAGCTTCTTGGATAAATAATCGACACATTCCTGGTAAGACCTGCCCGGCGGGTTTACAGTCGGTATGGCGACCAAGTCGCAGAGTGTATCGATAATCTTCTGGCGGTAGCCTCCAACCTTTTCCTTTATTCTTTCTTCAATCACTTTGTTTCCAGATTTAATATACATCTAAATTTGCTTAATGAGCTATGACCAAACTGGATTCTGAAAAATTGTTTGAAGAGCTCAGGCAGTGGCTTAAAACTTTTCAAAAATGACTATCTCTTCCAGCTTCTTCTTCGCCGGAGTCTGAGGCCATTCCTCAGGGACTCCAAGAGGAGTAAAGCAGATGAGCTTGTACTGCTCTGGGATGCTGAAAAATTTCCTCATCTTCTCTTCCGGGAAAAAGGAGGTAAAAAAGCCGGTTCCGTAGCCCAGGGCACGGGCAGCAATCATCAGGTTCTCTGCGGCCAGCGCCCCATCGTAGAAAATATAATCTGGATATCTGGCAGCTGAATCAACAAGCAGGGCAATGTAGACCGGAGCAGAGAGCACGTTTTCCAGGACATTCTTGACTGACTCCTTAGCCTTGGCAAGGTCTTCCTCTGAGGGCTTTTTCTTCATCTGATAGAGCTCAAGATACCAGGAGAGAGCTTCTTTCTGAAGCTCGGCCAACTTTTCTTTATTCTGGACAACCAGAAATTTCCAGGGCTGCTGGTTTCCGGCAGTGGGCGCAAGCCGGGCAGCATCGAGAATCTTGAGGATGTGCTCTTGAGGAACAGGAGTCGGCTTGAACTTGCGCACGGTGCGGCGGTTTTCTATCATCTCCAAGAGAAAGACCTGCTCAGAGGAGTACTTAATCTCCGGGTTGGCCTCTGTCTGGTAGCGGTTGATCGGAGTGCAGACGTCAGCCACGACCTTCCACATCCCATCTTCCTTATGGAAAATCATGGTGAAATAGGAATCAAGGCCAGCCCATCCTCCTTCAGGAGTCTTGCCTATGTAATGGTAAATGGCGTTGGTGTAGCCATAATCCTTGCCCTCGACAGCCTCCAAGAAATCAACCGGCATCTTCCACTCCTTCTCCTTGAACCATTCCTCATGGAATTTGTAGTATCCCTCGCGGCTGTCGATCAGCCTCCCCCGGCTTGTCAGGAAAAAAAATTTCGGATTATTGCTGACTGTGGTGAAGAGGCTCTTCAAGTCAGAATTCTGGATGGAGCGGACATAAAGCTCAAAAGTCTCTTTGAGCGAAAGACCAGGGCGGTTTTCCTCAAGGCCAAACAGAAGCGGGCTGAAGGATATAAGCGAACAAAATAACAAGGTGATGATTGTTTTTTGACGGACAAGCATTTTTCCCTCCTTTAATGCCGAATACTTAAGAGATGCCAGTGAAGTTCAAGTTCAAATTTTGCCAGCTTAAGAATGAAGTCTGATAAAAAGACAAGAAAGAAGTCCTTATTTTTCTTCAATATATCTGTAATCTACAACAAAAGGAACTGGGACAGACATTCTTATCTCTTTTCCCTGCCTGAGAATGACCATCTCCACCGAATCGCCTTCCTTGGCTTTATTCCACCATCTTTCTTTGGCCTTATTGAAACTCTCTTCAGAGTTTATTCTGTCTTTTCCGATAGCGAAAAATATATCATCCTTTTGGGCTCCGGCCCTTTGCAGTGCTGAATCAGGAACAAGGTCCTTGATAAAAAGCTTATCCTCCTTGTATTCAGGGTAAAATCCCATAATTCCTGGCCTTCTGAATTCCTCCACCTTCAAGCGGGAAAGCCTGCTCAGAATCTCTGGATAGAAAGCTTCTATGTCTTTGAACTTTCTGCGATTTGCCTCGTACTCCTTGAAATAATCGCAGAATCGGTTTAAAAGCCTAAAACCCTGCGTGTTTTCCCTTTCCAGCATATTCCTTGTTCTCTCCTCTCCAAAGACTTTTTTTGTCAGCAGAAGCTGTCCGGCAGTCACCAGATGCTCAGCAAAAGCACGGTCCCAGCTCGTATAGCCCAAGCGCTGGAAATCTTCCTTGAGAGGCTGATAGAGATAAGCAAGTTTATTGATTTCTTCTGAATACTTTCTTGAGATGGGCTCGAGGAAGCTATGACTGAACTCGTGAAAAGCATAATAGGCGTTTGAAAAGCTGTCGGAATATTTTTGAAAGCCATCGAGGTGATAGAATATCCACTTTCCATTATCATTTATCTCCACGTGGGCAGCAGAGCTGGCCATAAACGGGCAGGGCACGAAATAAAATCGCTCGACGGACTTGCCGTAAAAATCCTCCATCAGCTGTGGAATCTCAACCGAAGGAAGGTTATCTTTGACTTCCAACATCACCGCTTGAATATCCTGGAGATGATTTTCCCAGAAATTATCAAACCTGGAACGCAAATAAAAATCTCTGACAGAGGCGACATAACTTGAAATCATTTTTTCCATAGCCTTCCATTCTTTGTCTTCTTCAGGAAATTCTCTGACAAGTTTTGCCTGGGGAAATTCAGAGTAGTAAAAAGCAATGTTGTTGAGAGCAAAGTACCATGCCATTTTGAATAGCTTGTCTGTCGTCTCGACGGCCGGGTGGTTCTTGAATTCGCTGAAATAGCCCCTTGCTTTCATCGTCAGGGGATGAAAGAAGCGTTGTTTCATGGCCTCTCCAGAAGGGCTGAGCATGGCAAGGATATGAAGAACAACAAGGTTTTTCGGACAGGCGATCAACAATTTCTTTCTGACTTTGACCTCGTTTTGAGCAAAAACTGTCAAGCCCGAAAAAAAGATAAGGAGAAAGAAGAAGAGAACAATCAGGACGATCAGCGCTTTCTTGCTCAAGATATTCTCCCTTCTCTTTCTTTGAACTGCGAAGCTTTTTTTTGCCTTTATTTATCGTTTTTTTTCGTTGAATATTAGGCATAATCAGCAGCAAAATTTATGCCATATTGGCCTTGTCTTCTTAGCTTTCCCCTCCCTGGGAGCATTCCAAATCTTATGCGGCAAACATTTGCTGTAAAGTACTTTTACATACATGATTTTCTATAAAAGAAAATATAATTTCGGAAGTATCTTCAAATTCGCTGTATAAAGAAAAAAATCTCACAAAATGCTCTCACCCTGAGCTCTATTTGTCCTGATAATAATCTAATATTTCTAATTTGAGCTGGCCGACAATTTCAGAAACGGCTTGGGCCATCTCCTTGAAAATATCTTCATCAAGAAGGCTTCGTCCAAACTTGATGTGGGTGGCATCCGTGTAATATTCGCCGCTCTTCTTATCCACGGCCAGCCACTTCGAATCAAGCCCGATCCAGCGGCCGACGTAGACTTCAGGCCACATGTGATAGGCAAATATCCCCCGGGCAAACATAATTCCGACAGCAGCTCTGGATGGGATGCCCGAAGCTCGACAGAGAGCGACAGTCAGAACTGTGTGCTCTGAACAATCTCCTTTTCGATTTTTCAATGTTTCCTTAGCCGTAGCAAAGCCCACATCATAATTGGGAGTCATCTTGTTCTTGACCCATTCTGAGATCTTCTTCGCAGCTCTCCAGGAATTTTTCTCTTCGCCGACAATCTCCTTTGCCACTCTCTGGATATCCGGATCATCGGCTTCACAAAACGAAGTCGGCTTCAAATACATACCTAACTCTTCCTCTTTCACTGGAAAGGGGACAGCCTCCTTCTCGCTGAATATCTGTGAATTCGTCTGGATGATCACATAATCTTTTCCAAACTCCTCGATCTTCTGGCTGCCGTCATCAAAAGGAAAATCTTTGATTTTATCTGGAGAAACGCCGCTGAGCTTGAAGGTCACTTTCTGAACTTCCTGGGGTCGATCAAAATCGATGTTGGGCTTGATGACTGTCGAAAAGGCGATATCGAAATTCTCGCCTGAAAGCTCGACGGCTTTTTCTCTTGGCATCCGGATGGATACCGTGGTGATAAAGCTAACTTTGCTCGCCGTCTTCCAGGCGTTTCCGCTGCGGTCAATCCATTCATCGCTGACAACGGGAAAGACAGAAGTCATTTCCTCCCTGACATGCCACAGCTTCATTTCCTTTCCAAGAACTAAAACATTCTCCTGGCCGATGACCTCAAAACGGCAATCAACAAGAGAATAAGTCACCGGGTCCAATATCTTAAAATTGTATTTCTTGCCAGATTTTAAACCATCTTCCTTGATAATCTTCTCCAAAGGAGGACCAAGGTAAAATTCTTCTTTATAAGGGAGTTCTTTGATAGCTTTGCCGTTGGACTTGAATAAAATTTTACCGGCGTCAACCTCAGCCCTGATGACCGTCTCAGTCTCCGACATTTTCATTCTTAAGGTGCATTCCAAAGGCCTTCCCTTCTCATCTGACAATGATTCCTGCACAGAAAGAATTTGTACGGGTTTTCCGCCAAGGCGGGAGACTTTCATCGATGATTCGTCGACATCTTTCCTGCATTTCTTTCCGTTCTGCTTTACTGAAAATTGCTGATTGTGACTGTAGCCTACTTTTACTCCGTTCATGTAAATTCCTGCCCAGGATTCGGATATCTTTTTATCTTTCGCCGGCGAAGACTCGAAGGCTTCAGTGGAATAAGCCTCTCCTCGTCCACCCCAGAGAAGAGGAATAAAAAGAAGCAGGAAGAGAAACAATCTCGATAATAATTTCTGATGCCTCACCTTCATCCTCCTTCAGATATTCTACAGCGACCGATCAACAATGACCAGTGCCTCATCTTAAATACGGAAAATCAGAGATAGGGTTCGGCACAATATGGATTAGGCTGGGCATTGAGAAAAACGAATCCTATTTCCTGATGTGAATTTTGTATTTTTTTTCTTCTGGATTAATCCCCGTTGCCAAATTTTATTTTTTTCTTGACTTCCTCAGCCAGCATCGGAAGCCCATCTTGAATTCTCAACCTCTCTAACTCTCCGTTCTTTATAGTCTCGCAATACTTCATGAATGAATACCAGACCGGATGGACCCGAATCAACTTGCCTTCAATCGAATCATCGTTTGATTTTTTCATTTCAATCCAAGACTTGATTCAAACGGCCAATTTGAGCCTGCCTCGATGTCTTCATCAAGAAACGGCGAGTAACTTTCCCCCTAAGACAAATGAGGCTTGACACAATGGCCCCTCCCGGGCATAAACCCGGGAGGGGCATCCGATTCGAACTTGAAGTCCTCTTAGAACTGGAACCTGACTCCAAGACGCAACACTCTGGGATTCAAGATTCCGTCAAGGGAATAAGCAGTCGTGGAGGGCCTGAACCAATTCCGCGAGTCATTTTCACCGTAGAAGTAGAAGGTTCCCCAGCTTTTCTGGTACCTTCTGAGCTCGAACTTGCTGTTGAAAGCGTTAAAGAGGTCGGCCATCAGATAGATTCGGCCGTAGTCTCCGAACTTGATCATCTTCTCCAGGCGTAAGTCCAGCTTGTAGTAGGCAGGAAGCCTGTCTGTTCCAAAGGGATGAATGTAGCAAGAAAAGCTGTAATCTCTGGGGCTGATGCTCTGAAGAGTGTAGTCAACGAAAGTGAATGTCTCCTGGATGATCCAGCCTTCTCTGGCGAGGAAATTGAAGGCGATATTGATATCATAAGGGAGCTGGTAGAGGCCTGAGACCTTGGCCATCCATCTGGCGTTGGTGTACTGGTTGATCAGTCCGCTTGCTCCGCCGATAAAGGCTGAATAATCCTTTCCATCAACAGCCCAAAGGTTGGTGGCATGCCAGTAACCCATATCTCCGTAATGCTGCTTCTGGTCCTGCAGAGTGAAGCTGGCGTCGAGCATCCACTTGTCAGAGAGCCTCTTGGTGAAGACGAAGTCGACACCGTAGTATTCCTGATAGTAATCGGGCTGTCTTGTGACCAAGCTGTAATCAGAATAGAGAGAAGGGTTAAAAGTTCTTCCATTCTCGGTGAAGCTGGTAACCATATGGTACCAGTCATGCTGGGAGGCTTCTCCTGTATCTCCATCCCACTTTGTTGTTGTCGGGTCAACGGTGATTGATGCCGGCGGACGGTTGGGCGACATCACCCACCAATCCCTGTTCTGGAATCCGTAGCGCTCGCCGGTTGCGGCATCAACAAAATACTTGTTGTTCCAGTTGAAAAGGTCGTATCTTCTGTATGTTCCGTTGATGGTCACAGCAAAATTGGTGAAGATTTCTTTGTCAAGGGTGAGCATGGCTTCCGAGGTACGGTTGGAGCCGGCATTTGCTTCAAAAGTGGTGTAGGGAGCCTTTGTTTGCTCGGGATAGAGACGATCGTATCCACTCCAGAAAGTCCCGTTGGCGTTTGTCCATTGAGCGTCGGTCAAGGCAAGAGTTCCATCACTGTTAAAGACATTATAACGAGCAAATGGTGTCGCACCTCCGATCCAGTGCCAGTAGAGCTCTGGGAACTCAACGATTCCGTCGCCGTCATCCCACCACCAGAAGTTCATGGCTCCGCCTGTTCCGCCCGGCAGCCAATTGGCGGCTGTTCCGGTTCCCATGAAATTGCCGTAGGTCGCCAAAGAGAGCTTGGCGATTGTCTTGCCGTTGCCGGCGACATCCCAAATCAATCCCAGTCTCGGAGACCAGACTTGCCAGGCATAGACGCTTCCATCATCAGCAGTGGCATTGATCTGCTCGATTCCAAGGCCAGGCAAAAGGGTATCAAGAGCACTCTTGACTGCAGGGTCGACGATGTTCCAAGCTGCATTATCGTTAACAGCTTCAATTGTAACCGGATTGACCCTTGGCCTCTGATAGTCGTATCTCAAGCCAAGGATTATGTTGAATCGGCCAAAGCTAATCGTGTCGGTGAGATATCCAGCATAAGCGATTATCCCCAGGTCGCTGTAAGCTCCCCTCGCAAAGTAAAAGCGCTTAAAATTTTCGTACTGGGCTGCAGGCGGGGGGTCAGGCAAATAGTCGCCGTTCCAATCAAAGGTATTGGTATCATAGTGCTGGTTGTAGAATAAGTTTCCAGGATTGACTGATTCAGTGTAAGCGTTTCTGTCGGCAAACTCGAATCCAAATTTGACATCGTGGCTTGCTCCGAGGAGGCTATCATTAAAGTAATTGAAGAGAAAGTTATACTGATTGACCGGACGCTCGACATAGTAGCGTCCTGCCTGTGATCCATAGTTTCTCTGGCCTTTGATATCAACGAGCAACGGCTTCACAAAGTCGAGGTCAACCATCGGTGTCAGGCTGAAGCCTGCATCGGAGAAAGCATATTTCATAGAGATAAAAATATTGTCTCCAAAGCTATGCTCATCCTGGAGCTTGAAAATCGGGCTTCCAAAATGGTAGCGGCCTTGCTGGTATAAACCTTCGGGATTAGCGATAGAAGAGGACCTTCCCCACTTCTGCTTTCCACCAACATGCATGAAAGCCTCAAAACGGTTTTGAGGAATAATCTGCAGATCGAGCTTGGCCACATAGTTGGTCAGAAGAGTATCATCCTTCTTTCCATAGACAGTTATGTTTTTAAGATCCTGCACACCGTAAGAACCCCACAGCCAAGCCTTATCTTTGATTAAGGGACCGCCGAGGTTGAAACCATAATCCTTGTTGTTAACAATGCGGTTGACACCGGCAAAGTTAGGCTCTTTTGCCTTTGTCTCTGCCACATAATCCGCATTCTTCGCCTGGAATTTCTCGTCTGAGACGTAGAACCTTCCCCCGAGGGAAAGCTTGTTTCCGCCGCGATGGGTGATCATATTCAAAGCCACACCGCCGGTTTGAATCGTCACGTCCGCACCGCCAACCGTAATCTGCATCTCCTCAAAAGCATCGAAGTCATAGTAGCTCGGAGATGCTCCGATGGCTGCCGGGTCGGTGATGACGATGCCGTCCATCGACCAGACGTTGTTGTTGTAGTTAGAAGCTCCTCTGGCAACATAAGAAGACTGCTGTCCAGATTCCGCTCCTCCGACGTTTTCCCTATCGACGATGATCGAGGGAGCCATCTGGAGGACAACCCACGGGTCTCTTGCCGTAGGAAGACTCTGCAGCGCTTCCTGGGT
>CAZGMN010000026.1:0-20999 GCA_964526905.1 uncultured Eubacteriales bacterium
TCTCGGTCCTCAAACCTGATGTTGAAGACTTTTGAAAAATTCTGGCCAAGATTATGGGATGTTCCCATCTGGAGGGCTTTTCCATCTGACATTAGGGCTTCGATGGCATAGGTTTCCAGGGCTCCGGCAAATCTTTCCCTTTCTGACTTTTTTCCAGAAATCACCGGAATGGCCAGGTCTTCCTCCACAGACTCTTTATAAAGAGAGAGAATCATCAATGTCTCTTTCTGCGCTTCTTCCTGCGTCTCATGAGCCGTGTGCCCTTCTTGCCATAAGAATTCTGTCGTCCTCAAAAAAGGCCTCGTCACTTTCTCCCAGCGAACAATATTCGCCCATTGATTAATCAAGAGCGGCAGGTCCCGCCAGGACTTGATCCATTTGGCATACATGCTGCCAATTATGGCTTCTGAAGTGGGCCTCACCGCCAGCCTTTCCTCTAGCTCCTCTTTTCCCCCGTGCGTCACCCAGGCCACTTCGGGCGCAAACCCTTCCAGATGCTCTGCTTCTTTTCTCAAAAAGCTTTCCGGAATGAAGAGGGGAAAATAAGCGTTCGAATGTCCTGTCTCTTTTATCCTCTTATCGATCAAGCCCTGGACGTTTTCCCAAATCGCAAATCCATATGGCCTGATGACCATCATCCCCTTGATCGGAGCATAGTCAGCCAGTTCTGCTTTTTGAATAATCTCCACATACCATCTTGAGAAGTCTTCACTCTTTGGAGTGAGCTGCTTCACAAAACGTTCATTCGTCTTCAATTTATTCTCTGCTCTCTAAGTTCTCGGTCATTCTATCCACAGCCTTTTTTTTTGTCAAGAAATCCGGCTTTGGGAACTTTTTTTCCGAACAGCCGGACCGGCTTTTCTTTCCTTTATATGAAAATTTTATGCTTTTGAGAATTTTTCACCTTCTCCTTCGTCGTCAAAGATGATGCAACGGCTGGTGAGTGTTATTTCTTACCTTCGCCTTGAACCCAAAGAAAGGCAGGCTTCTGTCACCGGCTCTATTTGTAACACCCACAAAATAAAAAAGATGGATAAAGAGTTGAGTTCCTTATTGACATCGGCTGAATGGCGGAAAAAAAGCCAGATGCAATTAGCCACGGGCGTAACCTCTTTCGATGAGAAAAAATAAAAAAAAATCACCCAACAAATCATCCTTAAAAGCGATTGATAGATTCCAGAGCCTGTGGCAACATTTGAATCTCAAAAATGATTGCCACAAGATTAAATGATAAGTCCTCCTTCCAAGGCGCTCCAAGAATTGTGAAGAGGGAGCGAAGTTTTGAGCTCCCTCTTCAAATTCGAGTTGCAGGATTTGATGCCTCTGGAAAGGAAATAAGAGAATACACTCAACTTGTTTCCATCAGCTCTCAGGAAGCCACCTTCCAGCTCAACTCAAAGGTGTTGATTGGGTCAAAGCTGAGTCTATTTGTCGACATCCCCAAAACTTATCTTCTGGAAAAAGATCTAAAGCTCGAAGCGTCTGGAAGGGTGACCTTCATCAAAGCCGAAGAAGACCGCAAGAAAAAGCAACTCGTATTTCTTCGGCTGGATAAAAGCTATCGAATACGTTCCCTTCCTTCAAATACTATTTAAATCTTCCCTCCTTTATCCTCAAAAATATCTAATTGATATCAGTTCCTCCATCATTCTTCTTGACAACGAGCTATTGATTTAATAACATACGCTTAAAAAAAATGAGAAAATTTCAAGGCAAGGGAAAGCCGCCCAAAAAAGTTTCTGCTTCGAGCAAAGCGAGCCTCCTTCAAGAAGTAAAAAAAACAAACGTCCTCGTTTACTGCACCTCGGATTTGATCCTTCATGGAATATTAAAAACTTTGGGCAGCGCTCCTGAGCTGGAAGTCGTCAACGTCGAAAAGAGCACCATTGATTCTTTTTTAGAATCCATAAAGAATCTTAAGCCCCATGTCGTGCTTTTCATAAATTCCGAACCTCTTCCCAATCTGCGAGAAATCTGCAAGGCCATCATTGAGATTTCAAGTGCCCAAACCAAATCGAGGCTGATGCTGCTGGGAAACATCCCTTCTCATGAAGAAGTCGTCAGCTTGATGAACGCAGGTGTGAGAGGCTACTTCGATTTGAATGACCCTTCCGAACAACTGACTGAGGCGGTGAGGATAGTTCACAAAGGAGAAATCTGGCTTCCCCGCGACAAGATGAGCAGCATCATGGACAGAATTATTTCTGTCGTCGGAAGGGACCTTAAGGAAAAAACGCTTGATCAGCTCACTCCTACAGAATTTCAAGTCCTGAGGCTTATCGGTCAAGGCAAAAGCAATGACGATATTGCCGGAGCCCTCTTCATCAGCAAGAATACGGTTCGATCCCACATCAAAAGCATTTATGCCAAGCTCAACACTCATAGCCGGCTTCAGCTTGCCCTGTATGCTATAAATTCTGCTCTGTTTTAGCTCTTTGGGGATAACAATCGAGAGGTCAGCCATGACAATGACAAAAAAAATAGTGCCAAAGAGAAAGACTCCTAAAAAGATATCCAGAAAAGAATCGAGTTCTTCCGATGCCAAAAGCAACCGTCGGAGAGAGTGGCGCTTAGAGCTGCCGCTTCTGGCAAAAATTGAGGGAAAGCTTCCCGACGGAAAAAAATTCCAAGAGGAAACAACCATTGAAAACATAAGTGCCAAAGGAGTCTATTTCTGCCTTGACTCAGGAGTTGTCATTGGATCCAAGCTCAATCTGATGATTGATTTGCCCAGTGAGCTGACCGGCGGCGAACAATTGAGGCTTTGTCTGGGGGGATTAACGGTTCGTCTCGAAGAAGGAGATAAAAAGGGGAAAAAACAGGGAGTGGCGTTGCGCTTCCAGAGAAAATTTAAAATCACTCCTGAAAAGAAGCCAAAAAATAAAACCTAAAGTCCGAGCTTAATCCAAAATCAGAGAATCAACGAGATATCATCCTCGATCTAAAATAATCTGTGAGCCATTGTTTTCTTCAAATACTGACAACTTTTCTATAAAATAAGCGGAAGAAAGATGCTGATTGTTGCCTTAACTGGAGGAATTGCGACAGGGAAATCTGTCGTGGTAAATGTTCTCAAAGAACTGGGCTGCTACATTCAAGGCGCTGATCAAATCGCCCATGAACTCATGGAGCCGGGAAAACACGCCTGGAAACAAATTGTTGCCCATTTTGGACCACGAATCCTCAATGAAGACAAGACCATAAATCGCTCTCGGCTGGGATCGATAATTTTTGCTGAAAAGAAAGAGAGAGCTTTCCTCGATAAACTCATTCACCCTCTTGTCCTCGAAAAGAAAAAAGAAATTGTCCATCATCTTGAAAAAGAGAGACTCTATAAAATCTTTGTCTCCGAAGCCGCCCTGACCATAGAAGCTGGTTTTGCTGGTTTCTTCGATAAGGTCATCGTCCTTTTCTGTAAAAAAGAGATCCAGGTCAAGAGATTGATGGAAAGGGATAAGATTAGCCGCGCAGCAGCCTTAAAAAAGATAAGAAGCCAGATGGACCCTAAAAAAAAGTTGAAATACGCGGATTATCTCATCGACTCCTCTGGCTCGATTCAAAGCACAGTGGAGCAAACAGAAAGAGTCTTCAGGAGTCTGATGATGGACTATGAAGCCAAATGCGCAAAGAAAAGCTTAAGGAAGGGAAAAAGCTTAAGGCGCAATTTCGGCTGATTTCAACGATGCCGCAAGAAGAGGAACCATCAGCTCGTGATGGCCGATAAAATAGAATCCTTTCCCTCTCTTTCCATGAGGCCTCTTGGCCACATTCTGATAGGGACGATAATGATGAATGAAATCAAAAACGGCAGTTGTAAAATCCTCAAGGCGTCGGCCCCTATTCCTGACAAATGATAAAGCCTTGATAAAAACTTCAGGCAGGACGACTGCCGAGCCAATATTGACAAAAACTCCTCCGCCATCAAGTTTCTCCAACAGGGCACAGAGAAGGAAAAAATCTTTAAGAGAAGCCTTTCCCAATGCCTCCCCTTTTGCTTTGGGATGGAAATGAATGACATCTGTTCCCAGGGCCACGTGGACGGTAATGGGAATGTTCAGCTTGTAAGCAACGGCGAGAAGGCTCATGTCTTTATAGGGAAAATCAGAAGCAGCTATCATCCCTGCCACAGCTTCGCCCAAACCCAGGCCCTCCTTCTCTCCTGAATTTATCGCCTCGTTCAATATTTCCCCTGTCTCGCGGGCCATGCCAAACTGTCCGTTCTTAACCTGAACCTCCACATCTTCTGAAGTCTTTCCTGCAAAGGCAATCTCAAAATCATGAATGACTCCGGCTCCATTAAGAGCCAGTCCTGTCATCCAGCCTTCCCTCATCAAGTCGATGATGACCGGATTCAATCCGACCTTGATCACGTGAGCTCCCAAAGCAAAGAGGATCGCCTTTTTCTTCTTCCTGGCCTTAACCATTGCAGAAATAAACTCTTTGAAATCTCTGCCGGCCAGGATTTCCGGTAGGCTTCGGACCCAGCGCCCAAAGGATTTTTCAGCAGGCAAGGGCCGCGCAAAGTCTTTAATGTTAACCTTATTCTTTCTGGCGTGAAGAGAACAGGTCTTCAAGCCTTGAGGCGAAAGGGGTTTGACCTTATACTTGCTCATCGTCTTTGATGATCTCTATTGGAAAAAGAGGAAGCGGCGTCTTTAGCCCCTGGCTGAACTTATGTCAACTTTATATTTTTCAATTCCTGCCCGGGTCTGAATTTTATCCTTTTTCCTTCTTTTATTTTTATTTGCTTCTTCCTTCGAATATCCCTTCCAAATCCTGTCTTTTTGCTAACAACCTTAAGGCTGGCAAATCCTCTGATTTCAATCTTCTCATTTCTTTTTAGGGCTTCCTTCAAAGAAGCAAGAATCCGATCAACGATTAACAATGATTTTGCCCTGTTGAACTCTGATTTCTTCTCGATAGTGAGAGCAATATCATTCTTAATCATCTGAGTCTCCTTTCGTCTAATAGATTTGTTATAAGTAACTTATTAAAGACAAAAAGTCAAGATAAATTATTGACTTGTTTCCCCTGACTCCCTATAATGAATTCACCGTGAAAAGAAATTTCCTCATTTTTTCCCTCATCTTCATTCTCCCCGTGGCAAGCGCTGCTTCCATCTTAAAAATCACCGTTGACGCACCCATTCATCCCATTACTTCAGAATATATCCGCAAGACCATTGACCGGGCAGAAAAGGAAAATGCCCGTCTGCTTATTATCGATTTCAACACCCCAGGCGGACTTGACACATCGATGAGAGAGATAATCGGGAGAATCCTCAGCTCCAAAATACCAGTCGCGGCTTATGTCACGCCCAGCGGCGCCCGGGCCGCTTCGGCCGGCTTTTTCATTTCTGTCGCCTGCGACATCTTTGTTATGTCTCCTGGAACAAGCACTGGCGCAGCCCATCCTGTCGGCGTATCGATAACCGGTCAGTCCATGGATAAGACCGAGGAGGATAAAGTCACCAACGACGCCGTCTCTTATATTAAAACAATCGCCGAAAAGAGGGGAAGAAATGTCCGCATGGCTGAAGATGCTGTCCGAAAGAGCCTTTCCTATACTGAAAAGGAAGCTTTGGAAGGAAAGGTGATCGATCTAATCGCCAAGAATGAGCAGGAAATCATCGAATATTTCGACGGCAAGAAAATCAAAAGATTCGATGGAAGAGAGGAAAAGCTCGAGCTCAAAGACTCCCCGATCGTTGAAATTCTGATGACTGCCAGGCAGAAATTTCTCCTCACCATCTCCAACCCCAACTTGGCTTATATCCTTCTCATGCTCGGATTGCTCGGGCTTTATTTTGAGTTCTCAAATCCCGGCGCAATTCTCCCTGGCGTTCTTGGCGGAATCTCACTTCTCTTGGCCATCTTCTCCTTCCAGATTTTACCCACCAATTACGTTGGCTTACTCTTGATCTTGCTGGCCATCGCCTTATTTTTCCTTGAGATCAAAGTCCAGAGCTATGGAATCTTATTCGCTGGAGGAATCATGGCTATGATTATTGGCTCGATGATGCTCATCAACGCTCCCATCCCGGAATTGCGGCCCAGCCTGAAGTTTATCATTCCTATGGCCGTGGGCCTTTCTCTGATTTTCATCTTCTTGATAACCATCACAGTTAAGGCCCACATGAGAAGGGTCCACACCGGCAAAGAAGGCTTAGTTGGAGAAATAGGAGTTGCCCAAACCGACCTTAATCCTGAAGGCAAAGTTTTTGTCCATGGAGAACTATGGAATGCCGAGGCCACCGAGGAAATGCCTAAGGGCTCCAAAGTCAAAGTTTTGGAAGTCATGAAGGACTTGAAAATAAAAGTGACAAAACCTTGAAAAAGGTTTGATGATAGACAACAACCTGTAATAAAGGAGGAAAGAAAAATGACACCGACAGTTATTATTATTGCCATTGTCGCCATTTACCTCTTGAACTCGATTAAGATTTTAAAGGAATACGAAAGAGGAGTGATTTTCCGTCTCGGCCGAGTTCTCTCCAAGCCCAAAGGGCCAGGCATAATCTTGGTCTTTGCTCCCATCGACCGCATGGTCAGGGTCAGCCTGAGGATAGTCGTCATGGATATCCCGCCTCAGGACGTGATCACCAAAGACAACGTCTCAGTCAAAGTCAACGCTGTCGTTTACTTCAGGGTCATGGACCCGCAAAAAGCCATCATCGAAGTTCAGGACTTTCTCTATGCCACTTCTCAGCTTGCTCAGACCACGCTGCGCAGCGTGCTGGGCGAGGTTGAGCTGGATGAGCTTCTCTCAGAAAGGGAAAAGCTCAATGCCCAGCTTCAAGAAATCATCGACAAGCACACCGACCCCTGGGGAATCAAAGTCCAGCTTGTGGAAATGAAGCATGTTGATTTGCCGGAAAACATGATCAGGGCCATCGCCAAGCAAGCCGAAGCCGAAAGAGAGAAAAGAGCCAAAATCATCCATGCGGATGGAGAATTCCAGGCTGCAGACAAGCTGACTAAGGCCGCTGATATCATCTCCACCAACCCCCAAGCCCTGCAGCTCAGGTTTCTGGGAACATTGACCGAGATTGCAACTGAAAAAAATTCAACCATCGTCTTCCCTCTCCCTCTTGAGTTGATAAAAGCTTTCGATTATAGAAGGTTAGCAAAGCCAGAGGAAAAAACTAAAAGAAGTGAAAAATAGAAATTATCGAGAAGTCCAATTCTCCAGTCCACAGCTCGTCTTCATCTTTGTTGGAATCTTGGTCCTGGGAGTTGTCATCTTTCTTTTAGGAGTATCGGTCGGGAAGAAGCAAGCTCAAATCGTCAAGAAAACAGAAATACCTGTTACTGCCGCTGCGGAAAAGCCAAAAGAAGCATCCCTCCCTTCTCCAGCTCCAGAGGCAAAGGATTTAATCAGCAAAGAATTAGCCTCCCATCAGAAAGCCTTGGAGGAAACTCAAAAGAAAGCTCCTCTGGTTCAGAAAAAGGACCTTTTCTACATTCAAGTCGGGGCATTTGACACCAAAGAAGGAGCTTCCTCTTTCGCCAAGGAATTCGAAAAAAGAGGCTACAGCGTTGTTGTCCTCGACCCGTTCCCCTCGGATAAAAAGCCATTCTACAGGGTAAGGATAGGAGGATTCGAAACACTGGAAAAAGCAGAAGAAGCGAAGGCCCGGCTCAAGTCAGAGGCAAAAGGAAAGGTTGATTACTTTATAACCAAGAGATAAACACTCGAGGGTTGCTTCTCTCTATTTTTCTCAGAAAAGAGGATCACGGTTCGCGCGGTGACCTGCATTGAAGATCAAAGTTCTCGATGTTCTTCTGGCTCTGTTGAGCGGGGTCCTCGGAGCTCTCTCTTTTCCTAAGTTCAATCTTTCCTTTTTCGCCTGGGTCTTCCTCATCCCTCTTCTGGCTGTTATCCTGAAAAAAAAGCCCAAACATTCATTTCTCCTGGGGCTTGCGGCCGGATTCGCATTCTATGCGGTGCTCATCTATTGGATTCCTTCTGTCCCTGCACATTACGGCAACCTTTCCCTGATTTCCAGCATCATCATCTATCTCTTCTTCGTGCTCGTTTTGGCTCTCTTCTGGGCCTTTTTCTCTCTCACAGCCACAAAAATCTATCAGTCGTTCCCCAAGCCTGCATTCTTCCTCCTGCCCTTTGTCTGGATTTCTTTTGAATACATCCTCACCCATCTTCTCACTGGATTTCCTTGGGGGCTGCTTGGCTCGAGCCAGTATTTAAATATTTATTTCATTCAACTTGCTTCCTTGACCGGCGTCTATGGGCTTTCCTTTGTCCTTGTTCTTTTTCAAAGTCTGTTCGTCTTTTCCATGAAATACCAAAAGAGAGCTCCCTTTCTTTCAGTCATAATCCTTGTGCTTCTCATTCACCTCGGAGGATTTCTCTGTTTGAAGATGAGCCGTCCCTCAGACAAAGCTTTCCCTGCTGCCGTCATCCAGGGAAACGTCTCCTCGGATATCTATTGGGAAGCAACGCCCGTTGAAGAAATTCAAAATCTCTTCAACCGCCACCTGGAGTTTACGCGGCTGGCTTATGAAAAGGGCTCCCGCCTGATTATCTGGCCCGAATTCTCTGTCCCGCTCTGCTTCAGCTGCCCTGATGGACTTTACCAGGATTTCAAAGAAAAGCTCTTCAAGCTTGTCGAGGAAAAGCGCTGCACTCTGCTCATCGGGACAAATGAGACCACAGGTCCTCCAGAAAAAAGGCTCTACTACAACACGGCTTTGTGCCTTCATCCTGACCTGCACATGACTCAATATTACAAAATGCACCTTGTTCCTTTCGGGGAATACACTCCATATAAAAAGATTTTTTTCTTCATTGAAAAAATGACCCATGCCATCGGAGATATCACTCCAGGAACTCAATACTATCTCCACAATTTTGAGGGAAATAAATTCGGCTCCCCAATCTGTTTTGAAATCATCTTTCCTGATTTGGTCCGAAAGTTTGTCAAAAGAGGAGCGAATTTTCTGGTGACCATCACCAATGACGGTTGGTATGGAAAGAGCTCAGCGCCCTACCAGCATTTTTCCATGGCTGTTCTCAGAGCGGTGGAGAATAGGCGCTATCTCCTCAGGGCAGCGACAACAGGCATCAGCGGAATCATCGACCCTTACGGAAGAGTTCTGGCCAAGACCGAGCTGATGACGAGCACATATCTTACGGGAAATGTCTTTCCTTCTCAAGAGCTCACCTTTTACACCAGAGCCGGCGACATTCTGCCCTTTGTCAGCTTGACTTTAACCACAATATTCCTTATTCTGGCTGTTGTCAGAAAACCAGTAAAAAGAAAAAAATGAGAGAAAAAGAAACTAAAGCGAATGTCGGTCAAACCGAGCTCTCGTCCAGAATGAAAGAATCTTTTTCCAAATTTGAAGACCTGAGAGGTTTTCTTTGACCCGGGCCAAAAAAAGACTGAACTCGAGGCCATAAACAAAGAGCTCTCCCTTCCTGAAATCTGGAAAGACTCCAAGAAACTTCAATCCCTCCAGCAGAACAAGAAGAGATTGGAAAGAGACTTGAAGTTTATCTCTGGTCTCTATACGAAAAAAGAAGAGATTGAAGTTCTGATGGAGCTGGCCGCAGAGGGCGAGAATGTCACTGAGGAGATGAGGCAGAGCATTGCTTCTTTTGAAAAAGAACTGGCTGAGGCGGAAATCCAAATGCTCTTCTTTGAGGAGGATGATCCTCGAAATGCCATTCTCACCATCCACCCCGGCGCAGGAGGAACAGAATCTCAAGACTGGGCAAAGATGCTGCTCAGGATGTATCTGAGGTTTGCAGAGAGAAAAAGCTTTAAAGCTGAAATCCTTGACCTTCTCCCTGGAGAAGAAGCCGGCTTGAAGAGTGTTACGGTTCGAATCGAAGGAGATTATGCCTATGGCATCCTAAGCCAGGAGCGAGGAGTTCACCGCCTGGTCAGAATCTCTCCTTTTGACGCCAATAAAAGACGGCACACCTCGTTTGCCGCTGTCTTTGTTTATCCCGAGGTTGAAGAAGACATCGAGGTTGAGATCAACTCTGAAGACCTCAGAATCGACACCTACCGCTCCTCTGGCCATGGCGGTCAGCATGTCAATGTCACCGACTCTGCGGTGAGAATAACCCACATTCCCACAGGGATTGTTGTCCAGTGCCAGAACGAAAGGTCGCAGCACAAAAACAAGGCCATGGCCATGAAGGTTCTCAAAGCCAGGCTCTATGAATTAGAGAAGAAGGCAAGATTCGAGAAGCGCGAGAAATTGGAAGATACAAAGTCGGAGATTGCCTGGGGAAACCAAATCCGCTCCTACGTGCTCCAGCCCTACCGCTTGATTAAAGATTTGCGGACAGATACCGAAAGCGGTGATGTGGACAGAATCCTGGACGGCGACCTTGACGAATTCATTAAAGCCAATCTCTTGTTGCGGAAAAGCAAAAAACAGAATGCAGAGAGCGGCAAAAACAAAGAGAAAAATCCTTAGCCTGCCTCGCTCTGAATAAAAAACCTTTTCTTTCCAGATAAAGCATTCTAAATTCCAATATAATCATAAAATTGTGGCGAGGGGTCCTGCCACCCCACTGTTCATCATTGGCTATCACGGAATTTATGATGGATACGCTTCTATAAAAATATTGGGAGATTTTCTGTAATTTTGCTATAATGCGCTCTTTATTCTTAAAATCTTAAGTCGCTTATTTCGTACTTTCTTTTTTCTGAATAAAATCAACAAAGATTTTGGAAGAAAATGCATAAACTCATGTTGAATGACTGAATTTTATAAACGCAGACCTCTATCTTTTCAAGCTCTGTCTGACAGCCGAAAATGAATTTAGAAAGGAGCCTGATGATGAAAAAAAGAGCTGATATCATCTTTGTCAGCCTATCTCTGTTTTTTCTAATCGCTGTTCCTCGCGTCCGCTCGCAACAAGAGGCCCAAAGCCTCGACGAGCTGAAGAAAGCCGCGCCCAAAGTCTTCCTTGACGGCAGTCGCCTCGACGCTAATTACATCCGGACCGAAATCACCTTCGTCAATTATGTCAGGGACCGCAAGGAGGCCGACGTCCATATCCTAATCACCCAGCAGCGAACAGGAGGAGGCGGCCGGGAATACACAATCACTTTTATTGGCCTGAACACCTACGAGGACCTGCAAAATGTGCTCAAATACTACTCAAACCAGACAGAGACTGAAGATGAAATCCGTAAAGGCCTGGTCCAGACCCTGAAACTCGGGTTAGCTCCCTATGCGGCCCGCACTCCAATCCGCAAGATTCTCTCTTTAGGCATCAACGGCAAGGTGAAGCCGACCTCGGTTGTTGATAAATGGAATTTCTGGGTCTTCAATTTCTCGACCCGAGGCCGACTGAGCGGCGAAGAATCTCGAAAATACAAATCGATCTTCGGCAACATTTCCATCAACCGCGTGACTCTCGAATCCAGGCTCCGCCTGGGTTTTTCGGCAAGCCTTGACGAGAGCAAGTTCGATTACGAAACTGAGGAAGGAATCTATCATGAAAAGAGTTATGCGAAATCTAGCGCCGTTGACACTCTCTATGTCAAAAGCCTTGGTGAACACTGGTCTCTAGGCGCTTTCATGAATCTGAGCCATTCGACTTACAGCAATATTAATCTCGGGTCCACTATCGCCCCTGCCGTTGAATACAATTTCTTCCCCTACTCCATCTCGACCCGGCGCGAGCTGCGCCTCCTCTACCGTATCGGCTACAATTACAGCCAATACATCGAAGAAACCATCTACGACAAGAAAACGGACAGACTGCTGAACGAAATTCTCACCATCACTCTTTCCTTATCCGAACCCTGGGGAAACGCCGAACTCTCAGTGGAAGGATCTCACTATTTTAAAAAATTCAGCTATAACAGGCTGAGAATCTCATCCAGTCTGTCCCTACGCATTTTAAAAGGCTTGGCTCTGACCATCGACGGCCGCTATGCCGCTGTTCATGACCAGCTCGCCCTGAGGAAAGAAGAGGCCACGCTCGAAGAATTGCTCCTGCGGCGGAGGGAGCTGGCAACCAACTATAATTACTCATTATCCGTCGGCTTCAGTTACACCTTCGGCTCGGTTTACAGCAATGTCGTCAACCCGCGCTTCGGCTTCTAATCTAAAATTAGGATGAAATCATTTTCAATTCTTTAACCCGACTCTTTAAAGGAAGCTCCTTTTTTGCCCTTTCCCACAGCTCATCCATCTCCTTCAGGCTGACCTCGCCGAGCTTTTTGCCCCGCTTTTTTAATCCTTTTTCGACAAGCGCGAACCTTTTGATGAATTTTTTATTGGCCTCTTGGAGGGCAATCTCAGGATTGACTCTGAGAAGCCTGGAGACATTGGCAAAAGCAAAGAAGACATCGCCAATCTCGTCGAATATTTCCTTTTCCTTCTTCGCTTTCAAGGCTATTTCCAATTCCAGGATCTCCTCCTTGACCTTTTGGAGAGCCTCTAAAGGCTTTTTCCAGTCAAAGCCATAATCGGAAACTCGAAGCCCAATTTGAAAAGCCTTGAGAAGGGATGGCAGAGATTTTGCCAGGCCATCAAAGGGCGAGAGCCTCGCTTTTTCCTTTCTTTTCTGGCGGCGCCACTCTTCCCAGACTTTCTTCGAAGTGACTGTTTTTTTCTGAGCGAAGACATGAGGATGGCGGCGAATCATCTTCTGGTTTATTCCTTCCAGGACTTCGGCCATAGAGAACTTGCTCTTTTCTTTATAAATACGAGCCAAAAAAACAACCTCCATCAGCACATCCCCCAGCTCCTCAACCAGGGCGGCTGCATCTCCGCTCCGAACCGCATCGACCAGCTCGTAGGCTTCTTCCAAGAAATAATTGGTCACCGACTTCTCATCCTGCTCTCTATCCCAAGGACATCCTTTATCTCCGCGAAGAGTATCCAAGATTTTTATTAATTGCTTGAATTTCTTTCCCGCTCTCTCAGCGTCTTCCATGTCTTGCCTTTCTTGAATTCTTCCGTTCAATATTGTATGATTTTTTCTAACTATTAGAAATATTCAAAATTAGAAGGAATTTCAACTCCACCCGATTTTAGAAATCTCTTCGAAAAAGGGAAAAAATGCCAGAAAAAAAAGACAATAAGGAGAATCAAGTTAAAAAGGAAAAAGCCGGTGAGGCAAGGGAAATCATCCCCCCTCTTGACTTCAGCTCACTCATCCTGCCTTTTTACACCCAGGCCCTGATCAAGCTTGGCTTAGCCCAAGACCCTTTCACCAATAAAGAGCAAGAAAACCTCAACCTAGCAAAAAGATTGATAGACTTGCTCGACTTATTGAAAGAAAGGACAGAAGGAAAACTTAAGCCAGAAGAAGAAAAATTTCTCTCTGCCTGTCTTCAACAGCTCAAAATGGCCTATATGGAGAAAACAAATATCATCAAGCTCTAATTCGATGAAAGTCATAAGAGGCTTCAAAAATTTTCCGCTTCCCCCCGCCGGCGCGGCCGTCGCCATAGGAAATTTTGACGGCGTTCATGCCGGCCATCAAAAAATCTTAAAATTTCTCTCGAATAAAGCAAGAGAGCTCGGCCTCTTCTCTCTTGTTCTGACTTTTTCCCCACACCCAGAAAAAATTCTTGGAGAAAAAGTGACCAAGATGATTCAAACACTCGAACAGAGAGTGAGAGAAATTGAAAAATTTGGCATTGAGGCGCTGCTCCTCATCCCCTTTAACCAAAAGTTTTCAAGCCTCTCTGGACGGCAGTTCATTCAAAAAATTATTGTTAATACTCTAAAGGCAAAAGCGGTTGTTGTCGGACAAAATTTCAGATTTGGCAAAAACCGCGAAGGGGACATTCTCCTCCTCCGCAAGCTTGCTTCAGAGTTCGACTTCCAAGTTGACTCCATACCAGCGGTAAAAAAGAAAGGCATGACGGCCAGCAGCAGCCTCATCCGGAGCCTCCTTCAGAGAGGGAAAGTCGCTGAGGCAAATCTCATGTTGGGAAGAATTTATGAGATAGAGGGAAAAGTGATAAAGGGAAAATCCAGGGGAAAATCCATGGGTTTTCCGACGGCCAATATCGAGACAAAAAACGAGATTGTTCCGCCTGGAATCTTTGTCTCCACAGTCAGCATAGGGTCTCAAACATTTCCTTCTCTGACCAATGTCGGAGATTGCCCGACTTTTAACCAGAAAGAAACAAATATCGAATCCTATATCATCAATTTCGAAAAAAACCTTTACGGAGAGACAATAAGAATCGGCTTTATAAAAAAAATCAGGGATGAAAAAAAGTTCAAAACTGAAGAAGGCCTGAAAGCCCAGATCAAAAAAGACCTTCAAATCGCAAAAAACTATTTTAAGCTAAAAGATTACAATTCTTAGACCATTATCTTTGTTGGCGGCGTGTTTTCGAACCACTCAGCCGGAGCTTCCCTTGACTTTTTCAGGCAGATATTGCATTTTCTTTAGGAAAGAATGGACTTTCCCTTAGATGAGGAGTTAGCTCATGGAACAAAAAATTAAGGCCAGAGTCATGGATTCCCATAAAATAAAAAGAGTCCTCCATCGAATGACCACGGAAATCATCGAAAGAAACAGAAATTTAAAAAATTTGTTCATCGTCGGAATAAGGACGAGAGGAATCTATCTTGGAAAGAGAATATCGAAGCTGATTAAAGAATTGGAAAAGGTTGATATCCCTGTTGGGGTTCTGGATATCACTCTCTATCGGGACGATTTCTCTCGCTTAGAAGCTCAGCACATGGTTAAAAAGACAGAGATAAATTTTCCAGTTACCAAAAAAGACATCCTGCTTGTCGATGATGTTCTCTTCACCGGAAGGACAATACGGGCGGCCATGGACAGTCTGATTGACCTGGGACGGCCTCAGACGATTCAGCTTCTGGTCCTCGTCGACCGCGGCCACCGCGAGCTCCCAATCAGAGCTGACTACGTCGGCAAGTTCCTTCCGACATCAAAGCGGGAGCTCGTCCAGGTAAGGCTGAAAGAGGTTGACGGCAGCGAAGAGGTGCTGATCACCGAGCCAGCAAAGATAAAGTAGGAGCGAATGGTGACCTTTAAGCATAAACATTGTCTCGGCATCCAAGACTTGAGCCCGGCGGAGATTACGACCGTGCTGCAGACAGCGGAATCCTTTATTGAAATTTCCACCCGTGAAGTGAAGAAAGTTCCCACTCTGAGGGGAAAAACAATCATCAATCTCTTTTTTGAACCCAGCACTCGGACGAGGAGCTCTTTCGAGCTGGCAGCAAAAAGGCTGAGCGCAGATATTGTTAATTTCAACAACCAGGCGAGCAGTGTCATCAAAGGAGAGAGCTTTAAGGATACGATTTTAAACCTCGAAGCCATGAATCCAGATGCCCTGATCATCAGGCATCCCTCTTCCGGAGCTCCGCATTTTGCCACAACCTTCTGCCGATCACATATCATCAATGCCGGAGATGGAGCTCACGAACACCCGACACAGGCGCTTCTCGACGCCTTTACCATCAAACAGGAAAAAAAGAACTTCCAAGACCTGAAAGTCGTCATCGTCGGCGATATCCTCCACAGTCGTGTGGCTCGCTCCAATATCTTTCTCCTGCGCAAGATGGGGTCAAGAGTCGTTTGCGTCGGCCCTCCATCCCTTCTTCCTTTAGAATTCAGACAGTTCGGTGTGGAGATCGACTTTAACTTCGACCGAGCGATTGAAGGGGCCGAGGTAATCATGATGCTTAGAATCCAAATGGAGAGGCAGGAAAAAAATTACTTTCCCTCCATTCGGGAATACAGAAATCTCTACAGCTTGACAGAAAAGAGATTCAACAGAGCGAAAAAAAATGCGATTATCATGCATCCCGGCCCGATAAACAGAGGGGTTGAAATCTCAGCCGACCTGGCCGATTCAGCAAAATCCGTCATACTCAAACAGGTTGAAAACGGGATAGCCATCCGAATGGCTGTTCTCTACCTTTTGTTAGGAGGAAAAGAAGGTGAGGCTACTGATTAAGAACGGAAGAGTCATCGACCCCTCCTCAGGAACGGATGACACATTGGATATTCTGCTGGAAAAGGGGAAAATTGTCGAAGTCAAGGCCAGAATTGAAAACAAGGAGGCAAAAATCATCGATGCCTCGAGGCTTGTTGTTGCTCCAGGCTTTATCGATATGCATGTCCATCTCCGCGACCCGGGACAGGAAGAGAAAGAAACATTAGCAACAGGCTCCCGGGCTGCGGCCAAGGGAGGGTTTACCTCTATCGCCTGCATGCCAAACACCAATCCTGTGAATGATAATCGTGGAGTGACTGAATATATCCTCTCCGAGGCGAAAAAAAGGGCCGTGGTCAATGTTTTTCCCGTAGCCGCCATCACCAAAGGACTGAGGGGCGAGGAACTGACAGACATGGCTGATTTGGAAGAGGCCGGAGCTGTGGCCTTCTCGGATGACGGTCATCCCGTAGGAAACAGCCAGACCATGCGCCGGGCTCTGGAATATTCAAAGCTTCTCAACACTCTCATCATCGACCACTGCGAGGATAGAAGCCTGAGCGGCGAAGGAGTGATGAACGAAGGATATTACTCCTATCTTTTTGGCCTGAGAGGAATTCCTGATTCCTCGGAGGAGATAATGGTCGCCAGAGATATCCTTCTCGCTCAAAAGGCTGAGGCAAGAATCCATATTGCCCATCTCAGTGTTAAAGGTGCAGTTGACTTGGTCAAGGAGGCGAAGAAAAAGAAGGTCAAGGTCACAGCCGAAGTCACTCCCCATCATCTCTTCCTGACCGACGCCTGCCTCGAAACTTATGATACGAATTTAAAGGTCAATCCCCCGCTCCGGAGCAAGGAGGATACGCAGGCTTTAATCCAGGCGATTAAGGAAGGAGTTGTCGATGTCTTCGCCACCGACCATGCTCCTCACACAGCCGACGAGAAGGATGTTGAATTTGACATCGCTCCTTTTGGCATTTGCGGCTTGGAGACCGCTGTCTCTCTCCTGCTCGACAAGCTTGTCAACAAGAATGTCATCTCCCTCCAACGGTTTATTCAAATGTCATCCACCACTCCGGCTCTTCTCCTCGGGCTTGAAAACAAGGGCAAAATATGCCCTGGAGCAGACGCTGATTTAACCATCTTAAACCTCCACAAGGAGATTGTTGTTGATGTCAAGGCCTTCAAATCCAAAAGCCGGAATAATCCTTTCCACGGCTGGAAGCTGAGGGGAGCTGCGGTCATGACCATTGTCGGAGGAAAAATCGTCTCCTCTTCTTAGTCCACGAGGAATCGAGTGAAATGTCATTCCTGATGAAAATTAAATTCAAACAGGTCGAAAAAAGGATCGGCTATAGCTTCAAAAACAGAAACCTTCTCGCTCAAGCTCTAACCCACAGCTCCTATGCCTATGAAAACCAAAAAAATGTGGATGAAGATAACGAAACCATGGAATTCTTGGGAGACTCAGTTCTTGGTTTGGTTGTGGCTGACTACCTCTTCGCCGCCTACCCAAATTTAGCCGAGGGAGAGCTTTCCAAACTCAAGTCCACTGTCGCCAACACCTCATCCCTTTCATCCTTTGCCAAAAGAGTCAAGCTGGATAGGATCATCCTTCTTGGAAAAGGCGAGGAAAAAAGCGGAGGACGCAAGAAGAAGACAATCTTAGCCGCAGCCTTTGAAGCTCTGGTGGCAGCCATATATCTGGATGGCGGACTGGAGCAGACCAGAAGATTTCTTCAGGGTTATCTCCAACCTTTTCTGAGAAGAATTAAAACCCGCAATTTCTTGATCAACAACTACAAGTCAGCCCTGCAAGAATATTTTCAAAAGGTGAACCTTCCTCCGCCTGTCTACAGGACGATCATGGTCTCAGGCCCTGACCATAAGAGAAGCTTCAAGGTCGAAGTCCTCATTGGAAATGAGCCCTTGGCCAGGGCAGAAGGCAACACCAAAAAAGACGCTCAGAAGATGGCTGCCCAAAAAGCACTAAAGAAAATTCTGGGAAGGAAGATGAAAGCATTGACTTTTGATACCTTCCTTTTGAAAAAAAAGTCATGATTGAATCTTATTCTTTTGGTCGCATGGTCGTTGACGGCCAGACGTACACTTCCGACCTGATCATCTTTCCTGAAAAAATAAACAACTCCTGGTGGCGAAAATCCGGTCACAAGCTCTGTCTTGAAGACTTGGAGGATGTTTTCGAAGAAAAACCTGAGACTCTTATCATCGGCACCGGCTTTTACGGGCTGATGAAAGTTAACGAGGACGTCAAGAGCCACGCCCGGTCAAAGGGGATAATCCTCATCATCGAAAAAACAGAAAAAGCTGTTAAGAGTTTTAACGAAAGCGCCTCCAAAAAAAGGACGACAGGTGCTTTCCACCTGACCTGCTGAGGATAGGGCTATATCTCCGAAAATGATTTCATAACCAGGCAAAAATGGCTAAGTGTTCAAGATGTAAGAAAAGAGTGGGGAAACGCCACTGCGTGGCCCTGGGAGACTATCTCTGCAACCTCTGCTGCGGCTTGCTCAGAGAGAAAGAGATCAGCTGTCCTCAAAGCTGCTCTTTTCTTGAAAAACACAGGCCTTACCAAGAAAAAAGAATCATCGAAAGGAAGCATTCCTCCCCAAGAAAGATGTCGGCTGAGGAAGACATCTTGAGCGACGAGAGAATAGCCTGGCTTGCCTTTCATATCGAAGCACCCCTGAAAGGATATGGAGAAAAGGACAAATCCTTTAAAGATAGAGACGCGCTCTTGGCTTTGGAGTATGCCCGAGAAAAAGTTGAAAAAGGAAAAAGCCTGCTCTACATGCCTGAAGAGAAGCGCCGGCCGAGGAACGAAGTCGGAGAAGCCATCTATCAGAATATCGAAAAATGCCGCTATGAGGGAAAAATCATCATCCCCGGAGCAACGAACACCTATAAGAGAGAGGAAAAAATCCGCTGCCTGGAACGGGTGATGCTCTCTGTCCGTTTCTTATCCAAACAAGACTTTGATGGCAGAAACTATATCGAGCAGCTTATCGGCCGTTTCTCAAAGATAGAAGGCTTAGCCCGCCAGAAGAAGCTTATAACCATCACCTGATTTTCATCCTCTCCACAGCTTGGAAAGGCAGTTGACCAGGTTCTTTTAAATCTATAGAATTGAATAAAAATACGTTATGACCCATTTTTCAAAGAGAGGTCAAGTTTGTGAAAGTTCTTATTGCCGAGCCTGACATCTCCTACTGCCAGTCATTGGAGACTGATATCAAAGAGTGGGGGTATGAAGTCGTCTCTGCCCATGACAGCCAAAAAGCCTTAGAAACCATAGAAAAAAAAGATGTTCGTCTAGCGCTCATCGAGTGGAGCATTAACGGGACAAGCGCGCTCGACCTCTGCAATCAAATCCGCCAGCAAATCCAAGAGCAGAAAATTAAAGATATATACATTATCCTTCTGGCACCCAAGAGCGTGGAATTTGAAATCATCAGAGGTCTTTCCGTCGGAGCCGATGATTATATTCTCAAGCCTTTTAACTTCATTCAGCTCAAAGTCCGCCTGCAGAATGCCGAGCGAACAATCAATCTTGAAGACAGTTGCATAAGCCTCTCCAGCTATGACTGGCTGACAAAGTTATGGAACAAAAATAAAATTGTGGAGATGCTGGAAGAGGAGCTCAATCGAGGCTGGAGGGAAAGCCAGCCCACTGGAGTCATTATGGTTGATATTGACAACTTCAAGAAAACCAATGACACCCATGGCCATTTCGTCGGGGATAAGGTCCTTGTTGAAGTGGCGTCACGCTTTAAAAAAAATCTGCGGTCTTATGATAAAGCAGGCCGCTACGGAGGCGATGAAATATTCGCTGTCTTCCCCAATACGGACTTGAATGAATTGAAGAAGATTGCCGAGCGGCTGCGCCATGTTATTATGGATAAACAAATAAAAACAGAAACGGCATCCGTTGCCGTTACCATAAGTTTAGGCGGAACTTGCTCAGATAATTTAGTTCGAGCCTCGGGAAGCAGCCTCATTCAATGCAGTGATAACGCTCTCTACCTGGCCAAGAAGCAGGGACGAAATCGCGCGGTCATTAGCGAATTCACTTCCCTGCCGGAAGACGGACAGCCATAAGAATCAATCAATATCAAGTCGCATTTGATTTGAAAATCCGCAGCTATTGATTAAAAAAGCAGAAAGACAAGAATAACAAGAATAAAAGGTCAGTTTTTCTTTAAGCTTTCGACCAGCATTCCAAAATATCTGACTCCAATCTCTTCCAGGCCCTCCTTGATTCTCATCACTCCACAGAGATAATTCTTAACTCGGGCCAAATAGATGTTGTGATAGTAGCGATCCTTAAGACGGTAGCCCCCGGCAACTTCCCGGATCTCAGCCTTATTCCTTGTTTCGAGATACTCGGCTAACATCTTTTGAGCATCCTCTTCATCTTTCCCTTCGGCGAGGAAACAATCAAAATCAATTCCTTTGAGCTGATAGTTAGCTGTGTAGCCATCGTGCAAAAAACTGTAGCCCAAGAAATCCCGCAGGATAAACTTCTCGCTGTTTGGAATAAGTCCTTCTTTGGGGAAGAATCTGAGCAAATGAGGAAGATGGCCTTTATCTTTGATTCTCTCCACAATCCTTTGAGAAAAAAGTTTAAGAACTTTTGAAGATTCTTCTCCACAATCAAAACAGAGAAGTTTGGCGTAATACTTCCCGGCAATAAAATTCAGAGTCCCTTCTTCCAGATACCCCTGGTTGCCAATGGAAATGAATTTATTGTCAGGAAACCGTTCAGCGCTGTAAATCCCAAAAGCATTTTTTTCATCTCCCATATCATAAATTTCTATGGTGAGGGAGCGATTCTCATCTCCTTTCTTATACTGGCCGACAATCAACTCCTTAAAATCATAGGCCAGATAAATATCCGCCGCACCGTCAATATATTCGAAGAGGGTCGGAGGGAGATAACTCATCGGCGCCTCTGTAAATTTCCACAATTCAACCTCAGGCAAAAGATAACGGAGGGAGGAAACATCTTTCTTTTCTAAAAAGAGGCCTTTGACCTTCGAAAAAGGAAGAG
>CAZGMN010000027.1:0-11364 GCA_964526905.1 uncultured Eubacteriales bacterium
ATTTAAGAAAATTGTAGCACCTATTTTATTTTTTTTTAGTTTCATAGTTTTTTAGTTTTTTAGTTTTTTATGTTTTTTATTGACAAGTTTAAGTTTTCTTCATAGAATTTAGCCTAATTATAAGATTTGCTATCATACCTAATCTTATAATTAAAATTAATTTTTGATGCAGGAAGGTCGTCGCAAGTTACAAGCGTGTTAATTTTTATCCTTCCTTCATATTATATATTTACGGCAATAGCGTGAATTACTGAAATGTTTTATACCAAAACGTCATTTTTTCGTCTCCTTTTGCACTCAAGAAAATTCCTTTTAAAAATACAAACATAATTCTCTAAAAAGGAGGATTCATGGAAATCCAGAGAAAAGTCAAGTATGAGGAAGAGTTGGACAAGAATTTTTTGGACGAAATGAAGGAGATGTCTGGCTGCGACGAGATTGACCGTTGCATCCAATGCGGAACCTGCAGCAGCTCCTGTCCGATGTCAGTCTATATGGATTATCCCCCGCGCAAGATAATTTCCTTGATTAAAAACGGCTTTAAAGAAGAAGCGCTCAAAAGCTTCACCATCTGGCTGTGCTCCTCGTGCTACACCTGCCAGGTTCGCTGCCCGGCCAAGATTAAGATCACGGATGTCATGTATGCTTTGAAAAGAAAAGCCATTGAAGAGAAAGTCTACCCTGGCCGGTTCGCCATTCCAGTGCTCGCCAAAGAGATGCATAAAATTATCGCCAATAACGGCCGAAGCTCCGAGCTGTGGCTGATCCTGAATATGTACTTAAAGTCGAAAAATCCATTGGGGTTGCTGAAGATGGCGCCGCTGGGGTTGAGCCTGATAAAAACAGGCCGGATGAGCCTGAAGAAAGAAAAAATAAAGAATATAAAGCAGTTGAAAAGACTATTGAGGACCGTGAAGGAGGGAGCTCATGACTGAATATATCTATTATCCAGGCTGTTCCTTGAAGGGTAACGCTAAGCACTACGAAGAATCCATTCTCCCTGTCTTTAAAGAAATGGGGATGAAACTCGAAGAAATGGAAGATTGGAACTGCTGCGGAGCCACAGCCTATTTCTCAGTCGATGACACTATGGCTGCCGCCATCTGCGGCCGAAACCTTTCCATTGCCGAAAGAACAGGAAAAAACATCGTGGCTCCTTGTGCAGGCTGTTATCTGACCTTGAAAAAATCCAATCTATTTTTGAAGAGCGAGAAGAATAAAGCAAAAAAAATCTTGGGTAACTTAAGAGATACGGGCTTCGAATACAGCGGAAAAGTGGAGGTTAAACATCCCTTAGAAATACTTATCAAGGACTTGGGCACGGAGAAAATAAAGGCGAAAGTCAAACAAAAACTCTCCGGCTTAAGAGTTGTCTGTTATTACGGCTGTCAGTTAGTCAGGCCCTACACAGACTTTGATGACCCTGATTATCCCACGACTCTGGACAGCATTATGGAAGCCATCGGCGCGACACCTATCAATTATTCCTCAAAAACACGCTGTTGCGGCGGCTCTCTGACCGGAACCATAGAGGAAGTCGGCTTGAGATTAAACTACATCCTCCTCAAAGAAGCAAAGAAAAAGGGAGCTGATGTCATGGTGACCATCTGTCCCCTCTGCCAGTTCAACCTGGAAATCTTACAGAGCAAAATTGTCCATAAATATAAAGAGGATATCAAAATGCCCATTCTCTATTTCAGCCAGCTGGTGGGCTTGGCGCTGGGCATTCCCAAAGAAGACCTTGGTTTCTCCCGTTCCATCATTTCTTTAAAGCCGATGTGGGAGAAACTCCAAAATGGAGGAGCAAGATGAGCAAGAACGGCCAACCAAGAATTGGAGTTTTTATCTGCCACTGCGGAACAAACATCGCTGGCAAGGTCAATGTGGCCGAAGTCGTTGAGTTTGCGTCCAAGCTGGATAATGTCGCTGTGGCCAAGGATTATAAATTCATGTGTTCTGACCCTGGACAGGAGTTGATCAAGCAGAACATCAAAGAGCACAATCTCAACCGGGTGGTTGTCGCTTCCTGTTCTCCTCTGATGCACGAGCCGACCTTCAGAGGAGTAACAGCCGAAGGAGGCCTGAATCCCTTTTACTTCCAGATGTCCAATATTCGTGAGCATTGTTCCTGGGTGACAAAGGATCCGGAGAAAGCGACCAAAAAAGCAAAAGCTCTTATCTCAGCTGCGGTGCGAAGAGTCGCCCTTCATGACCCCCTGGCTAAAAAAGCAGTTCCAGTCCGTCCGGAAATCCTGATTGTCGGAGGAGGAATTGCCGGCATCCAGGCGGCCCTAACCTATGCCAACTCAGGCAAAAAGGTTTATCTCGTAGAAAAACAGTCCTCGATCGGAGGCCATATGTCCATGCTGGATAAGACGTTTCCGACTCTGGACTGCTCTGCCTGTATTCTCACTCCGAGGATGACCGAGGTCGGCAAACATCCCAATATCGAGCTTCTCACTTGGAGTGAGGTTAAAGAAATTTCGGGTTTTGTCGGAAATTTTAAGGCGAAAATAAGAAAAAAAGCACGCTATGTCGACATCGACAAATGCAACGGCTGCGGTGCCTGCTGGGAGAACTGCCCGACGACCATCACTCCTTCAGAACGAATCATCAGAAAGGGAGAGGTCATCATTAAACGCATCGCAAAAGAACAGTAAAAATGACTTTGAAAGAGCTTCAGGAAATCCTCCAAGCCGAGGTCATCTGCGGCGAGAATTGTCTCAATGAGGAGGTCAAATTCGCCGGAGCATCTGATTTGATGAGCGATGTCCTGGCCTTTGGCCAGCCTGGAATCGTCCTTTTAACGGGTTTATCCAATTCCCAATCGGTCCGGACCGCTGATATCATCGAAGCCAAGGCTATCATCTATGTCAGGGGCAAGAAGCCTGATAAAGAAGGAATAAAGATAGCCACCGAAAAAGGAATTCCGATCTTCTCCACAAAACTTATGATGTATAAAGCCTGCGGTCTTCTCTACAGCCATGGAATATCCGGAGTAAACGACCTCCAAAATAAAAAATGATGATGAACGCTGAAAATGTTTTATTTCAAAGCTTTGAGATTCTCGGCCGGGATTTCAGTCGAGCCGGAAGCGTTTCGACCAAAGTCAAAGAAATTCTCCAGGAAATCGGCATTGACTCAACCGTCATCAGACGTGCGGCCATTGCCGCTTACGAGGCAGAGATGAACGTGGTGATGTATGCCAACCGAGGCGAGCTGGCTCTGACCATCACTCCCAAAAAAATTCATTTTAAAGTCGAAGATAAAGGGCCGGGCATCGAGGATATCGAGATGGCCATGCAGGAAGGCTATTCAACGGCCACCGAAGAAATGCGGGAAATGGGTTTTGGAGCGGGAATGGGCCTTCCCAACATTAAAAAGAATGCAGACAAATTCGAAATCTCCTCAATCCCGGGATCAGGAACAAAACTGGATATCACCCTTCACTTGAACCAAGCGGAGAAGAAATGAATCACTACTTCCATTCCATCCGCGTCGACAGTGATAAATGTTCGGGCCGGATGAGATGCATGCGGGTCTGCCCCACCCAGGCTCTCAGAGCCAGAGGGGGAAAAGCAAAAATTATCGAAGAAAGGTGCATCGATTGTGGAGAATGCATCACGGCCTGTCCGAACGGAGCAATCATCCCCTTGACCGACCCTTTTGGAGAGCTCTCTAAATTCAGACACACCATAGCCATTCCCTCGCCTGCACTCTATGCCCAGTTCGGGAGAGAAATCCTGCCTGATAAGATACTCGCCGGGCTGAAAAAACTTGGTTTTGACGACGCCGTCGACCTGGCTCAAACCTGTGGAGAAGTTAGCTTTGCCATCCAGGAATATCTTCGAGAATACAAAGGGCCAAAGCCTCTTATCTCCAATGCCTGTCCGACCGTGGTCCGCCTGATCCAGGTTAAATATCCGGGCCTTATCGACCAAATCATCCCCATCAATACGCCGAGAGAAATTGCTGCCAGAGAAATCAAGAAGAAAAAATCAAAACAGTATGACCTCAAGGAAAAAGAAGTCGGTGCTTTCTACCTGACTCCCTGCCCGGTGAAAATGATCTCCATCAGGCAACCTGCAGAAAAAGGAAAATCCAACTTGGATGGAGCCATCTCCATTTCTGATATTTATGGGCCTCTCCTCTCGGCCATGGAGGGTATGGAAAAAGGGAGCTACAGGAAAGCTCTGGAAAGCATCTGCATTCTCGGCATCGGCTGGGCAATGGCCGGAGGGATGAGCAGGACTTTGAGGCTCAAGAACTCGCTCACAGTTTCGGGATTGAGCGAAATCCTTAAAGTCTTTGATGACATCGAGCGGGGTAAATTGAGAAACATTGACTTCATCGAGGCTTATTCCTGCCATCAGGGGTGTGTCGGAGGCTCTTTAACCATCGAAAACCTCTATATTTCCTATAATAAAATCCTCAAGCTGATTGAAACCCTGGAGTTTGAAAAAATTAAAGCCTGCCCTGATATTAGAGAAGTCAGAAGGCTTTATCAGCAGAAATACTCCTTTTTAGAGGGAAAAATCGAGCCGCGTCCGCTTAAGCCTCTCGACGAAGATTTGAACAAGGCCATAATGAAACGAAAAGAAAAAGAGATTATCTATGAAAAATTGCCCAAGATCGACTGTGGCGCCTGCGGCTCTCCCACCTGCTTGACTTTCGCTGAGGATGTGGTCAGAGGAGAGGCAGAGCTCGCAGATTGCATCTTCAACCTTCCTCGACCCTTAAGAAAGTTTCGTCATGAGATATCTGAGCTGCTCGATAAATCTTTTCCCTTAAATCCCACCTTGTCAGAAAGCGAGGAAAAGAAAAAAGAAGGACGGAAGAAAAATGAAACTAAGAGAAATTATCGAAAAGCTAAAGCTTAAGGTCTTAACGGCCCAGGACAAGCTTGAGACAGAAGTCAGCGGAGGATACACCAGCGACCTCCTCAGCGATGTGATGGCCAACAGCCGCGAAGGAAATCTCTGGGTGACGCTCCAAACGCATCAAAACATCATCGCCGTCGCCAAGTTAAAAGACCTGGCCGGCATCATCATCGTCAACAAGCGGCAGCCTGACCAAGAGACGATGAAAAAGGCCGAAGAGGAAAAAGTGCCACTCCTCGCTACAGAATTGACTTCCTTCAAGATATCCGGAGAGCTGTTCGAGCTCATGAGGTCAAAGGACTGAACGATGTTAAGGTCGATGAGAGCGGATTTGCACATTCATACCTGCCTCTCTCCCTGTGCTGACCTCAAAATGTCGCCGTCAGCCATAGCCGAAAAGGCAAAGCTCAAGGAAATCGACATCCTCGGCATCTGCGACCACAATTCTGCCGAGAACGTCCCGGCTCTCATCAAAGCTGCCCGCAAATTTAAACTCAACGTCCTGCCCGGAATGGAAGTGACTTCTCAGGAAGAAGTCCACATCCTGGCTCTCTTCGATACAGCCGAAGCAGCTTTTAAGCTACAGCAAGTCGTCTACGACCATCTCCCCGGAGAAAATGACGAAAAAGCTTTTGGCATGCAAGTCGTGGTCAATGAGAAAGGAGAAGTCCTCCGCTTCAACAAGAGACTTCTGATCGGCGCTTCAACTCTTTCTGTGGAAAGGGTTGTCGAAACCATCCACTCTTTTCACGGCCTGGCCATCGCCTCCCACATCGACCGGGAAGGATTCAGCCTCGTCAGTCAATTGGGTTTTATCCCCGAGCATCTCATGCTGGATGCCCTGGAGATTTCGCCCAAGACTTCTTTGGAAGAAGCAAAGAGCAGGTTTCAAAATACTTTCCCCTTTACCACCTTCTCCGATGCCCATTTCCTGGAAGAAATCGGCAAGGCGTGCACCTGCTTTTATATCGAGGAGGGAAACACAGAAGAAATTAGAAAGGCCCTTCAAAATGAGGAAGGGAGGAAAATCATTCATTAAGGTTGAAGATGGAAGATTTGTCCCTGCATATTCTTGACATCGCCGAGAATTCAATCGAGGCCCAGGCCAAGAAAATTAAAATCAAAGTCTTTGAAAACAACAAGAAAGATACGCTGTCCCTTGAAATTGTTGATGACGGGAAAGGAATGGACAAAGAAACTCTGAAAAAAGCTTTAGACCCTTTCTTTACTACTAAAAAAACAAGGCGGTTCGGCCTCGGCCTTCCGCTTTTGGCTGAAGCGGCCAGAGCGGCAAACGGCTGCTTCACCATCCAATCAAAAGCTAAACTGGGAACAAAGATAAAGGCAAGCTTTCAAGCGAGCCATATCGATACCAAGCCCCTGGGAGACATCGCCCAGACAATCGTGACTTTAATCATCGGACACCCGGAGGTCGAAATCGACTACCGGCATCAAGTCAACCGCTCTTATTATTCTCTCAGCACAGAAGAGATAAAAGCTCATCTCAACGGAATTTCCATAAACTCGCCCCAGGTGGTTGATTTCATAAGAAAAAATTTAAAAGAAGGAATCGTTAGCTTAAGGAGGCAAAAATGAATGAAAGCAAACTGACGCAAATCATTGAGAAATACGGAAATGAAACCCATGCCATAGTGGCCATTCTCCAGGACATCCAGGAAGAGTTTAATTACCTGCCCAAGGAGGCCTTAATGAGGGTCTCCAAAGAGCTCAACATCCCCCTCAGCCGGATTCTCAGCGTTGCCACCTTCTTCAAGGCTTTCAGTCTTAAACCCAAAGGAAAGCATCCGATTAGCGTCTGCTTAGGGACAGCCTGCCATGTCAGAGGGGGAGCAAGAATCATGGAAAAAATGGAGAAAGAGTTGGGAATCAAAAGGGGTGAGACAGCGCCGGACTTTAATTTCAGCCTTGATGAGGTTCGATGCCTCGGATGCTGCGGCCTTGCTCCGGTGATGATGGTTGGAAAAGAGGTTCATGGGAAGCTCTCTGAATCAAAAATCGCTCCGATTCTTAAGGAATACAAAAAGTAGAGGAGGGAAAAATGCCTAAACTCAAAATTGAAGATTTAGCAAAAATTAAAGAGGAAGCGGCAAGAACAACAACACTCAGAGAAGGCGGACCTTATAAGACAAAAATCACAGTTCACATGGGAACATGCGGAATCGCAGCCGGCGCTCGAAAAATCATGGACAGCTTGATGGAAGAAATTGAAAAAAGAAATGTCCGAGACATTCTGCTGACAACATCAGGGTGCGCAGGCCTCTGCAGCCGAGAGCCGATGATCACCGTCGAAGCCGCAGGCCAGGCTCCTGTGAAATACGTGGAGCTAACCGCGGAGAAAACAAAAGAAATTTTCCAAAAGCACATCATCGGCGGGAAGCCTGTCAAGGAATATGCCCTCGCCATCGGCAGCGAGAGAGCGGTTTAATCAAGGAGGTACGGATGAAAGACAAAGCCTATCGCTTGCATCTCATGGTTTGTGGCGGAACAGCCTGTGTCTCCAATCATTCCTTCGAGATAAAGGAGGCGCTGGAGAAAGAAATAAAAAAACAGGGCCTGGAAAACGAAGTGCTTGTGGTCACCACCGGCTGCAATGGCTTTTGTGAAGCCGGGCCTCTTTTAGTCGTGAAGCCTGATAATATCTTCTACAACAAGCTAAGCCTCACAGACATTCCCTATCTCGTCGAAGAGCATCTTCTCAAGGGAAGGCCGGTCAAACGTCTCATGTACACCCCGCCTGCTGAAAAAGTCCCTGTTCCCAAATTGAGTGATATCGGCTTCTTCAAAAAGCAGATTCTCATCGCACTCCGAAACAGGGGCCTGATCGACCCTGAAAAAATAGAGGATTATATTGCCCGGGACGGCTACACCGCCCTGGCCAAGGCCCTGACCAAAATGAAACCGGAAGAGATAATTAAGGAGATTAAGAACTCCGGGCTTCGAGGCAGGGGCGGAGCCGGATTTCCCACAGGGATGAAGTGGGAATTTGTCCGGAATGCACAAGGAGAGCCGAAATATCTTATCTGCAACGGCGATGAAGGCGACCCCGGCGCATTCATGGACCGGAGCATCGTCGAAGCCGACCCCCATTCTGTGCTCGAAGGAATGCTCATCGCAGCCAGAGCCGTAGGAGCCAAAGAAGGATTTATCTATATCCGCAATGAATACCCCCTGGCTGTTCACAGGATATACGTCGCCATCGGCCAAGCAAGAGAGTACGGACTGCTGGGAAAAGACATCCTGGGCACCGGGTTTGATTTTGATGTCAGGGTGGTCAGAGGCGCCGGTGCTTTTGTCTGCGGAGAGGAAACAGCGCTGATTGCTTCAGTGGAAGGCCGCCTGGGTGAGCCCAGACCCCGGCCTCCCTACCCGGCTGAGAGCGGCCTCTGGGGAAAGCCGACGAATATCAATAATGTCGAAACCTGGGCGAACATCGCCCCGATCATCAACCGTGGGGCGAAGTGGTACTCCTCCATCGGAACAGAAATAAGCAAGGGAACAAAGGTCTTTTCTGTCGTGGGCAAAGTCAAGGACACGGGTCTGGTCGAAGTTCCGATGGGGCTTAGCCTGGGCGAGATTATTTTTGACATCTGCAGCGGAATACTCAAAGATAGGAAATTCAAGGCTGTCCAGATCGGCGGCCCCTCTGGCGGATGCGTCCCGTCTGAGCTCTTGAATCTCCCTGTGGATTACGAGCAACTGACCAAGGCTGGCTCGATGATGGGTTCAGGCGGCATGGTTGTCACCGACGAAAACACATGTATGGTCGATATGGCTCATTACTTCCTCACCTTCACCAAGGGTGAATCCTGCGGAAAATGCACGCCCTGCCGAGAAGGCATCCCCCGCATGCTCGAAATCCTGTCCAGAATAAAAAAGGGCAAAGCCGTGATGGAGGACCTCACTCTCCTCGAAGATTTGGCAACGAACATCAAAGCCACTGCTCTCTGCGGATTAGGAAACACTGCCCCTAACCCTGTTTTAACCTCTCTCCGCTATTTCAGGGACGAATACGAAGCTCACATTAAATACAAGAGATGCGCGGCTGGAGTCTGCAACGACCTGGTCTCCTCTCCCTGCCACCACACCTGCCCGATCGGCACCGAGGCTTGCTCTTATGTCGCTTTGATCGCCCAAGGCAACTTCAAGGAAGCCCTGGAGGTCAACCGCTGGGTCAATCCCTTGCCCAGCATTTGCGGCCGGGTCTGCCACCATCCTTGCGAAACGCGGTGCAGGGCCGGGGAGGTGGGAGAGCCCATTGCCATCAGGCACCTCAAGCGGTTTGTCTCGGATTACGAAAGGACAAACGGCGGGAGACCAGCGGTCAAGCCCGTCTCAAAAAAATACGAAAAAGTGGCTATTGTCGGCTCCGGCCCTGCAGGACTTATGGCTGGCTGGGAGCTGACAAAGAGAGGCTATGATGTAACAATCTTTGAAGCCGAGAAAGTCCCGGGTGGGATGTTATCCTGGGGAATCCCCGAGTACAGGCTGCCAAAGGACATCCTCAATTCTGAAATCGAGGCCATCAAACAGCTCGGTGTGGAAATCAAAACCAATACCCGTATTGGAAAAGACTTAACCATCAATGACCTGTTCAGCAAGGGATACAAGTCGGTCTTTATTGCCGCGGGTGCTCCTTTGAATTTGAAATTGGGAATTCCAGGCGAAGATGCCGAAGGCGTCATCGACCCCATTGAGTTCCTGAAAAAATACAACCTGGAGAAAAAAGCAGAAATCGGAAAAAAATTAGCTGTTGTCGGCGGAGGGAATACGGCAATTGACGCTGCCCGAACGGCCTGGCGGCTGGGAGCTGACGTCACCATCCTTTACAGAAGGACAAGGCCGGAGATGCCAGCTAACAAAGAAGAGGTAGACGAAGCCTTGAAGGAAGGAATTAAGATTGAATTTCTGACCCTGCCCATAGAATGCCAGGCAAAAAATGGAAGGCTTTCAAAGATTAAATGCACCAGGATGGAGCTCGGCGATTTTGACAAATCCGGAAGACGGAGGCCTGTGCCTGTGGCTGGAAGCGAATTCGAGCTTGAAATCGACACCCTCATCCCGGCCATAGGACAGGAGCCTGACCTTTCATTCCTGGACGGCAAAACAAAAGTTAATATATCCAAATGGAAAACCCTGGAGATCGACCCGGAGACCATGGCCACCAACATTCCCGGCATATTCGCCGGCGGGGATGTCGTCTCAGGCCCGGCGACTGTGCTCGAAGCCATGCATGCTGGAAAAATCGCGGCTGAATCCATCCACAGATATTTAAGAGGTGAGAGCCCTCAAAGGGAATACAAACCGACAGAGCCTAAATTAGAAGTGCCCCCTGTCGAATTATCAGCCGAAGAAGCCGAAGGGCTTGAAAGACCTGAGATGCCGGTGTTGTCGATCCAAGAAAGAATCAGCGGCTTCCGAGAAGTCGAACTCGGCTTCAGCAAAGAACAGGCCATGAAAGAAGCCAGGCGGTGCTTAAGGTGTGATTTAGAAAGCAAAGGAGGAAAAAGATGAGCGAAGAGAAAAAAATTAAGCTGACGATTAATGATAAGCCAATAGCGGTTGAAAAGGGAACGACTATTCTCAAGGCTGCAAAACTTCTTGATATCGAGATCCCGACTCTCTGCTACCATCCTCTTCTCGAGCCTTATGCGGCTTGCCGGGTGTGTATTGTCGAAAGAAGAATGGGAGAGACAAGCACTCTGGTCACTTCCTGCAACACAAAAGCTCAAGAAGGAATGGTCATCTACACAGATTCTGAAAAAGCCTTAAAAGCCCGGCGCCTGAATATCGAAATGCTCATGGCTCAAGCTCCTGCTGCCGAGCCTGTGCAGAAAATTGCTAAACAATTGGGAATTGAAAAGACGCGGTTTGAGATAAAAGACCCGAACGAAAAATGCATTCTCTGCGGCCTATGTGTCCGCACCTGTGAGCAGGTCGTCGGCGCCAATGCCATCAGCTTCATCGAAAGAGGGCTGGAGCGCAAAGTTTCTCCTCCTTTCGGCGAACCCTCCGAGGCCTGCATTGGCTGCACAGCCTGCGCCTATTTTTGCCCGACCGGAGCCATGACCTTTGAAGACCTGCATGGAAGAAAGATCATCCACAGCGAGCTCAACCTCGGCCCTTCAACAGCCATCCGCGTTCCCATTCGCCAAGCTGTGCCCATGGTTCCCTTTATCGACGAACAAGCCTGTATCCACTTCAAGACTGGAAATTGCAAGCTCTGCGAAAAGGTTTGCGAGAAAGAAGCTATAAACCCTGAGATGAAAGAGGAAGAGATTGAACTCGAGGTAGGCTCAATTATCCTCGCTTCTGGCTTCAAGCCCTTTGACCCGAAGCGCATACCGGCTTACGGCTATGGAAGATTCAACAACATCATCACCGCCCTGGAGTTTGAAAAACTGGTCAACGCCTCGAGCCCGACTGGAGGAAAAATCCTTCTGGCCAACGGAGAAGAGCCGAAGGC
>CAZGMN010000027.1:11464-20787 GCA_964526905.1 uncultured Eubacteriales bacterium
TCAGAGGTGACCGATGTGGCTTTGACAGAAAGAGAAGAAGGAAAGCTCATTATCCGAGTCGAAGATACGCTCCTGGGAGTGGTGCGCAGAATCCCAGTTGACATGGTCATCCTTGCCACAGGCCTTGAGCCCAGTCTCGACCACAATCAAATTGCCAAGATTTTTAACATTTCCTGCAGCCAGGATACTTTCTTTCTGGAGAGACATCCAAAGCTTGCTCCGGTTTCTACCTTCTCCGACGGCATTTTCCTGGCAGGAGCCTGCCAGGCGCCAAAGGATATCCCAGATACGGTTGCCCAGGCTGGCGCCGCTGCTTCAGAGGCTTTGGCTCTGGCAGACAAAGGAACATTTGAGCTCGAGCCGATCACCGCTGAGATCGATGAAGACCTCTGCGCCGGATGTCAGCTCTGCATAGGACTCTGCCCCTTCACAGCCATAACTTATGATAAAGAGAAAGGAGTCTCAGTCATCAACGATTCCCTCTGCAAGGGCTGCGGCTCCTGCGTTGCCGCCTGTCCCAGCGGAGCTTCACAGCAGAAACACTTCCGCGATGAGCAGATTCTGGCTGAGATCGAAGGAATCGTTATAGAGTAAAAATGAAAAATTTTTTGAATTAGATTTATGTTTTGGTTATAATATCCCGTTTCTCTTACGTATACGAATTAATACAAACGCCATAAATAAAATGTCATTGCGAGGGAAACGAAGCAATCTCATTCAATGGTTGAGATTGCCACGGCGCTTCGCGCCTCGCAATGACAATGCAAAAGCACTTAATGCGTTCGTGTTAATTTCTCAATAGTAACCAAGGAGGCCTATAATGAGCAATGGGGCTTTCGAACCCAAACTTGTTGGTTTCTTGTGTAACTGGTGTTCTTATACAGGTGCTGACCTGGCCGGAACAGCTCGCATGACCTATGCTCCCAATATCCGCATTATCCGAGTCATGTGCAGCGGCCGTGTTGATCCTCAATTCGTCCTGAAAGCATTCGCCGAAGGAGCAGACGGCGTGCTCATCTCCGGCTGCCATCCTGGCGACTGCCACTACCAGGAAGGCAATTACAAAGCCTTGAGAAGGGCTAAACTCCTTTCCAAGATGCTGGAGCAATTTGGAATCGAGAAAGAGAGGTTCAGGCTGGAATGGGTCTCTGCTGCCGAAGGAGTCAAATTTCAACAGGTTTGCAACGAGTTTACAGAACAGATTAGAAAACTTGGGCCTTTGAATATGAACGGAGGTAAGAATGAGCGCAGCAAAGCCTAAGGTTGCTTTTTACTGGTGTGCATCCTGCGGAGGATGCGAGGAATCCATCGTCGACCTGGCTGAAGATATTCTCAAAGTCGTGGAAGCTGTGGATATCGTCTTCTGGCCGGTTGCCTTGGATTTCAAGAAAAAAGATGTGGAAGCCATGGAAGACGGTTCGATCGCTGTCAGCTTCATCAACGGCGCGGTGAGGCTTTCAGAGCAGGAAGAGATGGTCAAGCTCTTGAGGAAAAAATCGCAGCTCGTCGTTGCCCATGGTTCCTGCTCCCATCTCGGAGGAATTCCAGGTCTGGGAAACTTCTGGAACAAAGAGACCATCTTCAACCGCGCTTACCACACGACTCCTTCCACGGATAATCCCCAAGGAACCGTTCCCCTGGAGAAATCAGTTGTGGACGGCAAAGAACTCTTCCTCCCCAAGTTTTATGACACAGTTTTCGCCCTGGACCAGGTGATCGATGTTGACTATTACCTCCCCGGCTGTGCTCCTCCTCGGGATTTAATCCTGAGCGCTGTCCAAGCTATCCTTCAAGGAAAGCTTCCTCCTAAAGGCTCTGTTCTTTCTCCCAATAAATCCCTCTGTGACGGCTGCGACAGAAACGAGACCAAGCCTGAAAAATTGACAATCAAGGAGGTCAAAAGACCCTGGGAGGTCATTCTCGACCCTGAAAAATGCTTCCTGGCTCAAGGAGTTATCTGCATGGGCCCTGCGACCCGCACAGGCTGCGGCGAAAGATGCATCAAAGCCAACATGCCCTGCCGCGGCTGCTTCGGACCGACCGACCAGGTTTTTGACCAGGGAGCAAAATTTCTCTCAGCTTTTGCTTCAATCCTGGATACAAACGATGAGAAGGAGATTGAAAAAATCGTGGAGACAATCGTCGACCCGGCAGGAACATTCTATCGATTCAGCCTGCCCAAATCCATCCTGAGAAGAAGAAAAATGGAGGCGGTAAAATGAATAAAAGAATCACCATTGACCCCATCACTCGCTTGGAAGGTCATGGAAAAATCGAGATTTTTCTTGATGATAAAGGAGATGTGGAGAGAGCTTTTCTCCAGATTCCCGAGCTACGCGGCTTTGAGCAGTTTGCCGTCGGAAGGCCTGCTGAAGAGATGCCGAGAATAACTCCACGGATCTGCGGAGTCTGTCCTACGGCTCATCATATGGCATCCACCAAGTGTCTGGACGACCTTTTCCATGTTGAGCCGACACCGACAGCCAAGAAACTCAGGGAGCTTATCTACAACACCTTCATGATGGAAGACCATACCCTGCACTTTTTCTTTTTGGGAGGACCTGACTTTGTGGTCGGGCCCCAGGCTCCTGCCGGAGAAAGGAACATCCTGGGTGTTATCGGCAAAGTTGGCCTGGAGATAGCTGGAAAGGTCATCCGCGTCCGGAGAGAATGCCGTGACATCCTCAATCATATTTGCGGCAAGGTCATTCATCCTGTTTGCGGGCTCCCCGGCGGAGTCTCCAAAGGATTGGATGAAGAGCATCGGGTTCAATTCCTGGAAACCGCAAAATTTGCGGTGGAATTCGCCCAGTTCGCCCTTAAAATCTTTGATGATGTTGTCCTCAAGAATAAAGCCTACGTCGATGTTGTTGTCGGCGACGCTTATAAAATGAAGACCTACTACATGGGCCTAGTTGATGGTAACAATAAGGTCAATTTCTACGACGGCGACATCCGGGTCGTCAGCCCTGAGGGCAAAGAGTTCGCCAAGTTCAAACCCCGCGAATACCTCAACCACGTCTCCGAGCATGTCGAGCCCTGGAGCTACATCAAGTTTCCATTCCTGAAGAAGGTCGGCTGGAAGGGCTTTGTCGAAGGAAAAGAGAGCGGCATCTACCGCGTCGCTCCGCTGGCAAGGCTCAACGCTTCTGACGGCATGGCCACTCCCTTAGCTCAAGAACATTATGATAGGATGTACAAGACATTGGGCGGCAAGCCCGTGCACAACACCTTAGCCTTCCACTGGGCAAGGCTCATCGAAGCTTTGCAGGCTTCCGAGGCCATGGTCAAGCTTTTAGAAGACAAAGACATTACTAGTCCCAACATCCGAAATATCCCTACCCAGACTCCGACTGAAGGAGTGGGAGTTGTTGAAGCGCCGAGGGGCACCCTCTTTCACCATTATAAGACAGATGAAAAAGGAATAATCACCGAAGCCAACCTGATCGTGGCCACGATCAACAACGCGGCGGCGATCACCATGTCGATCGAAAAAGCGGCCAAAGCCTTTATCAAAGGAGGCAAGGTCTCGGAGGGGCTGCTGAACATGGCCGAGATGGCTTTCAGGCCTTATGACCCCTGCCATGCCTGCGGGACGCATGCTCTTCCCGGCGATATGCCGCTGGTCATCAACATCTACGATAAAAATAAAGAGCTCGTCAAACGGCTGAAGAGATAAGTCCCGAGTCTTATATTATTTTTCCTTGAATTTTTCCTGTTTATATCCAGCCGGAACGGCGAAGAGATCGGCGGGCGCATCCACATCTTTGACTTCGAGCAGCTCCATCGTCGTCTCCACATTTTTTCCCATCATCTTGCTCGTCGTTTTCTCATAGACCACGACCCCTTTGATCTTTTCGCATTCCTTCATTATGTCTTTGAGCATCTTATAAAAGCCGGGCAGGCTAGCCATCAGGGCAGCACTGAATTTATTGTAAACATCGGTGCTGATCTTGATATCTTCAGACGCCCAGATCTCACTTTCGGATGAGACCCCGCTCATCTTAAGCGTCTGGAGATATTTCAAGCACGACCACTGGCCGATCTGTTTCTGCTCGTTGGTCGCCTGGACACTGACTTCCGTCTTCATTATATTCTTCATAAAGCCCGGCAGATTGGCTATCTTTTGTTGATCCTCTGCGGTAGCGGCGCCTGAAAAGTCGAGCGGGATTTCCGTGTATTTCTTCTTGGCATGGTCGATCGCAATCAGCAGGTTCTTCTCAACATCGAAGATGCTGGATTGATCACCGGCATTGTTTCTGACTTTTGTCGGCGTAATCCAAGTTTCATGAATTTGTTCAACGTCTTTTGGGTTCTTGGCTTGGGGTTGGCTGACCCGCTGTTTCAGATAGACATCAGCGCTGGCAGAGGCAACAACCCAGGCGAAAGCCATGGTGAAGACAATCAAATTTCGAATCTTTAACATTTTTTCCTCCTAAAATTAAAATGAATTCGTTTTGAAAACGGATAATAAAAATCCGCCTTCCGGCTGCAGTTGCCGCGTGAGTCTTTTTTGTGAATTGACCCATCCAACCATCCGAAGCGAAGTATAAATCTCGACTCGAAGGAATGTCAAGGACTGTTTGAAAGGGGTGTTAACTATTCCCACCTTATTTTACAGACAAGCAATTCAATAACAGATTTATATTCTTTCCTTTTTTAATAAATTGCACACAGATCAGTGAATTCCTTTGAGGGTTTCTAAAACTTTCGTGGCCATTTGTTTTTCGAACTCTGCAAGCTGGGAGGAGTTTGAATTCCTTCTGAGAAAGTTTCTGGTCTTCTCAATGATTTCCTTCTCTGTTCGAAGAAGCAAAGGAAGCCATCCTTTTCCTGCCTTATTGTCAAGTCGGGTGATGTCGATATACTCTCTTCTTTCAGAACCCTTGAGAGGCCTCAGGATGTCTTTTATTCTCAAGGCTTCCTTGCATATTGGAGCATCCTGACCTTCCCAGAGAGGAGAGGGAGGATTTCCTGCATCAACCCAGAGAGGAACCGCTATTGAGCAGACAGGTTCGCCCAGTATGACCCACATGGTGATCTTTCCTGAATTTTCTCCTCTTCTTGCTCCGTGGATGACAACAGCACCGGCTGTGCTCACACGATTTATGGTGTAGTTGGCATGAATCCAGTAAGGCTTGTCAGAAGGAAGATTTTTCCATTCTTCTGGCGCAGGATAGGTTAGGAGGGGATGCCCGAGGTCGCGGCAAACCTTCTCAAGGACAAAATCGAAAGTGAGCTTACCTTGGGGAACATCTTTGAAAAGAGCGCTTGCTCTGTCGAAGCAGACGTACCCTCTTCCCTGGTCCTCAGTTCCACTCCTGGAAAAATTTGTGTTGACAATGTATTTCTCAGGAAAATCCTTGGCATCAAGTCTTTTGTATCCTCGATTATACACTTCAAAGAGCGACGCTCCTTCATGGGCATCAATCACACCAAAGTTGGCCCGGCTTCCTAAATCCGGGCCAAGGTTGCTCTTTATGTGGTTTTCGAAATCATCAACAGTTGAGCATGTCCTCAAGGCATCAGCCATGATGATTCCTTCGAGGTCTGCTGCTTCTGTGGACTTGCCGGGCAGATTGTAAGCAACAGAGTTCATGATGGCAAATCCCGCTGAATTCAATCCTGCCCAGGCCATTCTTCCAGATGGACCCTCGGCATTGACCAGCGCAAGATAGCTGTAGGGTTTATCGCTCACAAAAACCACTTTGTTTGAAAGCCGGTCTGTATCCCTGTTTTTCCAAAGAATGGGAGCCCCGTCTGCTGTCGCTAAGCCTGTTATAATCGCAGTGGTGCATTCTTCCCCTTTCATTGCTGAAAAAATTGCAAAAGATGTGCCTGAAAAGAATATCAAGAGAAGAAGAAGCAATCTCTTTTTCATCTTTCCTCCTATCGTTGTAATGATGTCTATCAAAGAATTTTTTTTTGGAGTTGCAAGAGATCACCACCATTTAATTTCAAAAATCATGCTGCCGAGCACGAGAATGATATACGCCAGACGATGAGCCGTGTCAACGACATCGCCAGCGGTGATGAAGACGATAAGCTTGAATGTGCCTTAGCCAAGGCTCAAGAAACGCTCGAAAGTCCAAAGAAAAAAGCTGCAGCAGATACGGCTGAAACCTGCTGAGCAGGATAAGAGTCTGCTTTTTGTAGTTTTACAAGATCCGTGTTCTGCGAACCCTGAAATCCTGATAGTCACTCCGGGCAAGCCTAGCACCAGTCGACGAACAGCGTCAAAATAAGGCCGAGTCGCAGACTGCAATTACGTCATCAAAGTCCATATCATAAAATTCCTTGAAACTTGCTGAAAAAGCCTTGATCTCACACAGGCAAAGTTACGGTGAATGTTGTCCCGGCGCCCAAATCGCTTTTCACCTGGATTGTCCCGCCATGGAGAAGGACGATGTGCTTGACAATGGAAAGCCCCAAGCCGCTTCCGCCCAATTTCCGGCTGCGGGCTTTATCGACAGTGTAGAATCTCTCAAAGATCCGAGGCAGATGCTCGGCGGCAATTCCCATTCCCGTATCCTGAACTTCGATGATGACTTCGCTCTCTTTGCTTTTCAGGCCGACCGTGACGCCCCCCTTCTCTGTGTACTTCAAAGCGTTGTCGAGAAGGTTGACAAACATCTGCTCCAAGCGGAAGGAGTCAGCGCGAACAAGGGGAAGCTTTTCATCAGCAAGCAACTTGAGGTATAGGTCTTTTTCTTTAGCCTCTTGCTCGAATATTTTGAAAACATTCTCAGCCAGCTCCTTGAGGTTCACCTCTTCCCGCTCCAGCGGAAACTCTTTCTCTTCAAGCTCGGTGAGAGAGAGCAGGTCTTCAACGATGCGGGTGAGCCTCTCTGTGTTTCTCTTGATGATTCTTAAGTAATTCTTTTTTTTCTTATCCCCTTCCTCTTCTAAAGTCTCGACAAAGCCTTTAATCGCCGTCAGAGGAGTTCGGAGCTCATGGGTGACATTGACCACAAATTCTTTTTTTATTCTCTCCAATCTCTTCGTTTCGGTTAAATCGTGGAGGGTGACAACGGCCAGCTCTTGAGAGCCGAGATAGGTGGCGCTCGACAGATATATTTTTTCGTTGACCTCAACTTCCGCGGAGCTGCTTTCTTCCTTCTCCATGACTCTATTTATTAACTCATCAAACTTTGAGCTTCTGACCACTTCCCAGTAGTATTGTCCATTCATCAGCTCGCTCTCGGTCATCTTTTTCGCGCTTTCGTTGCTCAGCAGGATTTTACCGCTTTTGTCGATAACCAGAAGCCCTTCATGGATGGAGAAGATGACGCTGTTCAGCTCTTCTTGTTTGTTGGACAGCTCTGTAAAAAATGTCTTCAATTCATCGGTCATGGCGTTAAAACTTTCAGCCAAGTCCCGCAGCTCATCTTTATTTTTGAGCACGACCCTTGCCTTGAAATCACCAGAGGCAACTTGCCGTGAGGCGGCGATGACCTTTCTTATCGGCCCTGAGATACTCTGTGAAAAAAGAAGAGCAAAAACGAGCAGCAAGACTATCATCAAGCCCGCCATAAGCGCAATCTTGGTCTTTAGCTCTGAAAGAAGTTTATTAATATCTTTCAAATGAAGACTGACCCTCACCACTCCTGAAATCTTTCCATCCTTCTCCAAGGGCAAGGCGACATACAGCATCTCTTCCTTTATCGTCGGGCTCAGACGAATGGATTTCCCCATTGTCCCCTGCAGAGCCTGGAAAATCTCAGGTCTGTACCCGTGGTTTTCCATTCTTCCCGGGTCTTGCTCAGAATCTGCCAGAACCACACCTTCAGGATTGACAATTGTGATTCTAGTTTTGACTGTTTTTCCCAGCTCTTTAGAAAACGCATCAAGCTCTTGAAATCTGTTTTCTTCGATATAGGGAATGACTCTACTTTTTAAAGCTTGGGCCAGCCTCTCCAAGTCTTCGGTCAGGGTGTTAAGGTAATGACTCCGAATGGCACTAAAAGAAAAAAGAAGGATGACGAGGGAAAGCAGGAAGACAATTAAAAAATATCCAGAGAATATTTTTAAGAAAAGCGATCTTTTCATTCTTCCAGTTTGTAGCCAATTCCTCTTATGTTCTTTATTAAATGGGCAGCTTTGCCGAGCTTCTCCCTTAAATTTTTAATGTGAACATCAATCGTGCGGTCCAAGACTATTTTTTCGTGCCCCCATAAATTATCAAGAATCTGCTCGCGGGTAAAGACCCATCCTTTTTTTGAAGCCAGGAGTCTGAGAATCTTGAATTCTGTCGAGGTCAAAGGGATTTTTTTCTTATCAACCCATACCTCATATTTATCTGAATTCAGAACGAGGCTCTTGCCGATTGTAATCGTCTTGACTTTCTCCCTTGAAATCTGGCGGCGCAGGACGGCCTTAACCCTCGCCACCAATTCTTTGGGAGAAAAAGGCTTGGTGACATAGTCATCGGCTCCAAGCTCCAATCCCAAAATTTTGTCTGATTCTTCGTCCTTGGCGGTAAGCATGATGACCGGGATAGAAGAGAGTTCCTCTTTTGCTTTTAGATATTTGCATATTTCAAATCCGTCAGCATCAGGAAGCATCAGGTCCAGAATGATGAGGTCAGGCTTTGTCTTTTCAAGAAATTCAAAGAATTTCTCTGCATCTAAAAAACCCTCAGCTTTAAAACCCGCCTTTTCCAGGTGGAGGGAAACGAGCTCGACAATGTCCGGCTCATCATCTAAAATGGCGATCCGTTTCATCGTCCCTCACAATTTTTCATTCGCTCTTTAGGCTCCTCTCCTCGATATGATGCTTGATTGTTTTCCCTTTGACAAGATAGATGACATCCTCGCTGATGTTCGTCGCATGGTCGGCGATTCTTTCCAGATGGCGCCCGACCAAGATCAGGTCTACTGCCCGATTGATGGTCGAAGGTTCCTGGATCATGTAGGTCAAGAGCTCCCGGAAGACCTGGTCGTTGAGGTTATCGACTTCATCGTCCCTTTCGCAGACAGAGCGGGCCAATTTTTCATCGCGGTTGATGAAGGCCGTGATGGAATCCTTGACCATTTTCTGAGCCAAGAGCGCCATCCTGGGAATATCAATCAGGGGTTTCAATATTGGATACTTGAGCAATTCCAATGTCCGCTCAGCAATATTCTCTGCCAGGTCTCCCATCCGTTCCAGTTCGCTGCCGATCTTCATTCCCGAGCTGATGAACCTCAAATCGCTGGCCAAAGGCTGGCGGAGGGCGAAAAGCCTCATACATAATTCATCGATTTCTATATCGAGAAGGTTTATGGATTCTTCTCTCTTGAGAACCTCTTGGGCCAATTCTTTCTTGCGTTCTTTAATCCCTT
>CAZGMN010000028.1:0-20587 GCA_964526905.1 uncultured Eubacteriales bacterium
ATCATAGCCTTGGTAGGCTATTACCCTGCCAACTAGCTGATAGGACGCAAGCTCATCCTCAAGCGCCTTTCGGCTTTGAATCTGAAAGCTTATGCTCCAGAGTTTTATGCGGTATTAGCCCCGCTTTCGCGGGGTTATTCCTCACTCGAGGGAAGATTACTCACGTGTTACTCACCCGTTCGCCACTCATCTTGGGAGTTGCCCCCCAAGATGCGTTCGACTTGCATGTGTTAGGCACGCCGCCAACATTCACTCTGAGCCAGGATCAAACTCTCCGATTATAAAAGAACTCTTGCGAGTTCTTTTCGCACCTAAATTGGCAAATGGGGTCGATCGAGGCTGCTCCGCTTTTCTTTCAAAGATCTACCTCTTTCTAACCCGAGAAAGAGACTTTTTTATTATTTTTAAATAATAAATTAAGTTTTCAGAAGAAACAACTTAACGCGAAAAACCTTTTATACTATATGGGTATTTAAACCAATTGTCAAGAGCCATTTCCTTAAAGCCTGCCTCTTTTTTTCGTGACCGAAAAGCACTTTATGGCTTAGGCTGGGCGTCTTGAGAACAGGCAGGCTTCTCATGCCTGGCGGAGGCTGAACAGTAAAAGAACCGTAGAGAAGGCTGAGCAGGCGAGGTTCCTCGCCCAAAGGGAGGGGAGAGCGACCTTGGAGGGAGAACAGCTGGGGAAAAAACGGTGTTTTTTTGGGCCGCTCAGCCCTGAATGACCATAATTTACACATTACCTGAATTTTCTATTTTAGTCATATGATTCAAGTATTAATTGAAAAAGCACTTATACGCTCTGATGGATAGAAACAAAAGAAGGAGTTTCCCCGTCAACTTCTGTTGACAAAATTCCATTGAATTTATCCTTGTCTGCTCCAATCGTTGACATCCCTTTAGTCCTTTTCTGTTTTTTCCCTGAATATTCACTTCCAGAATTGGCACATCTTATGCAAAAAATTATCAACTTATGTCCTGAATTATATTGGCCTTAAGGTTTAATAAGGAGATGAAGAAATTCAACCAATAATTCTGGCTGCTTAAAATCGGGCATCATCTCAGAATTCAATGCCGAAGCGCAAAGCATGAAAAAATTTCAGATGCCGGAAAGCACCATGTATTTAAAGAGGAATCAACAAGGCTTTTCTCTCCTGGAAGTTCTTGTCTCTTTTGTTCTTGTCACATTTTTGATCACGGGAACAGCTCAGTTAGCCATGCACTCTCTTCTCATCCAGAAGAGGGCTGACTGCAACTTGAAGGCAGCGCTGCTGGCTTCTTCCAAGCTTGAATATCTCAAATCTCTTCCTTATGAAAGCGATGAGCTCAAAGCCGCAATCTCCATTGAATCCATCACTGAAGAAGGCTCCTTAAAAATTTACCAAAGAGAGTGGAAAATTGAGAACATTTCTCCAAATATGAAAAAAATCGAAATCGAATGCTTCGCCCAAGACAGTCCCCAGAAGAAGATGAGACTGATTCTATTTTTATCTCGAGAGCTGGGATTCTAGGATTTGCGCTTAAATAAAAGCATTCTGAGCAAAGTGAGAGAAAAGCGGCAGAAAGGACTTTCCGTGGTTGAAAGCCTCATCAGTCTCTCGATATTTCTGGTCATCGTCATCGGCAGTCTCGAGTTTTTCGGATTCAGCCGGAGGCTCTATATGAAACTCAAGATTGAGGAAGAAACAGGGCTTGCTGCTCTTTCAGCACTGGAAAGAATGAAAACCGACGTTCTTCAAGCGGGCCTGGGGCTTCTTGACCCGATTCATCTCGGTCTGCTTGAAGGAATAACCAAAACTGACAGTGCCTTGATCATCCTTAGCAAGGAAAAAAGCCTGTTCCCGGCCGCCAACCTTTTCGAAGGCCAGACAAGGATTCAGCTTGAGAGCACAGAGGGGATCAAGCGAGAAAGAGAAATTTGCATCTATGACGGCTCTAAGGGAGAGCTCAATTCAATCTCTTCGGTTGAGAAGAATAGCGTAATCCTTTCCTCACCTCTTAGCTTCTTTTTTCTCAAGGAAAAAACTTTCCTTGTTCTCTTAGAGAAAATCTCTCTTTTCTACGATATCGAAGAACAAACGATCAAGAGAAAAGTCAATTCCAGCCCGGCCCAGCCTCTTTTAGAAGAAGTCGCATTATTCAATTTTGACTATGGACAAACAACAAACTTGGCGAGACTCTGTCTTGCTCTCAAACCGAACAAGGAGAGACTTCATGAAATTTCTCTCTATCCAAAGAATACGGCTTTGGCGAACAGCCGCTGAGGATAAGGGTCAAAAAAGTAGGGGCGTCATGACTCTTGTCTGCTTATTTCTCTTTCTCGCCTTTTCTTCCTTAGGCCTGAGCATGCTTTTTTTTTCTCAGATTTACCTTAGGTCGAGTGCTTACAAAAAAAATTCCACTCTCCTCAGCTATTCTTCTGAGAATGGGATAAAAACCGGCTTTAGCCAACTTCTCAGCTTGCTCTTCAAGACAAGCCTTCCTTCATACCTCTCCCCGCAAGAAACACTTGAACTTAGAGAAAACACTCGTAACAAAGGCTCGGCATTGCTTGAAAAGCTTCTCGGTTCAAAGCCGCCGCTTCGAACCTCCCAGAACTGGGAGAATATGGCCTGGGAAAGCATCATAGATTTTGACCTGGAAGAACTCTTAGAGACAGAGGACTATTTCCACGCCACTTACAGAATCGCAATTCGCTCAAAAGGGAAAATAAAAAATTTTAATAAGATTCATGAGTCTTCCTTCGATGCTTCTCTGGGAATTTTTGCAGGCAACATTCCTCTTGCTTTTATTCCCTTGCTTATCGACATGGAGCTCGACCCTGACCAGAAACAAAATCTAATGGAAAAAAGCAGAATAACCTTCCTGCCTCTTGAAAAAAATCTTGCTCCTTTGGAAGCCTGCTTTTCTGAGGAGGGGCTGATTCCAGACGAGGCAAATGATCAGTTAAAAAAAGCCCTCAAAATAAGGTTTTTTCACCCCCAGAATCTTTCAAATTCACTCCTCAGGGTTATTCTCGGCTTGGAAAAAACAAATGAGCCTGTTCCTGACGGAGTTTATCTTATCAAAGACAGCACTGGCCTGGGCGGAATCTTTGTCCAGGGAGATCTGGAGGAAATGGTCATGGCCATTGATGGAAGTTACCAGGTTGTGTCATTTCTCACCGAAAAGGGCCGCTGGACTTTGAGTTTCAGCCCATCTCTGGCTAAGACGATATTTTCCACACCCGATGAAATCTTTACCTACAACCTTATTCCTCTGGGAATCATCATTGTCAACGGCGAAATTATTTCCCTTGGAGGAGGAGTAAAGGAGGCTTCAGGAAATTTCACCTTGAGTCAAGAAGAAATTCCTTCAATTCTGAACGGCACAAAATTAGCGATTGTCTCCTCCGATAAAATCAAAATTTCCTCTCACCTCATCCAGCAGGGAGTGAGGTGGATGGAGGGAATTCCTTATGTCAAGGGTTCAAATTCCGGGCTTGTAATTTTTGCAGCGGGAAAGGATTTTATCGACGGCAGCAAGAGAGAAGGAAGAATAATCGTTGATAGAAATTCTCCTGAAGAGATAAAAATTCAAGCTTTCCTCACTGCCTCAGATAAAGGATTCTCTATCGAGGGCAGACAAAAGACCGTTTATATTCTGGGCAGCCTTCAAGCCACTAACCTCTCTTCAAATGAAAACAGTCTAAAAATTAAGTTTGATGAACGGCTCCTGGAAAAGCTGGAGGACAATATTCTTGAGCTGAGTCTTCCTCAAACGACCAAGCCTGTTGTCTTCCTATCCTTTCTTAAGGCTTTTGAATGGAAGGAGTTCTAAACGAAGGTGAATGTAAAGCCGGCTGAAGACGGAATGAGAGGCTATACGCTCATGGAAATAGCTCTCTCCTTGGCTGTTTTAGCCATCCTCTTTGGAATAGCTTCAACATCATTTCTCCACCTTGCCCCAAAGCTCAGGCTTCAAAATGCTGTCTGGGAAATTAATTCCTGTTTGAACTATGCTCGATATAAAGCCATCTTCGAGGGAATAACAACGAGGGTTAAGTTCAATCCATCGGGCTATACTCTCGAGAAATACGAAGCAGAACATAAAACATGGAAAAAAGACAGAGAATATTATCTTAAAGGTATTGTTATTCAAGCCAACAACTCGCCGATGTTTCATCCCGAAGGGTCTGTCTCAAACATGACATCTATCAATGTCTCAAATTCTTTTGGGGCGTATAAAATAACCCTGGCCATCTCCGGAAGGATAAAAACGGTCAAGCTTTAATATTCTCTGCGCTCTTTTTTGACTTCGATCGCTAATCTATTTTTTTCATTTATTTTTTAAATTTCTTTTCTGATTCTACGACTAAATTTTTGATCCTGCCGGGCTGGCTGGGCAGGATTACGCGCATTAGACCCCTTAGCGTATTCCTCCAATTCCCCAAAATCAGCCAGCTCTTTTTTTCAATAAAAAAAATTCCAGCCAAATTCAGTTTTGACTCTTATCAACCCTTTTATTCCAGATACCGGTCGTCCATCGGAGTGAACTATGTCCTTTTTTGAAGCATATCCTGAAAAGAATGAAACGCTCTGAGCTCTCCTGAGCTCAAGAAAAAGAAAATATGCTCTGATTTTCCTGATAAATTGTTGAAAATTTGACATCCTTTCCTCGATGAATTTATATTCTCTGTGAGGGATAGCTATTTAAACGTTTTTGGGGATTGACACGTATTTAGAGGGAAAAAGTCATTGATGGAAGATAAGGAAATCATCTTGCGCTGCCTGTCTGGAGAAATCGAGATATTTGAAATGCTGGTCATAAAATATCAAGCAGACGTCCTTTCAATGACCTGGAGTGTCCTGGGTGATAAGGAAGAGGCTAAAGATGTGACTCAAGAAGCATTTATCCAGACTTATTTAAACTTAAATCGATTTGACAGCACCAAAAGCTTTAGAAACTGGCTTTACGCCATCGCTTACAAGAGATGCCTGGATCGAAAGAGAAAAGAAAGGTCATTATCCAGATTCATCCAGAAAGCTATCAAAGAAAAAAACCTAAACACTGAGGCCGAATTTGAAGAAAAAAGGCTTGAATGCTCTGAAACCTTCGGTCCGATTCTTAATAAACTTAATGAAAAGGAAAGGACAGCGATTTACTTGAAAATGAGCAATGGATATACGGCAAAAGAAATTTCGGAAATCTTCAATTGTGCCGAGAGCACAGTCCGGGTTTATCTCCTCAATGCAAAAAGAAAATTAAAAAAGCTGTTGAAGGAGAAAAAGCATGTGTCAACTTTTTAAATTCTTATACGGACTTATCCCTATAAGGAAATTTCAATCTTATTTAATAAAAAAACACTTTTCATCCTGCTCATTTTGCAAAAAAGAAATTGAAGTCGATGCCAGCCTAAAGGAAATCTTCGCTATTCCAGATTGGGTCAAAGGAGAAAACTTATGGCCTCAGATTAGGCCAAAGCTCTATTCCCCAGAAGAAAAAGTGGTGGAGACAAAAGGAAAGTTCGCTTCCATCTCTCATAAAAGATGGCAATGGGCGGTGGCCGGTTTGGCCCTGGCGGCTGCCATCGGAATAAATCTATTGATTCAGCAGAGTATCAAGAAAGGATCTTATGCCGAGGATGCGTCTTTATCCGGGGAAAAAGCGAGAATAGTCATCACCCGCGCTGAAATCAACGGAAAAGAGGCGAGGCCGTATATCTATCAGACTCCGACTGCATCCTTTGTCTGGTTTGCAAAGTCCGAAGAATAACGGAGGTTACGATGAGAAAATGGATTGGGTCTTTTGGCCTTTTGTGTTTAATACTTGCCATGAACACTTTTTCAGTTGCTGCTGAAGAAATTGTCATAAAGTCCAGACTCTTCAAAGGCACAAAAGAAGCGGGACAAGCAGCATCAGAGGTGGTCATCTCCTCCTTTTCAGAGCCTTTTCTTTTTCCCGCTCATCCTTCATATTTAGAAAAAGAGAATCAAGATATCTCCAATTTAAGGAATGAATTGAATACGATCTACCAGCTCAGGGATGTCGACCACCTTGTCTCTACAGACATGATCTGGGACGGCAAAAAGAGAAGCCTGAATGAAACAATCCTCTTGGGAGAATTCATCTATCCGATTAACATTTTCCCTGAGATTCTTTCTAAAAATGATATCAAATTAAGAATTGAAATTTCTAAAATACAAGGCGACGAAGTCTCCTTAACCTCTGAAAAGGCTATTTTGGACAAAAAAAATCGTTCAGGATTATTCCTGGAAACAGAAAAGCTAATCGTTTCTAACGGATATATGAAGCAATTATTGGATACGGAGATTATCACCCGCTTTGACGAGCCGGTGGTTCTCGGCTTCCCTTCCAACGGGAATCCCTACTTTCTGTCTCTCCTCATCACCAAAAGAAGCTCAGATGACACTTCGCAAAAAGCTATCTCAGGAGAAGGAACAGAAATAAACATCCTGCCTTCACCCCAAGCCTTTTTTGAAGTCACGCCTGTTTATCCTGAAAATTGTAAAGAGAAAAAAATCGAGGGCGAAGTCATTTTAACCGTCAATACCGATAAGGCAGGCAAGGCGACGAATGTCCAAGTCTTGAAGTCCGCCCATCCCGACCTGGACGAGGCGGCAATAGAAGCCTTCAAAAAGTGGAAATACGAACCTGTTATAAAGAAGGGGAAAGCTGTCCCCGTTGTTTTTGCGGTCAAGGTTAACTTTAAGCTTGGAGAGCAAGCGCAGAGCACAAAAGCGGCATTGAACACGGACGAGGAGGAAAAGCTTGATAAGATCCTCAAACAATGCGCCGAATACTGCGAAAAGCTTGTGGGGGCCTCTCTCTTCTTTGTCTGCGAAGAAAAAATTGAAGAAAAAATCTATCGGCCCGGAGGCGGAATCATCGTCGGGAGCGCCGATGCCGATCAAATTACCATTTATCATGATGAAAGGCGTCCGAGACTGACCGAAAAGAACACCTATCTTTATGATTATCAGTTGATCAAGAAAGGAGAAAAAATTGAAGAGAGCAGAATACTGTTAGAAGAGAATGGAAAAAAGAGGAACGAAAAAAATGCTCCCTTAAAAACAAAGCGGTTCCAGTCTGAAAAGTCAGTGTTTGGACCGGTCGGCCTTCTCAGCCGTGAATGGCAAGCAAATTATGATTATAAAATAGCGAGAGATGAAACCATCAAAGGCCGAGAAACCTTTGTGATTGAAGCCAAGCCGAAAATCAAAATAGAGAAAAAGCCGAATTACGGCAAAATATGGATTGATAAAAAAGACTTCAGCATTCTAAGAATTAGGATCGAACAAGAATCTCTTGCTGGCTATGACGATTTTGAAAAAGAAGCCAAGAAGATTAAAGTCAAACCAATCATCACCATCATTCACGATTATGAGGTTGAAAAAAACGGCCTCATGTTTCCCAGCAAGACAACATTTAGAGAAGAATATACGGGGAGAGGAATGGGCAGATCAAGGCGATCAGAACTCTCTATCATCTATGACAAGTACAGGTTTTTTATCGTTGAAACAGAAGTTAAATATAAATCCCCTTGATGTCGATTTTGATATAATATTTCAGAAAAAGATAACGGAGTTGATTTTCAATCAAAAGAGAGACACGATGAGAAGCGGGCCTTTAAAAAAAACAAAATTCAGCAGTCTTCTTTTCCTCATCCTGGCTTCTTTTTTCATCCTGGCCCTCTCCGCCCAACAAATCTCCCATGACGTCTCAGTCATAAACATTGAAGTTCCGGTCAAAGTGTTCAAGGGAGATAAATTTGTCGACGGCTTGACCATCGCTGATTTCGAAGTCTATGAGGACGGAAAGCCGCAGAAGATAGAGGCTGTTTATCTCATTAAGAAGACAAAGATAGAAAAAGAAGAAGGAAAGAGAAGATTCTCTCCCCGGACTTCAAGGAACTATGTTCTCGTCTTTGAAATCCAAGAATATCTGCCGGAAATAGAAAAGGTCTTAGCTTATTTTTTTAACGAAGTCTTCCTCAAGGGAGATACGCTCATAGTTGTCACCCCGGTGAAAACCTATCACTTCAAGAGCGAAGCCTTTGAAATTCTCCCCCTGCAGAAAATCAGCGACCAGCTGAAAGAAAAATTAAGAAAAGATATTATCATCGGAAATTCGGAATACAACAGGCTGATGAAAGATATTGAAGAGCTTTTCTCTTTCGATGTCGAAGCCGATATTAAAAAGTTGATGTACATGGATCTTGCAAGAAAACTGAAAAACCTCAAGCAGCTCGACCAAAAAAAGATGCTCGAGTTTGCAGATTTCCTGAAAAAAGCCGAGGGACAGAAGCATGTTTTCATCTTCTACCAGAAAGAATTAGTTCCCATACTCCCAGAGCTCGAGGATTCTTCTCTTGACAGTTCTTCTATTGACACATCTTCTCTTCTTCTTGAATTGAACAAAGAGATCTCGTTTGATATCGAAAAAACCAAGCAAGATTTCTCCGACTCATCCATTACTGTCAATAGCCTCTTTATCTCAAAAATCGGGATGTTCAAAGACCTCGACGTGCGCAGGATGCAGCCGATGAGGGTCAAAATGTTTGACCAATCAAACGAAATATTCAATGCCTTCAGAGAAGTCGCGTTTGCATCAGGCGGATTGGCCGGAAGCTCTTCCAATGCCGCCGCTTCATTCCAGAAAGCAGTTGACGCCTCGGAAAACTACTACTTGCTCTATTACTCGCCCCAGAGCTATAAAGCCGACGGAAATTTTAGAAATATTAAAGTCAAAGTCAAAAACGCAAATTACAGAATCACGCACCGCGCCGGATATTTTGCCAATTAGGGCCGAGAAAATGCACGGCTCGAGAATTAACGAGTATTTTGAGAAGAGCAAATATCTTTTTCTTTCCTTCTTTTTAATCTTTTTCTGCCAATCCGGTTATGGTTTGTGCCATCCAGAATCCCTCCAATTAAAAAAGAACCAGGAGACATTGCAGCATGAGGTGGTGGTTGTCCTGAAACTGGTTCAGGTCTATGTGACAGACAAAGATGGGAATCCGGTCAAAGATTTAGAAAAGCCTGACTTTGTCATCTACGATAACGGCAAGCTCCAGACCATCACTGATTTTGAAAAACATTTTCTCGTTAAACCAGAAAAAAAAGCCAAAGAAGAAATCACCAAAACCGAACTTTCTCCGCCCAAGGATATCTCTTCGAGGATGAACCGAAAATTTTCCCTTATCCTGGATATGGACAGAAACAGTATAGCTGGGATCAACAAATCAAAGAAAGCTGCTTTGCATTTTATTGACACTCAGCTTCAACTGACGGATGAAGTCGGTATTTTGTCTTATTCATTCATAAGGAGATTAGTGGTCCATCAGTATTTATCTTCTGATCACGAAAAAGTCAAAGAAGTTATAAGAAAAATAAAAGAAGTACCCGGAATGCTATTGCCTGGAAATATTTGGGTTGGGGATGAAGCTCTGGGTGAGCAGCCTGATATAGTGGATAGAACCAATATATTTATTAAAATTATAAAAGAACTTGCCAAGGCCCTCCGCTATATTCCAGGATACAAAAATATAATTCTATTTTCAGCGGGACTCCGAGAAGACCTATTGATTTCACCTGATCAGGTCCTTCGTGAGAATTACGAAGATATGAGTAAAGAATTTGGTGCATCCAGTAGTCCTGTATACACAGTAAACACATCGGATGTTGCACGCTCTCTATCTTTAAAAATGTTATCTGAACTTTCAGGAGGAAAATATTTTCACAATGTGGACTACTACGAAAGAATTACTGAACAGATTCAGAGTGTCACCTGCAATTATTATGTTTTGGGCTATTATATAGATGAGAAATGGGATGGCAGATATCATGAAATAAAAGTTAAAATCAAAAGAAGCGAATGTATCGTCCACGCTCAGGGAGGGTATTTCAATCCAAAGCCGTTCAGCGAGTTTTCTGAAACCGAGAAGCAGCTCCAGCTCATGGCGTTAGCTTTAAGCGAGAATCCCTATTTCGAGCAGCCTTTGAGATTTCCGATGGTTGCCCTTCCCTTCTCCAACAAGAAAGAATCAAACCTCGTTCTCATTTCTGAAATACCGGTTGAAAAAATAAAAGATATTAGTTGGCAAAAGACAGAGATAATCACTCTTATCTTCGATAAGGAAAATAATGTTGTTGATTCAAGCCGGGGCGAGATGAGTCTTGCTGCTTTCTCCCAAGAGAAGATTTATCATTATAAGATTCAATCCCTTGCGCCGGGTCAATATGAGTGCCGGGTGGTCATCAGAAATCTTGAGACAGGGAAAGGAGCAGCCGCCTCTTCTTCCTTAACCATTCCTGAAATCCAGGCTTCTGGAATAAGTCTTTCACCCCCTTTCATACTCATTCCTGACAAGGTGTCTTTCTATTTGAGGACTTCAAAGCCGGAAAAAGAAAAGCCGGGAGATGAACCTCTTTCCTTGATCAAGATTTATCCTTTTCTCTCCAATAAACATTCTCCTCTCATTGAAGAACTGGAAGAGGGCACACCAAAGCTCTTGGCCATCATCCCCTGCGCAGTCGCGAATATTGAGGAACCTGACATTCAGCTCTCTTCCTGTCTCATTCCACATTCAACCGGCGAGAAAATTCCGTTATCGTTCTCTATCATTTCTGCTGAAAAAGAAAAGGAATTTGATATCCTTTTAATCGAACTTGAGCTGCCAGAACTTCGGCCGGGAAAATACTCATTGGAAATTGGCGCTGAAGAAGTTACATCCGGATCCAAATCGAATGCCATCCGAACGTTCAAAGTCAGCCAAAAAGATTGAAATCGACCAGCCCTTCTTGAAAACAACCTCTCTACCGATAATAGTGTCAACGACTTCTCCTTTGCTCTTTTGCCATGAATTATCTAAAAATCAGCGGGGAAGCCGAGGTGGCGATTCCGGCACCAAAGGAAAATCAGACAAACGGAGAGGCTGACTTCTTAACATAGAAGATAATATTCTTTTGCAAATTGAAATAGATTTATTTATTTAGTAAAGTGAGAAAGATGAAATCAAGGATAAGACTAAACTTGAAGGAGGAAAAATGATGAGAAAATCTTTTTTAGTCTCTTTAATGGCCTTTATATTTCTCGCCTGCTCTCTGCTTCTCGCTCAAGAGCCATACAAGCTGCCGCCTAAAGAAGTGATAGATATCGTCGATGCTCCACCTCCTCCGATGGCAATCATCAATCCCTCAGGAGACATCATGCTTCTTGCCGAATACAGAGCCGTGCCTTCGATTGCCGACCTGGCTCAGCCCCTGCTGAGGCTTGCCGGGACAAGGATTACGCCCAAGTATAACAGTCGGCAGCAAACAACTTTTTATACCGCTCTGACAATAAAGTCCGTTAAAGATGGGCTGACAAAGCGTGTCGATTTACCTGAGGGGGCAAAGCTTTCTTCTCCTCGATGGTCTTATGACGGCTCATGGATAACTTTTCTTAGATACACAGAGGCCGGCCTGGAATTATGGATCGCCGATGCAAAAACTGGAAAAACAAAGGTCCTCACGCCGCCGGTCATCAATGCCGCCATAAGCTCGGGCTATACCTGGCTCCCTGATAATCAACATCTGCTTGTCTATACTGTTTTAGAAAACAGGGGAAATCCGCCGGAGAATCCCGCTGTCCCTGCCGGCCCCAATGTTCAGGAGGTATCAGGAAAGTTTTCAACGGTATCGACCTACCAGGACCTCTTGACCTGTCCTTACGACGAAAAGCTCTTTGATTATTATGCCACATCCCAGATCATGGAAGTCGACGTTATTTCCGGAAGCAGCAGAAAGATCGGAGGGCCAGGCGTCTATCAATCTGCCGAACCCTCTCCTGACGGAAATCTTTTGCTGGTGAATAGGATAAAAAAGCCATACTCATACAGCGTCCCTTACTTTTCATTCTCTCATTCCCTTGAAATATGGAACAGAGACGGCAATCTGGTCCATCTTCTTGCCGACCTGCCCTTGGCGGATGAGGTTCCGGTGCGAGGAGTTCCCAAAGGGATAAGAGATGTGGAGTGGAGGCCGCTCAAGCCTACGACTCTTATCTGGGCCGAGGCTTTAGACGGAGGAAACCCTGAAAAGACAGTCCCCCATAGGGATAGGCTCATGACCCTCTCTGCCCCGTTCAAGGAAAGCCCGTTGGAAGTGATGAAGATTCAACACCGTTACTCAGGCGTTGACTGGCTAAAGCCAGAAGGTACGGCTCTTATCACAGAATTCGACTGGAAAAAAAGATGGAGGACGACTTCTCTCATCAATGTCGACAATCCGGCCCAGGCTGCAAAAAAAATCTTCGACCTCAGCAGCCAGGATAGTTATAACAACCCCGGCTCTCCTGTATCCACGACAACTGCAACTGGAGAGCGAATTCTGCTCCAGGATAAGGATTGGATTTATCTTTCAGGAAGCGGAGCTTCTCCAAAAGGGGACATGCCTTTCCTGGACAAAATGGACCTCAAGTCACTTAAAAAAGAAAGGCTGTTCCAATGCGGCGAAGGAAGTTATGAAGTTTTTATCGATTTCATGGGAAAGTCAAGAGACCAGATCATAACGCGATACGAATCCAACACCGAGCCGCCAAATTATTATCTTCTCAACCTGAAAAGCAAGAAGAAAGCCGCCCTGACTGATTTCAAAGACCCTGCCCCCCAGCTGACAGGAATGAAGAAGCAGCTCATAAAATACACGAGAGCTGACGGCGTTGAACTCTCGGGAACATTGTATCTGCCGCCCGGATATAAAGAGGGAGAGCGGCTTCCCTGTGTCATCTGGGCTTACCCCATGGAATACAGCGATGCAAGAGTTGCAGGACAGGTCAGAGGCTCTCCTTATCGCTTCACTTTTTTCAGAGGGCCATCCCAGCTTTTCTTCGTCACCCAGGGATATGCACTCTTCGACGGAGCTCAGATGCCCGTCATCGGAGACCCAAAAACGATGAACGATACTTTTGTCGAGCAGATAGTATCCAGCGCCAAAGCAGCCATAGACAAGCTGGACTCGATGGGCGTCATTGACCCCAAGCGTGTTGGCGTCGGAGGACACAGCTACGGCGCTTTTATGACAGCCAACCTGCTGGCCCACTGCGACCTTTTTGCAGCCGGAATCGCCAGAAGCGGGGCCTACAACAGGACCCTAACGCCCTTCGGATTCCAGAACGAACGAAGAACTCTGTGGCAGGCGCGCGAAGTCTATTTTAATCTTTCTCCCTTCATGTTTGCTGACAAAATTAACGAGCCCATTCTCCTCATCCATGGAGAAAATGACAACAACTCCGGAACATTTCCCATCCAATCCCAGAGGCTCTTCCATGCCTTGAGTGGGCATGGAGCCACGGCCCGCTTGATCATGCTCCCCTACGAAAGCCACGGATATTCAGCAAGAGAGTCTGTGCTTCATGTGCTCGCTGAAATGTTTGAATGGTTCGATAAATATGTGAAGAACAAGCGATGAGTGAATACTGATGAATCACGAGTTGTGAATTATCAATAACGGCTCAATTCGAGGCAGAGAAAGAGTTCATTCTATAACAAAAAAGGAATAAAATAGATATTTCTCATCATTTACATTTCAATTCTCAAACAAGGATCAGTTGAAAAAGGCGTTATCTTTGCTCGCAATCGAGAAAGCTATTGAACAGACAGAGACCATTGGAAAAGAGAAGGAGTAAGAAATGACAATAAAGAGAATTCAGCATTTTATCATCATCAGCTTGTTAACATTGTCGTTGATGATTCCCTGTTCTGCCCTTATTCAAGAAGCTGAGAAAAAAACAATAGAGCAATCGATTACTTCATGGCTTATGTTAGGCCCTTTCCCCAGTCCTCTTCCTGCGTTTCATAGAGACACGAAGAAAGATTTTACAATTGACGATTTGCTTAGATTCGAAGAGATTGATACCTCAAGACTGAAGCCAAAATCGGATAACTCTGTTAAATGGCACGATGGGACTCTGGCCCGATGGGAATCCGTTCAAGGGGGAGAAAAAGGAATATCAATCGCTGAAAATCCGGCAATTCCTTCCACTGCCTACCTCGGAGTCTATATCGACACCTCGAGATGGACAAAAGCAAAACTCACCGTGACCAGCCCTCAACTCTTTCAAGTTTATTTCGATCGCGAAATTGTGGCCAGAACCGGATCGGCCAAAAGCGAAAAAGGAAACATTTCCAACGAAGCAAAAAAGACGCTCACAGATTTGGTCTTGGAAACGGGCAAGCATCTGCTCCTGGTCAAAACCCTATTCGACCCTCAATCGGGCTCTGATTGGACACTCAAAGCAGCCCTCTCTTATGATGAAAAATTTGAACCACCCTTTCCTTCTCTTACTCTTTCTGCTGACCAGAAAATGACAATCAGGCACCTTCTCGACAGTCCCCAGGTCACCGCTGTTTCCATCTCTCCTGACGGATCTCTGGCCGCATTGTCCAAGAGTCAATCGCTCCCTCCAGGTGACGATTCAGAGAATTGGGTAGAAATATATCAGATTGCAGAAGGCCGCCTGCTGCAGACCTACCGGGGAGGCCTGTCGATATCCGCCGCGAACTGGGCACCAGACGGAAAAAAATTTTCCTATACAAGCCACAGCAAGCAGGGAGGGACAATCTGGATAGTAGACTTGGAATCAGGGACTTCCACAGCCATTCTCAAAAATATTAAAGACCTGGGAAGCCATGTCTGGTCTCCTGACGGAAAATTTATTATTTATTCCGTCTTGGAGAAGAGAGAGCCAGAAGAGACCAGAATCGACAGATTTTCAAACCTTGCTGACCGACAGCCTGGATGGCGAAATAGAAATTTCCTTTATAAAATATCCCTTCCTGATGGAATTCGCCAAAGATTAACAAGCGGAGAGCTTTCGACCTCTCTCAACAGCATAAGTCCCGACGGGAAAAAGCTGCTCTTCACCAGGTCAATCATCGATTACTCTGAGCGCCCCTATTCAAAAACCGAGCTTTACTCTCTCGACCTGACAACACTGGGAGCTAAAATGCTGTGGAAAGGAAAATGGTTTGGAAGTGCCCAGTGGTCGCCAAAAGGCGAAAAGATTCTCATCCTTGGAGGTCCCTCGACATTTGAGGATGTTGGGGTCAATGTTCCAAAAGGGACGATACCCAACGAATACGACTCACAGGCCTACCTCTTTGAACCATTGACAAATAAAGTTGAGCCTCTGACTAAGAATTTTAATCCTTCGATCGATCAGGCTTTCTGGTCTGGGCTTGAAGATTGGATTTACTTTGTCGCTACAGACCGCGACTCTCGTCATCTCTACGGATACGACTTGAAGAAAAAAGAATTTTCTTTCATTGACTGCGGCGTTGAGATTATCGAAGAAATAGCCATGGCAGAGAAAAAGCCCATAGCCATTTATACCGGGTCGAGCGCAGCTATTCCTCCCAAGACTTTTATTTTGAATATTCCAAAAAAAGAAAGCTACCTTCTCGGTGACTCAGCCAAAGAGGATTATGCTGACGTCAAGTTCGGAGAGGTCAAGCCCTGGTCATTTAAAAACAAGAAAGGCCGAGAAATCGAAGGGCGAGTTTATTATCCTCCTGACTTCGACAGCAGCAAAAAATATCCCTGTATCGTTTATTATTATGGCGGCACCACTCCTGTTACCCGCGAATTTGGCGGCCGCTACCCCAAAAATTTATATGCTGCCCAAGGTTATATCGTTTATGTCCTTCAGGCGAGCGGAGCAACGGGATACGGGCAGGAGTTCTCCGCCCTTCACGTCAACGACTGGGGACTGATTGTTGCTGACGAAATCATCGACGGCGTGAAAAAATTTTTGACTGCCCATCCATTTGTCGATGAGCGCCGGCTGGGCTGCATCGGCGCTTCTTACGGCGGATTTATGACCATGCTCATCCTCACCCGCACCAACATCTTTGCCGCCGCCATCGCTCACGCCGGAATAAGCTCAATTTCCAGCTACTGGGGCGAAGGATATTGGGGCTACATTTACAGTGCCTTTGCCGCAGCGAACAGCTTTCCCTGGAACAGGAAAGATATCTATGTCAACCAAAGCCCGCTCTTCAACGCGGATAAAATCACCACTCCCCTTCTTCTTCTCCACGGCTCGGTGGACACCAACGTTCCCCCCGGAGAAAGCACACAGCTTTTTACTGCTTTGAAGATTCTTGGCAGGGAAGTGGAATATATCCAGATTCTGGACCAGAATCATCATATTCTGACTTATAACAAGAGAATAATCTGGACAAAGACCATCTTGGCCTGGTTCGACAGGTGGCTCAAAGGACAGCCGGAATGGTGGACGGCTCTTTATCCAAGCCAATAACCTGAATTTTAGGAATAAGCCCACAGCTTTTGTCGAAAAAGTCACAGAAAAATCTCGTAAGCCTCCCCAAGAAAATCAGCAACATCTCTGATACAAGCTGTTGACTTACGACAAAATTTGGATTACTTCTTTAAACAAGGTGGATCAGGCAATGATATCAAAAGGAAGCTCCGAGAGGAAAATTTCGGATTTTGAAAGTTGTTTCCTCATGAGAAACTCAAGATAAATATTTGATTTGGACTGGCCAGCAAGCGACCGTGGCGCCACATTTTAAAATGATTAGCCCTTTGGGGTGAATGAACATGACTTCTTCATATCAAATGAAAGGAGTGAAGTATCCCCAAAATTTCATCGCAGAAGGCGATTTACTTATTTTTTATAATGACTTACCATCCATCAAGAAAGAAAAAAAACGCAATTTTTCTATCGAGGAGCATTGGCAGTGGAGGAGAAGTGTCCACTTTAAGCAAAACGAATTGACTGGGAAGATTTGACGATGAAGATAAGCTTTAACAAATTAAAAGAAGAATATCGAGATTTTATCGACAAATCTCCTCATTTATTTTTCTCCACCGACCTCAAGGGAAATTTTTTGTTTATCAATAAGGCTGCAGAAAAGATAACAGGGTTCCCTCTTTCTAAACTGCAAATGAGTAATCTCGAAAATGTCGCAGCGCCGGGATATCAAACTGCCATAAAAAAGCTTTTTCAGGACGGCTTTAAAAATGAAAACATGCCGCCATTGGAAGTCGAGATTGCTGACAGAAGTGGAAATCGAATTCCCCTGGAGATTCAACTCATTGGAGTTAAAGACAAAAACGGCAAGCCGGCTTCCCTTCAATGGATTGCCAGAGAAATTAGCGAACAAAAAAAGGCGATAAAAAAAATCGAACTCCTCCATAAGAAAGCTCTTGACACAAGGTCAATATTCATCTCTGTCCTGAACAGCACGGAGAATATTGCCGTTCAGGGATACAACAACAAGGGTGAAGTCATTTTCTGGAACAAATTCTCAGAGAAATTGTTCGGATTCCAGGAGAAGGAAGTAAAAGGAAAAACACTCAAGGAATTCCTTCTTTCAAAATCCGATGAAAAAGAATTCAAAAAACACGTAAAAACCGCGGTTCAGAATAATAAACCATCGCCTCTCACAGAATGGGTAACCAAGACAAAGATGGGAGATATGCGGCACATTTTATGCTTTATCTTTCCCTCCCTTCTCGAAGAACGCGACCCCATGGCCATCGCCATGGTCGCAGACATAACGGAGGCGAAGAAGGCACAAGAAAAAATAAACGAAGTCTATCTCCAGCTCGCGAGATTCTCTGAAATATCCGCCGACATTTTATCCATCGCCGATGAAGAGAAACTATTCGACCGCATCGCCCAGGCGGTCATCGATATATCAGATTATCGAAGAGTGCTTATCTCATATTTTATCGACACTCCTCCCTATCGCGAGATCATCGGCTACAAGGGAATAAAGAGGGCAGATTTAGAAAGAATAAAGAAAATTAAAATGCCGAGAGAAAAATACCTGGAGTACTTCAGAAAAGGAATTAAAATCGGGAGCAACTCTTCCTACATTCCTCACACCTTAAAAAATATACTGGACCAAAAGGCAGTCATCTACGGAGAAAGCGCCTACCCTGATATCAAAGGCTACTGGCACAAAGAGGACAATTTGCTCGTCCCCATGAAAGATGCAAAGGGAAAGATGATTGGAGTCATTTCAATCGATGAATCCAAGAGCGGACTCATCCCCACCGAGGAGACGGTCAGACCTCTGGAGATCTTCGCCAACCTGATGTCCGAAGTGATCCAGAAATATAAGCTGGTAAAAAAAATCAGTGAGTCTGAAGAAAAGTATCGAGACCTGGTGACCAACATTAAAGTTGGAATCATCAGAGCAACGCCTGACGGAAAAATTCTTGAAGCCAACCCTGCTGCCAAAGAAATGTTCGGCTATACCGATAACGCTCAATTCCTTAATCTCAGCGTCTCTTCATTATTTCCAAATCCGGATGACTACAGAACTTTCATAAAAAGTATCGAAGAAAAAGGCTATGTGAAGAACTTCGATAGGGCTTTGATGAAAAGAGGCGGAACCCAATTCTGGGCATCCATCATCTCCACCGCAGTAAAGGACAGCTCGAGAAGAACTATATATTACGATACCGTTATCGAAGACATCACCGAAAGGAAAAAACTTGAGGATAAAGTCCACCGCCTTTCGATAACTGACGAATTGACTGGATTGTTCAACAGAAGATATTTTAACAATACTATTCCTCTTGAAATCAAAACAGGTGAAATATGGAGAAGCGCCCTTTCCCTTGTCATGGTCGATATTGACAACCTCAAACAATACAATGACCTCTATTTACACCTCGAAGGAGATAAAATTTTAGCAGAAACTGCCCAGAACATATCCGACACCTTAAGAAAAGAAGGAGACTGGGTGGCAAGGTTCGGAGGAGATGAATTTGTCGTTGTCCTGCCCGGAACAAATGCCTCGCAAGCAGGCATCGTTGCCGAAAGGATTAGAAAAATCTCAAGTGAGCTTGAATTCCATATAAAAGGAGATAAGGTTCACATAACAGTCAGTGCAGGAGTTTCCTGCTTTTATTACCTGGAGAGCGCGCCGACAAGCAGCGGCAAGGATAAGATACCTAAAACAAACTATGAAAAAATTGCGAACGAATTGGTAAAACTTGCCGATGAAGCTCTATTGGATGCAAAGAAATCAGGAAAAAATAAGGTTGTTATCTCCACAAAAGCCATAGAGCTCAGCAGGATTATTAAATAGCTGGCTTCTCTTTTTTGATCAAACCTGGGCAGGCTTTCACACAGACTCCGCAGACGTGCTGGCCGACAATCCCTATCTTCCTGAACTCTTTAAGCTTCTCGAAACAGGCCCAGTGGTCAAAATCTTCTTTTCGTTCTTTGATAGCCTGGGCAGGGCATATCTCCAGGCATTTCCGGCATTTTCCGCAGTCTTTATTCAGAGGCCTGTCGGCTTCGAGCGGCATATCGGTCAATACCGTGACCAGCCTGAATCTTGCCCCATGCTCAGGATTGACCAGAAGGTTGTTCCTTCCTATCCAGCCCAGGCCAGCCAGATAGCCAACTTTCTTATGGGAAAGATGAGCTTTTTGCTTTTCCCAGTCTATAATCTGGGAGGCGGGAATGGGGAGAGCCTTGAAGCCGAGTTCCTGAATAGATGAAGATATATCGAAAGCCGCCCTGTCCAGGAAAAAATTAAGCTGACGATAATGGTGAAAATAAAGCGGAGTGGGCCTGTCAACAATATCTTCCAGGACAGAATCAAGCAGCCGCTTGCCGAGAGAAATTGCCCTGTGGAACTTTTTTCTCCGGTTCTTGTCGAGGAGGAATTCCTCTCTTATCTCCGTGATATCAGCAACCCCAAAAAGAGAGAGCCCTTGTTCCAGAGCAAACTTTTTCAGCTTCTGGTAATCCTTCTCTTTTTCTTTCATGAAAATTCATTTTAGCGGCGGCGGCGAAAGCTGTCAATGAAAGTTGCTCTGTTTGACTCAAGCCAGAGATTAAGATATATAAATTGATGAATTCGAACCGAAGAGGAGCAATCATGAGTGAAAGAACTCTGGCCATTATCAAGCCTGATGCCGTTAAGAAAAAGATAATAGGCAAGATTATCCAAAGAATCGAAGAGGAAGGATTTAAAATTTTGGGGCTGAAGATGCTTCATCTGACCAAGGAAGAAGCTAAGGGCTTTTATATTGTTCATAAAGACAAGCACTTCTATCAGAGCCTGACGGACTTCATGTCTTCTGGAGAAATCGTGGTCATGGTCCTTGAAGGGGAGAATGCCATCTTACGCTGGCGTGAAGTGATGGGGGCTACAGACCCGATAATGGCCAAACAGGGGACTCTGCGCCAAATGTTTGGATTTTCCATAGAAAGAAACTCGGTCCACGGCTCTGACAGTCCTGCCACTGCAGAGTGGGAGATCGACTATTTCTATAAAGGCAAAAAATTATAGATTTTCTGCGCTTTATACAATTTTTTTATGAAAAATCAATGCTCCAGCTCATTTTATTTGTGCTGTTTATATTTTGAGATTAAGAAGAATGTCTATCAAAGGCTTCTATCTCTGTCTCGTATTTCTCTGATAAATTAATCCAATAATTTTTTAAAAAAAGACACACTTAAAAGAAAGGGGAAAATCAAATACCTGCCTGATTAGATAATTGATAGCAAAAATTTATTTAGGAAAAAGCACTATATATACGACTAATATAAA
>CAZGMN010000029.1:0-20575 GCA_964526905.1 uncultured Eubacteriales bacterium
CCCGGACCCGGCTGTGGACCGAGAAGCCGGAATGGCGCCAGAGGAGAATCTTCTCCACCGTCTCCTTTGAGATCAATTCCTCCTCAAGCAGAAAAGCGAAGACCTCCCGGCTGAAGAACTCAGCAATCAGATGATCATCAAAGGTCTGGACTTGATGGAACCGTCCTTGCTCATCCTTTCCCCCCTCACTCACCAGACAATGAACATGAGGATGAAGATTGATCCGGTCGCCGAAGGTCTGGATGCACGAAACCACACCCGGCACAAGCTCCGTGCCAGTCGTTGCCTGGAAGTATTTGAGGAGCGCAGCTACGGCCGCATGAGAGAGCGATCCCAGGAGCCGGCGCTTGTACTTGAAGAAAATCCGCAACATCTTGGGAATTGTGAAGACCACCTGTCGGTGAGGAACATCCAGAAGGAGTGTCTCTCGTATCCACTCGCCCCACTCCTCCAACCTCTTGGCATGACAAGAGGGGCAGAAGCCCCGGGTGCGGCAGGAAAACATCAGGAGTCGCTCCTCCCCACAGTCCGGACAGCGAACCCGAGCAAATCCGCAGCGCGGGTTGCCACAATCCAGATAACGCTCCACGACCTCCTTGATGACAAGCCGGAAGTAGCCATATTCCTTCTGGAAGCGGCTCTCATACTCAGCCAGAAACTGGTCGAAGTAATGAAACAACACCCGATAGAGCACCGTGCGCTCCGGATGACGAGGACGGTAGATTCCTGGCATCGAGGGAAGAATGACGCAGAAAATGAGCCAGGAATCTCGAGAAATCTGAAGTCAAGATTAATTATGAGCAGGTGCCAGAGTTAATGCCAGAAAGAGAGCGGCTTCATACGCATTGAGAATTTGCCATAATTTTTTTGCTGTGCTATAAGCTTTGTTTTGAAAGTTGCAAGGAGCAGGGTTTGAGCTGACCATGGCTGATATCGCGAGAGGAGTCAGGTCTTTTACCATCGGCACAGCCATCAGCCGGGTGATGGGCCTGGCCAATGGATAAGAAATTCCTTTTCGAGACCTTCGAAGTGATATTTATGCTCCTCCATATAGATAGCAATCAACCGAAGTTCTGTAAAAATGCAATGTATTTTTATATCACAGATGAAAAAATCTATCAGGGCAATGCCTGCATATTTCGCCTTCGCAGCAAGCTCTATCGAAAACCATTAGACTTTTGGACATTACTAAATTTATGTGCCGCGTTGAATTATTTGATCAATCTCTTTTTCATCAACTTGAGGCTGATATAAAAAACGATGACCTCTAAAGTAAATATGAACAGAAAGCTGAATATTAATCCCGGGCGATAAACCCCGGAGAACACGGCTCGTGAAATATTGACAGCGTGGGTGAGAGGTATAAAAGATGAAAATGTCTTCATCCAGCCCGGGAACTTGTCCAAAGGAAAGAATACGCCGGAAAAGAAAAGCATGGGCATGATGACCAGTTCTGTGTAGTAATTAAAGAAGTCAAAGTTGGGCGCAAAGGAAGTCACGATCATGGCCATTGAGCCAAAAAGGACACCGACAAAGACCATGAGGACAAGCAGAAGCAGTACGCTCGGCATTGACGCTGGCAAGACTCCCATGAAGGCCGCCACAATGAACATCAGGGTTCCGCTGACTAAACCTCTGAAGGTGGCCCAAGCGATATCGCCTGCAATGGCATCCTCCGCGGAGACAGGCGTGGCAATTATAGAATCATAGAGCTTTTCGTGGACTATTTTGACAAAGGTCCCGTACAGGCATTCAAATGTGGAGGAAAGCATGACCGAGGAGACGAGAACGCCTGGAACAAGAAAAAAGAGATAAGGCTTTCCCCCAAAATAGCCGAGATAAGCGCCCATGCCGATTCCGAAGGTTATCAAATAGAAAAGGGGCTCGATAAGACTCACAAGAAAAGTTGGAACGACAAACCTTTTGTAGGAGACAAGATTCCTGATGAATACGTAATAGACCCTGTAAGAAAGGTTCATTCGATCAAGCCTCTGCCCGTGAGCTTTAAAAAAACATCTTCAAGAGACGCCGGCCTGTTCAAATAATTATGCATGTTCAATTCGATCAGTTTTTTCATGAGATGCTGTCCATCCTGGCAGTAAAAATACAAAGTATCCCCCACCCGTTCATGCCCGCAGGAAAAAGGCAATAAATGGCTCATGATTTTTTCGTCTTCCTCCTTGGGGATTCTTATTTCGACGACTTCCCTGCCGATCTCGTCCTCCACCAGCTTTGACGGCACGCCCTCTCTCAGGATTTTGCCGCGGTGCATGATCACCACCCGGTCGCAAAGCTGCTGGGCTTCTTCCATATATTGCGTTGTCAGGATTAGAGTTGCTCCCTGATTCTTTAGCTGACGAAGCCTTTGCCATATCAGATGTTTTGCTTGAGGGTCAAGGCCTGTTGTCGGCTCATCGGCAACGATTAATTTTGGATGATTGAGCAGGGCTTTGGCTATCAAAAGTCTTCTCTTCATCCCTGTCGAAAGTTCGTCTATTTTGCTCTTCCGCTTATGTTCAAGCTCGACGAATTTCAGAAGATCTGCAATCCTCGTTTTCGCTTCACGTTTGGGAATGTCAAAGAAGTTGGCAAAAACAATGAGGTTCTCATAGACGGTCAGGCCAGTATCGAGGGTTATCTCTTGAGGGACAACGCCAGTTATCATCTTCAAGGCCCGATTGTTAATATGAGCAGGCAGGCCGTTGACGATAAGCGTGCCCGAAGTCAGAGGAGAAACGCAATGGATCATCTTGATGGTCGAAGTCTTGCCCGCGCCGTTAGGCCCCAAGAAACCGAAGCATTCCCCTTCTCTTATTTCAAAGGAGATTCCGTCAACGGCCGCAAGCTCGCCGTATTTTTTCACAAGGTCTTTTGCGGCTACGATCGGTTTCATTGATTAAGCCCGTAAGATGATAGCAGATTTTATAAAAAATAAAAAATGCGGTAAATTTGACAAAGTCGAGGCAAAGTGCTTATATTGTATTAAAATATGAGCGAAGAGATAACTCCCGAGGAGGGATAAATGAACATGAAAAAAATCTCGGTCGTCCTCTTTATCGCCGCCATCGCCTGGGGCTGCAGCCTCAACATGATGCCTGCCAAGGATGCTTGGTACGCCCAGCACTACATCATCATGCAGGATTTCGAGCGCGAGCTCTACAAGGACCTGTCGCCGGCGGCCAGGCTTGAATTCCAGAAGCTTTTCTGGGAAGCGCGGGACGCGGAATCCAAGAAAGAATTCGATAAAAGGATACAGTTCGTGATGACGAAGTACAAAAGAGAGAACAGCAAGCAGCCGTGGAACACAGACCGGTCGCGAATTTACATCCTCAACGGCCCGCCGGCTTCGATCGATTACAAGCAAACAGACAACTGGGCAATGCGGGCCGCTGAAGGCGCAGGAGTGAGCGGCGTCGTCTCGGACAGGAGCAACGAAGATATCTCGGCCGATACGGCTGAAATCTGGCTCTACCCCTATCAGCAGTACTTTGTTTATTATGCTTTCACCTTCAAACCGCCAAGCGAATGGCGGATGTCGCCCGCGCCATTCTCAGGCAACCGCTATGTCGGTGCGCTCGAAAACCAGAGCAAGGAAGTCACCTACGGAATCTTGGACGAAGATCAATACAGGCAGCGGCTCAAGGAATTGCAGAGTATCAAATAAGACCGGGCAGTCTGGCTGTAGATTCAAATTTTTGGATTCTATTCAAAATATTGAATGAAAGATTTAGTTGCAAATTGTTATTTGATTGATAATAAATGAAATAATCTTTTCATAATATTGGCATGATATTTGCTATTTAAATAAGAGATAATGATGATTAAAATTAATAATGAAAAGGGGGTGATAATCACTCTAAGCAGCGTCATTTTGGTCAAGGGTTGGAGCGGAAATTTTCCGCTTCAGGGGTTTAATTAAAATAAGGGAAAAAAGGAGTCACAAAAAGCATGATGAAAAAGTTCTTCACTCTCGCATTTATAGCGCTCTTTCTGACAACCGGATTCGCCTTCGCTCAGGTCAATCCCGAGGGTAAGCTCGTCGGGACAGTCACGGATGACCAGGGGACTCCCCTGCCCGGCGTCACGGTTGAAGCCACAAGCCCGAAGCTGGTCGGCAAAGCTGCGACAGTGACCGATTCTTCAGGGTATTATCGATTATTCTCACTGCCTTCCGGACTCTATCAAGTCGTCTTCTCGCTTCAGGGCTTCAAGACCTTGATCCGCAAAGACATCATCGTCCAGCTGGCCCAGGTCATCACCCTCAATGCCAGCTTGGAACCAGCGGTGATTGAGGAGCAGGTGACTGTTGTCGGAATGAGCCCGTTGATCGACGTCAAGAGCACGGTCAAGGGCCAGACCATGACCAAGGAGGTTTTCATGAGTCTGCCCAGAAGCCGTAACTTCGACGGACTGCTCAGCACAGTTCCCGGCGTCCAGTATGACAATGTCGGCGGTGGCCTCTTGGTCGACGGCGCCACTGGAACTGAGAACATGTGGTATATGGACGGAGCCGACATCACTCAGCCTCATATCGGCACCCGGGCTCAGAGCGCTGTCATGGAGCTCGTCGAGGAAGTCAAGGTCACGGCTTCGGGCTATAACGCCGAGTTCGGCGGCTCGATGGGCGGCGTGGTCAACGTCATCACCCGCTCGGGCGGCAACACCTTCCACGGCGACATCATCGGCTATTACGAGGACAACAGCCGGCTGATGCAGGGAAAATCCCACGATTACGGCCGCTGGAATCCCTATAACGACGAACTCTGGGAGTACGTCAACAACGACGATCTATACTATGGCGGCGGAAAAGACCGGGATCCCTACTATCGCGCCGAAGGCATCTTCAACCTCGGCGGCTACATCATGAGGGACAGACTGTGGTTTTTCGGCTCGTTCAACCCTGTCTACAGCCAGAATAAGAGAACAACCTACTTCTTGAGCGACCCAGAGCCTCAACCGAGATACGACTTTTACCGAAAGAGCTACAACTACAACGGCTCATTCAAACTGACCGCAATGCCGATGGGAGGCATGAGGGTTTCAGCGAGCTTTGTCAACAATTTCAGCAAGTATAGGGGCGCGCTTCCCAGCCGGGACGGCACGAGCAGCAAAACCTACGATTGGGACGGGGAAGGCTTTGATTATCCAAACTGGAGCGCTGCCGGTTCCATGGATTGGAGCATCGGCAACAACATCTTGACCAGCCTGCGCTTCGGCTATCACATGTCGAACACGACGAACCAGCTGATTGCCAACCGGTTCACAACTGTCTACTTCAATTACAGCAACTTCATCTACCAGACCGACCCGTTCTTCGTTGCCAATCCCGACCTTCTTCACTATGCCGGCGCGGTCAACTACGGCGGGTCAAGGCTGGTGACCGAGCGGTACAAGCTGGAAAAATACTCGGGCAACTTCGACATCACCTACTACCTCAACTTAGGCGGCGAGCATGCCTTCAAGGCAGGTGTGCAGTGGATCCGCGACGCGGAGGATGTATTCAATGCAGCTCCATGCCCCATGGTAAATATCCAGTGGGGCCGCGGCTACTACGGCCTGGCCACCGGTGAGCCGGTTCTGGGAACATACGGCCACTACCAGATCCGGGGCTCCTGGACCTCAGACTACGGCTACTCCTGGATAATCCACAGGAACAGCTGGTCTATTTATCTCCAGGATTCCTGGACAATCGGCCGCAAGCTGACCATCAACCCTGGAGTCCGGACAGAGGCCGAGTACATCCCGGCTTTCACCAAAGAGACTCAGCAGGAAGGCTACCAGGACAAGCCGATCAACTTCCAGTTCAAAGACAAGTTTGCCCCGCGCTTGGGCATTGTCTACGACGTTTTCGGCGATTCGAGCCTCAAGGTCTACGGCGCCTTTGGGATCTATTACGACGTCATGAAACTCTACATGGCTGAAGGCGCGTACGGTGGATTCAAGTGGAAGACCGACTACTACGAGCTGAACAACCCAGATTGGACCTTAATCGCAGCCAATGGAGACCTCAAGGATAGGGCCAGCCAGGAAGCTGGCGGACGCTATGTCGGCACCATGGATTGGCGCATTCCTTCCTGGGATAGCACTGATCCGGACTTGAAGCCCGTCTCCCAGAGAGAAATCTCCTTTGGCGCTGAGAAGAAGCTCATGGAGAACCTTTCGCTTTCCGTGCGCCTGGTTCAGAAGCACCTCATCTGGACCATCGAAGACAACGGTGTTCTCACTCCAGAAGGCGAGAAGTACTACAACGCCAATCCGGGTTCAAAATTTATCAACGATTTATATGATAAGTTCCTCGGGACGGAATACTGGGATAACCCAAAGGCCAAGAGAGAGTACTACGGCATGAACATCTCTCTCGAGAAGCGGTTCAGCAACAACTGGCAGGGCGGCATCAACTACACCTTGAGCCGCGTTGCCGGTAACTACGGCGGACTGTCCAGCCCAGACGAGGGCAACCGGAACTCGCCGAACGTCGAGCGCTACTACGACCTCTGGTTTATGGCCTATGATATTAAGGGCAATGTCCTTGACGGCCCGCTGCCCCAGGACAGGACCCACTATATCAAAGCCTACGGCTCCTATGTGTTCCCGTTCGGGCTGACTGTCGGTATAGTGGCCTACTCCCGCAGCGGCATGCCCCTCTCCACCGAGCTTGTCTGCAACAATATCCAGGGATACTATCCCGAGAACCGCGGCGACCTCGGCCGCATGCCGTGGACAACTTGGGCTGACCTCTACACCGAGTACAATCTTAAAATCGGACGGACCTCGGTCGGAATTAACCTCCAGGTCAACAACTTCACCAACACCAAGACATGGCAGAGCTATGTTGATAACCCGAACCGGACAAACTTTACCATCACCGATGCCCAGTTTCTCTCCAAGACCTTTGATTGGCAGACAGCAATTCTGTCCTACTGGCCCAATATCGCCTTCAAACAGCCGTCGGGTTCGTTCGGCACCTGGAGTGCAAGGCTCGGCTTCAAGTTCACCTTCTGACGTGAAAGTTGAAGCTGTTTAACTAGACAAAGAGCAGAAGCTGAGATCAAGGCCCGCTCTCCGATGGGGAGCGGGCCTTTTTTTTGGCTGAGCATGAGAGGATAAGGAGAGGCGAATTTTTTAAGTCTCGGACGAGCTCTAAGCCTTGGTTTTAGAAATGGAGCTCGCAGGCCTGCTGAAGGCGCGAAAAACGGACGCTATTTCTGGAGGGATTTTTCGAGCCGGGCCAGCTCGGATTGGGCGACCCGGATTCTTTGCTCGCTCTCTCCTTTGGGGTTCTCCAGATATAGCCTGAGATAGCGGATGGCTTCGGAAACCTCGCCCGCCCGTTCATAGGCCACAGCCAGATTGAAATAGGCTGTGGGCGTGGGAAGGATGTAAGTCGCCTGCTTCAGGCTGTCAATAGCCTTGGCATAATCCCCCTTTATTCCGTAGGCAATTCCAAGGTGCTGAAAAAGTGAAGCGTCATCAGGATAGTCCTGGATGAGCTTTTTATAGACCTCGATTGCCTGGTCCATCTCTCCGCTCGAGGCCAGGTTGAAGGCGTAGCTCACCCTTAGGTATTTATTCTCGGGCTCGACCGCCATGGCCCGCTCGTAATAACTCCGGGATTCCTCTGTTTTACCAAGAGTTTCCAGGACACCGGCCGAGACGGTCAGGGCATCCACATTCTCGGGGCTGACCTCCAGAACCCGAGCCATTGTTTCCAAAGCGTTCTGGAGCCGGCCGGTGACAAGATAGGTATGGCCGAGCCTGGACAGCAAAATCTCGGAGCGCGGGATTCTCGCCAATCCTTTCTGGAGGGTCTGAATCGTCTCCTCGAACCTCTTCAGTCGAGCCTGGCAGAGAGCTAAGTTGACGTAGCTCGAGGCCGCATCTGGAATAAGGTCCAGAAGCTTTTGGTAGATAGGGAAGGCTTCCTCGTATCTCCCCTCAAATTCATAGGCCTCTGCCTGCTGCATCAGGCGCAGCAGGTCGAGCTTTTCCTTGGGGTCGGGATAATCGGATTTGGCGCTCCCGGCAAAGCTCATATAACCGAGGGAACGCAGCCTCTCCTCCTCCTCGGCTGTGAGCCGGCTCCTGGAAGCTGCAGCTCCTGAAAGCCCGGCGCTCTCTTTAAGGAGCGACTCCAGGCGGTTGTTCAAATCGGCAGCGACCTTGCCTTTGGAGGAGTAGAGGTTCCGGGTTTCGTTCGGGTCAGAAGCAAGGTTGTAGAGTTCGGGCCGGGGTGCCTGGATGAATTTCCAGTCGGCCCAGACGAGTCCGACGAGTTGCGACCAGCCATAATTCTCCCGCGGATAGAAAGTCTCGATATAAGATTCGAGGTCGCTTCGTTTTCGGCCTTCAATGTAGGGAACAAGGCTTATTCCCTGGCTTTTGTCAGGCGCCTGAAGGCCGAGCATGTCCAGAACCGTGGCCATGATATCGATCAACCGGACTCGGGCTCGGACAACTTTTCCCTGGGGAAGCTGGTTCTCGGAATAAAAAATGAGCGGAACCCGCATCGTCCCCTCATACAGGAAAACACCGTGCCCAGTCTCCACTTTCTCTCCGAAGGCCTCGCCGTGGTCGCCGGCCAGGATAACCAGGGTTCGTCCGAGTAAATTTTTTTCCCTTAGCTTTTGCATGACCTTGCCGATGTAAAAATCCATGCAGGCGACCTCGCCGTCATAAGGGTCATCCCTGAACTGCTCTTTAAAAGGCGGGAGCGGCTGGTACGGCAGGTGCGGGTCGAAGAAGTGGACCCAGGCGAAGAAAGGCTTAGCCTCTCTCTTGTCCAGCCAGGCCGAGAACACAGCAGCCACTTGGTCGGCTTTGCGCTCGGAGTTCATGGTTTTGAACGGAAGCCCGGCCTGGAAACTGTCGTCATAGACGTCGAAGCCCTGGGCGAGCCCAAAGCGCGAGTCTACTGAAAAGGACGCTACAAAAGCGGCAGTCTGGAATCCCTTCTCTTTCAAGACTTCGGCCAGGGTCAGGCTATCCGGGCCGAGGACATACGTGCCGTTGTTACGGACGTTATGGCGGGCCGGGTAGGTCCCGGTCAGGATGGAGCAGTGAGAAGGCAGGGTCAGCGGCACCTGGCAATAGACATTCTCGAAGCGAACCCCGCTCTTGGCCAGCTGATCCAGGTTGGGCGTCCTAGCTTTGGCATATCCGTAGCAGCCGAGCCGGTCGGCCCGGGTCGTGTCCAGGGTGATGAGCAGGATGTTCTGCCCCGGCTCTCTTTTGACAGGATTCCGTCCCCTGAAAATCATGAGATAAACCAGCCCAGCGCTGATGACGACGGCCGCGGCCGTTAAGCCGAGCCACAACTTGAGGGAAAGACGCCTCTCCAATCCCTTTTCCGTTAGTTCCTTGCCGCGGTCAAGAGAAGACAGCTGTTCGGACCTGGCTGCAGCAGGCAGCGGTCTGGCTCTTTTTTTGCGGCTCTTTTTCTTCCTGGACATTTCTGTGTTCAAGAGAATGAGGGAGCGAGAAATTCTGAGGACGAGTTCAAGCTCTCCGAATCAGTTCTGCGGGCCTAAAAATTCCTGTCTCCTTTTTTACTTCTTGATGGTTTTGATGATGTTCTGGGCCATGGCCGACCTTTCCGTGTCTCCCTCGAGCTTGATGAAGCGCTCGAGATACTCGACGGCCTTGCCCATGTCTCCTTTATTCAAATAAACATAGCCCAGCTTCAGGTAAGGATCCGGCCAATCGGGCTTGATCTTAGAGGCCAGCTCGAAGTACTGGGCAGCCTCGTCGACCTGCTGGTTGGAAAAACAAATCTCGCCCACGTTGTAAGCCAGCACTTCGTCCTGAGGAGCGGCCGAGATCGACTCCTTGAAGACATTTTTCGCTTCTTCGAGGTTATTCTGTTTCAGATAGCAGACACCGATCCCGGCCAGGGCTTTGGCCTCCATGACTTTGCCCATGGTCGGGTCTGACTTGGCCTGGCCGATAACCTTATTGTAGTTTTCAATGGCCTTGTCCAGCTCCCCCTTTTCCCGATAGCAGTCCCCGATATTGAGAATCACCTGGTAGGCGCTGGGATTTTTCTCCAGAAACTGCTCGTAGAGCGTGAGCGCTGTCTCGTACCTGCCCTCCTTATAGAATTCATTCGCCTGCTCCAGCAGTTCGAACGAAGCTTCGTCCTTCACGACTTCCGGCCCGGCCCCTGCTGACTCCAGTGTGATCGTGATTTTCGGATTTTTGCTCAACTGCTTGCTGGTGTAGTTGGCACTGGCCGGAAGATAACCCTTGGCTGAAGCCGTGATGACCCAGTTTCCTGTGCCGATGCCGATGATTGCCCATTCGCCTTTATCGTTGGTCACCGTCTCCATCTTGACACCCGTGTCCTGCTGGAAAACAGCGACGATCTTGGCCGAGGGAATAGCCTTGCCCTGCTTGTCAACCACGACTCCGCTCATCCGGGCGGTTCCCCGGCCGGCCTGTGCTATCGCCAAGTCCCCAGAGAGGATGGTGACAAAAACCATGACCGCCAGCCGATAAAGAAGATTCAGTTTCATGTCAGCCTCCTCACTTCAAATTATATGTCAAAGATTGTGCTAAATTCATAGATTCAACTTTTCTTTTTTCTCAGCCGAAGTTCCGACCGTGATGTTCTTCAAAACAAGCCGAAGGTCATAAGAGCCGGGGTCGAGCTGGACAGGGATTTCGATTATAAAAGTTTCCCTGATGATTTTAAGATATTCCTCGCTGCTAAAAGAAAGAGGAAAGCTTTTTTGACCTTCCCAGACCTTCTGCTTTGCGGCATCGAAGGCTTCGGCCGTGAGTTTCAGGGTCGCCTGGAAAACATTCTCTTCTGCCTTGAACCAGATGTCTTTATAGGGAAGCTTGACGCGGATAACGGCTTCTCCATCCTTGATCTTCTGGATTTCCAGCGGGAAATCCGGCAGCCACTCGTCCGTTCTAACCAGCGGCTTTCGCAGCTCCTGGGCCCTGGCTATCTCGGAGAGATGGGCGACATTCAAGGTTTGGAGCCTGTAGGTTCCGCTCCAATTGTCATCCACAAAAACGACCGGGAAGAATCCGTAGTACCAGATTTCAGTGGGCTTTCCGTAAAAAGTCACCCCGCGGGGATAGGTTTCCCGATTGTCCGGAGGTCCGAGAGTTATGTAGAGCCGGCCTCGGTCCTGGAGCCAGCCGGCTGTGGTGCCCTCCTTGAAGAGGAGGTTGGCCTCGTCGATCCGCTTGAAATACTCCATCTTGAACTCGTTAACTTCAGTCTCGGGGTCTGGATCCCGCTTCCTCCAGAAATCCTCGATGAAGGCCTTCCTTTCCGCCTCGCCGGCGAGACTCAGGAAAGCCTGGCGGCCTGGCTTGTCGATGATATAGCGAACCTTGGACAAGAACTCGCGGCTGTCCGGGTCCAGGGATTTGGGCAGCTTGTAAGCGGCGCAAGAGGAGAGGACAAGAAGGCTGGCAAGAAGGAGAGCAAGCATGGCCCGGCTCATTTCTGCTCCTTCAGGGACTTGACCCGGGCCTTGAGCTCGGCTTGATTCGGGTTGAGCTCCAGGGATTTTTCCCAGGCAGTAAGAGCCTCTTCTTTATTTCCCAGCTTGTAATAGCAGTCACCGATAGCGTTAAGAACGAGAATATTGGTCCCGAATCGCGTCAGGTACTCTTTGTAATAGGCGACTGCATCCGCCAGCTCGCCCAGGGCTTGAGAGGCCCGGCCGAGCACCTGAAGGAACTCATGGCGTCCCTGCTCTTTGAGAAGCCGGAGGCCGACCTGTTTGATTGTCTGATACTCTTGAAGGTCAAAAAGCACCCGGCAATAATCCATGGCAAACATCGGGGAAGACGGGCTCCTGCGAAAGGCTTGCTCAAGGAGACTGCGGGCCTTGACGATGTCCTTTTTGTTCAGGAGTTGGACGCCGAGCGCATGGACCAGTTCCGGGTCATTGTCTGCCGGAAGCGGCAGGGACAGCACCCAAGGCCGGGGCAGCAGAGCAAGATGGCTGATGTAAAAAAAGGCCCGTTCGGACAGGACTGCCGCCTTGTTTCCGTCGAGGAGCGATACCCGGAGCGTGTAATTCGCCGGAGGAAGGTCCGCCAGCGAAAACTCCTCAAGGAAATTCGATTGGTCGGCAAAGTCCTTGAGGCTCCTGGACAGCAAACGGACTTTCTCGCTCTCCTTGAAGAGGGAAAACTCCAGGGTTCCGTTGCCTTTGAGTTCCTCGGTCAAGCCGCGGACCTGGAAATAGAGATAGAGCGTATCCTTGGCGGTAAAATCATTCCGCGGGGTCGGGACGAGCTGATAGTTTTCGATTAAGAAGGGCTTGTTCTGGCCTTTGAATTTGGATTCCCTGTCCACCCGGTCGGCCAGGATGAGCGGGCTCATCTGCAAAGACTGCGGCTCCGGGACGCTGATATCCGCTTCTACCGAAGTAAATTCCTTGGAGCCGACATTCTTGAGGATTATGTTCAGCTTGTAGCGGCCGCCGATAAGCGGGAACATGTCCTGGAAGCTGAAGAGCTTATTTCGAATCGCCGCAATCTGCTCTTCGTTCATCTCGATCGGGACTGTGCGATTGAACTGGTAGATGGAGTTCCCCTCAGTGTCGGTGACGCGGCCGTTGATCTCCAGGTTCGAGAGAAATCGCGTGTCGTAGCGCTCGAAGGTCAGCTTCCTGGGCTCGATCAGATAATGGACGAAAAAGAGCCCGGAAGAATCCTGGAGCACCCGGACCATGGAATCGTTTTCCATGTAATTGGCTGTATACTCGACCTCGATGATGTCCTTGTAGGCCAGAAGTTTATCAGCGTAAGAGTCTTTGACTTTTTCATAGGGGGCGGTTGGAATCTTCTGATAGAGCAGGACTTCAGAGGCGATGGAAGGGGAGATCTGTTGAAGGGATTCCCCTTCGATCAGCGAGAGGGAGACTCGGGCGACGTTGGGCTCGATGTCGTATAGCTGGATGTAGGCTTCCTCGTAATCCGTCATGTCGCCTCTGTAGTTGACCACGAGATACTGGGGGCCGTATCTTATGGGAGAGTAGAGCTCGTAGGGATGGATGCTGTCCCTCCGGAAGAAGACGACGCTGAAGGAGTTGGGCAGCCCGAGCTCGATCATCCCGCTGTAAAACCAGACGATGACGGGATGCATGTCCGGCAGGTTTTCGTATTTATCGACGGCCTTGGGCTCGCCCAGGGTGATATAAATCCGGCCCATATCCGAACGGGAGCCGGGGCCCGGGCTGTCCTTGCCGAAATTCTGGTTGGCGTAATTGATCCTCCGGTAGTGTTCAGTTTTAAACTCGTTCTCGGGTGTGCCGGGGGTCGGGTCTCGCTGCTTCCAGAAGGCCTCGATGAAAATATCGCGCAGCCGGTCGGTCTCAAGCTGGAGAAAGACTTCTTTTTCCTTGGGAGTGATGATATAGGCGACCTCATCCTCGAGCCATTTCCGGAAACGGGGGTCGAGGTCCTTGAGTGTTTTTTTCGTCTGGCCGAAGACGAATTGAGACCAAATGAGGACGAAACAAAAAATGACCCGGAGAAGCGATTCTTTTTGCATTTTTTAATATTATATTAAATCATCGGCGGAATCACAAGCTTTTCAGCCTTCGGGCTAAAAGGTGCAAAGATTCGCCCCGCAAAAAGATATTTTTCTTCAGGATGGAGTTCTTGAATTTATGCCTTTTAAGTGAAATAATAAATTCGTATTTGAATAAATTTCACAGTCAAATTTTTTTTTGTGCATTGATTGTAAATTTTAAAAGTGATTGAGCTTGTTTAAGAGATATATTTTATCATTTCAGATTTGAGAAGGGGATTACCATGGATGTCATTCATGCCATAGAAGAGAGAAGAGCTTATCGCTCCTTAGAGCCTGTCAGGATAGCAGAAGATTTGATTCGAGACCTGGCCCGCTGCGCCGGGCTTGCTCCTTCCTGCAACAACAATCAGCCCTGGCGCTTTGTTTTTGTCCACGATTCTCAAAGCTTATCCAGGATGCAGGAGGCTCTTTCAAAGGGAAATGAATGGGCCTATTCAGCCTCGATGATTATCGCTGTCTTCAGCAGGAGAGAGGACGACTGCATCATCAAGGACAGAGTCTATCACCAGTTTGACTGCGGTTTGGCGGCCGGGTTTCTCCTGCTCAGGGCGACTGAGCTGGGACTTGTCGCTCATCCCATCGCCGGCTACAGCCCGAAGAAGACAAAGGAAATCCTCGGCATTCCCGAGGAATATGAAGTGATCACTTTGATTATCGTCGGCAAGCATTGGGAAAAAACAAGCCCTCTGCTGTCAGAGACACAGGTCGAACGGGAAAAGACGAGGCCGGAAAGGCTGCCTTTTGAGAGAATTGTCCATCTCAATCGGTTCCGAGCTTGAGTAGATTCGCATCCTGATAAGGCAAGCCGATGCTGAATAAAGGGAGCCTTTTTCATTTCAGAGGATAAGAATGCCGAGAGTCATAGCAACCGGCGCCACAGGATTTATCGGGAAGGCGCTGTGCAGGCGCCTGGCTGAGCGAGGCTACGAAATCATCGCCCTTTCCCGCAATTTAGAAAAAGGAAAAAGCATCTTGGGAAAAAATGTTCGGGTCGTTGAATGGAACGGCAAGAACAGCCAAGGGTGGCTGGATTATGTTGAAGGCGCCGAGGCGGTTTTAAACCTTGCCGGAGAAAGTCTGGCCTCAGGACGCTGGACTGAAGAGAAAAAGCAATCCATTCTTCAGAGCAGGCTCGATGCCGGAAGAGCTGTTGTTGAGGCAGCAAGGCTTGCCAAGAAAAAACCCAACGTTGTTATTCAAGCTTCAGCCGTCGGCTATTATGGCCATCGTCGTGATGAGGTTTGCGATGAGTCATCTTCTAACGGAGAAGGCTTTCTTTCTGAAGTTACGCAGAAGTGGGAGCTCTCAACCCAGGAAGTGGAGGCTCAAAGGATTCGGAGGGTCATTATCCGGACTGGAATGGTCCTGGGAAGAGAAGGCGGAGCCTTTATTCGCCTGGAGAAGCCTTTTCGTTTTTTTGCGGGCGGTCCTTTGGGAAGCGGAAGGCAATGGTTTTCCTGGATTCATCTTGACGATGAGGTCAATGCCATTATTTTTCTGATGGAAAGAGATGATTTGAGCGGCGTCTTCAACCTGACAGCTCCTCAGCCGGTCCGGCAAAAAGACTTTTCCCGCACCCTTGGAAAGGTCATGAAGCGCCCGTCCTGGCTGCCCGTTCCAGGCTTTCTGCTCCGCCTGCTTTTTGGAGCCATGGCCCAGGAGGCGCTTCTTTCCGGGCAAAGAGTTGTGCCCTCAAGACTCCTCGATTCCAACTTTCGATTCCTTTACCCCGAGCTCGAGCCTGCGTTTAAGGAAATTCTGGGAACGAATAGCTTATAAGGTCGGTTATTATGTTTTCTTCTTTAATCCTCTTGTGATCAAGATCAGGCTTAAAACGACCAGTAACCCTCCTGCGACATACTTCGTCGTAGAATCAGCTTGAATGAGCAGCCAAATGGATAGGGCCAAAAAAACGATTCCCAGAATGACTTTTCCTATACTCAAAATTTCCTCCTCTTCTTGGCGATAATAATTTTTCTAATCATACTTGAATGGCGTGAAAGGTCATAATGAGAGTAATGACGCAAGAATATAGGAATTTCATTTATGAGGTCACACGAGATAACCGATCTTTAAGCTTAGACACCATGCTGGTAAAATCGAAAGAAATATACACGAGCCGAGGAGGCATGTCAAGGAAAAGAAATCTTGAGGACAATCTCAAATGATGATTTCTCTGGGGATTTCCCTCAAGTTGAAATTTGAGGCCATGCTCCTGCAGTAAGCGCCGGCTCCGAGCACAGCCAGGATGTCTCCTCTCGACGGAACCGGCATCTCCATTTTTTTTGCAAAGACATCCCCTGTCTCGCAGAGATTTCCGGCAACCGTGACCCGAGCCTTTTTCCCGCTATCTATCTTGGAGCAATTGACGATGTGATGGTAGGCTTCAGCATAGATGGAAAGCCTGGGCATGGCGGTGAAGGTCCCGGCATTGACGCAGGCGAAAAAGTTGCCGTAGCTTTTCTTCAGATACTCAACCTTGACTAACAGAACACCAGCGTCTCCCATCAGATATTTCCCAGGCTCCAGGGCAATAGCTCTTATCTTCAGTTCAGATTGTTCGATTTTGCGCCGTATGTATTCTGCATAGTCTTTGAGCGGAAAGATTTCGTGCTCAGGAGAATATCTGGGCCCGAATCCGCCGCCAAAATCAAGAAACTCAAGGCGGAACCCTTTCTTCTGAAGCTCCCGTGCTTTGTCAACCATCTTATTAACGGCAATTTTTATGCCTTCAAAATCCTCTCTTGTCCAGCCAGACCCGAGGTGCTGGTGCAATCCTACCGGGATGAATCCATAGTCAACAGCTTTAGCAAAAGTTGGTATAACCCTGCTTTCTTCGACGCCGAATTTAATCGGAGTCCCGTCGAACGTCTTTTCGCCAGCCGTGATGACCTTGGAGCTGAATCCCCTCCCAATCCCAGGATTCCATCTCAGAGAGACCTTGATTTTTTTCTTCTTAAACCATTTTTCTTTGACTTCTCTCATGAGCTCAAGCTGCTCTTCAGCGTCGATGTTGACGATTATCCCCTGTTGAGCGAATGCTACTTTAATATCCTCCAGGCTGAGGCTTGTGCCGGTAAGAAGTATTTTTTCTCTGGAAAAGCCGGCGCGCAGGGCTCGCTGGATTTCCCTGGGTGAGACGGCATCAATCCCGCAGCCTGCGTCTTTGACAATTTTTAAGACGCCATGATGCGAATTGGCCTTCATGGCATAGTAGATTCTAATTTTTAGGGAAGTCTTGTCAGCGAAAGTTTTAAGCAGCGTTTTCAAGTTGGAGAGAATCTGGGCTTTGCTGTAGATAAAAAGGGGAGTTCCATGATCAGCAGCCAAGCTCGCTGCCTGCTTTTGGCCGAGATAGAGTTTTCCGCCTCTAGCTTTTATGAAATCGTTTTCCCACCAATGGCGCATCTTTGAATTTTATTTTTTTTGGAATAAATCGAGCTGCCCTTTTTTTGATTTCTTCATCAGCTCCTGGAGGAAGGGATACTGGACGAGAAGGAGGTCAGGGATGTCCAGTTTTTCTCCAGTGACCATGTTTTTGATTTGCAGGGCATTGGCCAATGCCTGTCCCCGATAATGGTTATTGGTGATGACAAAGACGCGGCTACTCTCTTTTCCCAGGTTTTTTATTCTATTGATCCATTCTTCGAGCTCATCTTTGGTGTAGAGATAGTTGTAGCGCTCGTCCCGGCCCGCATCCTGCTTGAACCAATTCTTGTAGTTTCGGCCGTGAAGCCTGACGTAGGAAAATTGAGGGTTGGTGATGGTCGAGCTGGGCTTGATGGAGCTCTGAAAGATGGGCTGGTCGATGTTGCAGAAGCAGACCTTGTATTCAGTGAGAAACTCATAGAAGTCCGGTCTATTCCAGGAGGAATGCCTCACTTCAAGCGCCAGGGGATAGCCGCTGAAGAGCTCGAAGAGCCTGGTCAGGTATTCGATGTTCGAGGCTGTGCGCACAAAGGACCAGGGAAATTGGATCAGGATTGAGGCCAGCCTGTTGTTTGCCCTTAGCGGCTCGATTCCAAGCTTGAAATCGTCCACATCCTTTTGAGTGAAGTCCTTTCTCTGGTGGGTGAATATCTGGTGGAGCTTAACTGAGAAGAGAAAGTCGGGGTATCCTTCGATTTTTTTTATCCAGGAAAAGGAGATGCGGATCGCAGGCGGCCGGTAGAAAGTGCTGTTGACCTCGACGATATTGATGTACTGGGCGAGGAAGACGAGCGGATGGAAAGCCGCGGTCTTCTCCTTGGGGTAGACAATGCCCTCCCAATCCGGGTAGCTCCAGCCGGCTGTTCCGATAAAATAACGGGCCATAAAAGTTTATTTTAGACAAATACTGGGCTGAGGTCTATCACAAATTCTGACAAGGAAGCATCTTTTTCCCTGATTGAATAGAGAAGTGGCTCACCTTAAACTGTGGGTATTGAACTAAAAACACAGGAGGTGACAAAAAAAGATTGCTCAGGAAATTATTTTCGATTATCATGTTTAGGAAAAAAAGACAAATTTGCCGATGAGAAGATTCCTCATTCTCTTTTTATCATGCTCATTCCTTCTCCTTCACTGCCAAAAAAAAGAAAAAGACCTCTATACCATAGGCATTTTTCAGGTTGACGATGCCCCCCATCTGAACGAGGTTCGAGAAGGCTTTATCCGCGCTCTGCAAGATAACAATTTGAAAGATGGGCAGACAGTCAATCTCAAGCTCAGAAACGCCGGCGGGGATATACCGCAAGTCCAGAAAATCGCCCAGGAATTTGTTGCCGAGAAAGTGGCGATGATTGCCGCTTTTTCAACTCAATGCCTGCAGGCCGCTTTGAATGAGACTCATGAGATTCCAATCGTATTTTCTTCTGTCGCCGACCCCTACCTGGCCGGCGCAGGCATGTCTGCCACGCAGCACCTGAGCAATGTCTCAGGAGTCTCTTCCCGAGGCCCGATTAAAGAGAGCCTGACTTTTGTCAAGCAGGTCCTTCCCAAGGCAAGAAGAATTGGAACCTTGTGGACCCCGTCAGAGATCAATTCAGAATATTATTTAGAATTAGCTAGGGAAGGAGCAAAAGAGCTCGGCCTGGAAATAGTGGCTGTTCCCATTGCCAACAAGAGCGAGATCGTTCATTCCGCCCAGGTGCTGATCAATAAGAAAATCGACGCCATCTATCAAATCTCTGATAACACCATCAACGCTTCTTTCTGGGCGGTGGGCAATGTCGCCGAGGAAAACGCTGTTCCGCTCTTCGGAGGATTCCTTCTCTCAACTCAGCTTGGAGCTTGCGCCGCTTTGGGATGGGACTTTTTTGAAATGGGTTATAAGGCAGGGGAAATCGCACTCAGGATTAAGAAAGGAGAGAGCCCGGCCAAGATTCCTTTTGAATCGATGACCAAGGTGAAGCTGTATCTAAACTTAGATGCGGCAAAGAAGCAGGGTGTAAGATTTTCCGAAAGGGTCTTGAAGAAGGCGGATAGAATCCTTGGTGAGGCAAAAAAGCCGTAGGGTCATTCGAATAATTATTGAATAATCAATGAAAAAATTATTTAAAATCTTTTTGCTTTCCATTCTCTTCCTGCTGATAGGTTTCTTCTTTTTTATTTTCATCCAGATTCAAAGCTCCATTCCAAGGATAAAAGGAGCAGTTACCTTATATGGCTTGGAAGCAGAGGCCAAAATAACCAGGGACCCTTGGGGAATTCCCCATGTTTTTGCCCGCAGCGAAAAGGACCTCTTTTTTGCCTGCGGCTATGTTCATGCTCAGGATAGGATGTGGCAGATGGAGCTTTCGCGCCGAGCCGGCTTTGGCAGACTCTCTGAGATATTCGGCAAAAGAACCGTGGAGAATGACAAATTCATGAGGAATATCGGCCTTAAAGAAGCTGTCCAGAGAGATTTTGAGAAGCTTTCCCCGGCGATGAAGGAACTTATCCAATCCTACAGCGACGGAGTCAATTCCTGGATAAACAGCAGAAAGCTCAACTGGCCGCCTGAATTCATGCTCTTGCGCTTCAGGCCCCAAGCCTGGGAGCCGCTGGATTCCTTGGTCATCAAAGAAATTATGGCCTTGCTTCTCTGCGTCGATTACCGGAGCGAAGCTGTGAGGGGAAGGCTGGTGAAAAAGCTTGGGGCTCAAAAATCCCTTCAGATCATGGAAGAGGGGATTGGCTCTGCATATTCTGAGATTGAAGATCTGTCTTTAGCCGAAGCTTTAGGCCCCCATCCTTCCCTGGGCAGCAACAACTGGGTTTTGGCGGGAAGCCGGACTGAATCCGGAAAGCCTCTTTTAGCCAATGACCCTCATCTTGAAATCTCGCTGCCTTCAATCTGGTACGAGGTTCATCTTGTCTCTCCTGGATTGAATATTATCGGAGTCTCAATTCCTGGCATCCCATTGGTCATCATCGGCCACAATGAGTCCATCGCTTGGGGAATGACAAATTCTGGAGTCGATGTTCAGGACCTTTATCTTGAAAGACTCAATCCTTCAGGAGATTCGTATTTGGATGGAGACGAATGGAAGCCGCTTCTGCGGAAAGAGGAAACGATCAAAGTCAAAGGCCGAAAGCAGCCTGAAAGAATGGAAGTGAGCTGGACAAGACGAGGGCCCTTGGTCTCCCCGCTTATCATCAAAAGCCAGAGTCCTGTTTCTTTGAGCTGGACGATCTATGAGGGTGGGCAAACAATGGAAGCCTTCTATCTTCTCAACAGAGCCAAAAACTGGCAGGAGTTTGTCGAGGCTCTGAAGCTCTTCGACGCGCCCTCCCAGAATTTTGTCTATGCTGATAAAGAAGGAAATATCGGATACTATTTGAGCGGAAGGATTCCGTTAAGGACGGAGCTGGCAGCGCTGTTCCCTTTTCCTGGCTGGAAGGAGGAAGGAGCCTGGAAAGGAATCCTTGAGGAGGAAAAAAGGCCTTATCTTTTCAATCCTGGCCAGGGTTTCATCGTCACTGCCAACAATAAGATGGATAAGAAATTCCTTTTCGGCCGAGCTGGCCGAGTGAGCATCTTTATGCCCA
>CAZGMN010000030.1:0-20422 GCA_964526905.1 uncultured Eubacteriales bacterium
CCCATTCGACTGCGGTCATGGCTCGTTTAGGAAAGGTCATCGGGAACACCATGACCAATGTCAGCCCGAGCAACCTCAAGCTTATCGGCCGGGCAACATACTTGATTCAGTTGCACGTCAACGACATCCTCGGCCGAGCTGAGTGGCTAAAGCTTTATGGAATCCGCGAGCCCGTTTCCTACGGAGAAGCCAATGCCGTGCTCTTTGAGGCCATAAGCTATCTCAAGGACAGGCAGAAAGAGGCTGGCCAGACCGCTGAAGTCGCGCTTTCCATCATACGCATCCTTGAGTCGCTCCGCTTGAAAAGAGGCATCTCCCAAGGAGAAGCCTTGGAAGTCTTGAAAAAAACAGGATTGAGCGGCTATCTTTCTGACGTCATTTCTTATGCGCAATAAAAAACCTATTAAGAAGAAATTAAAAGCGTCGATTCTTTATCTTTTTTTATTAGGCTCTCTTCTTTTATTTGCCTTTCAAAAAATGACCGTCCGCCCGCAAGAAAGAAGAGGCGAGCCGGATGAGCGCACTGTCATCTTAGGCAACGAGATTTTCTTGGAGGAATTCCTTTCTGAAGTGAAGGGAAAATCTCTCGGCCTGGTCATCAATCAAACCTCTTTCCTGCCGCAAGGGAAATCCCTGCTTCAGGCTCTTTTAGATAAAGGACAGAAAGTTAAAGCCATCTTTTCTCCGGAGCACGGCTTTCTGGGAGATACAGAAGCAGGAGCCGAGGTCAAGGACAACGAGTTCAAAGGAATCAAAATCTACAGCCTTTATGGAGAGACAAGAAAACCGACCGCCGAGCAGACGCGAAGCGTCGATGCCTTCATCTACGATATCCAGGATATCGGCACAAGATTCTACACCTATATCACCACTCTTAAGTACATTATCGAGGCCGCAGCTGAGGCCAACATTCCTGTCTATGTTCTGGACAGGCCAAATCCGCTTGGAGGCGAAATCATCGAAGGCCCACTCCTCCGCCCTGAGCTCAACTCTTTTCTTGGAGAAATCCCGGTCACTATAAGATACGGGCTGACTGCGGCCGAGCTGGCGATGATGATGAAGGGCGAGGGCTGGGTTCCGGAAAAAGCCGAGGTCCGTGCGGTCAAGATGAAAAACTGGAAGAGAAATTTTTTCTGGGAGGATACAGGGCTTGACTGGATTCCTACCTCTCCTAACATCCCCTCGCCCGAATCAGCCATCATCTATCCCGGAACAGCGCTGTTTGGAGCCGTGAGCTTGAATAGGGCAGAGGGTACGCCTTTTGCTTTTCTTCAATTTGGAGCGCCGTGGCTTGACAATCTCTCACTCATCAAAAAATTGAACGGCGAAAAATTCGGTATAAAGCTTGAGGCTTTAGACTATACTCCGCTTTCCGTGCCTGGAAAAGCTCTTCACCCGCTTCATGAGGGCAAGATTTGCCATGGAATCAAAGTTCGAATTGAAAAAAGAGAAAAATTTCTGTCTCTTCGCTTTGGGCTCGAAGTTATAAAAGCCGTCAAAGAGCAGCTTCCGGATAAGGTTTTCCCCGAATCACGATACCTCGACCAGATGTTCGGAAACGACCTGCTCAGTCGTTACATCAGGGGAAAGACGACTTACGAAGAAGTGATGGCTCAAATGGAAAAGGACGAGAAAGCCTTCGAAGAAAAGCGCCGGAAATATTTCCTCTACGAATAGTTAAAATTCTAAAGGAGGCCAGAAATGAAGTTCTCTCAGCTGAATAAATCTCGCTTCATTGTTGGCATTGTCTTAGTGGTTATCGCGGCTATGATGTTTCTGTTTGCTAGGGGAAGATACTCGACTGTTGGAGCGATTGGGATTGGTGTGCTCGGTCTGCTGAGTATTGCAATCTCAAGAAGGAAATAAATTGCGCATTTAAGCGGCCCAGCCAAGCGCTTTAAGAGTCGATAATCTCTACAAGGATTTTAAAGGAAATACCTGACGTCTCTTCCATATTTTCTCTGAATTATCAATCAACCAGAGTTCACGAGCTTTAGCGGGAAGGGGCAGAAGGGAGCCTAATCGCTTAGTAAGTTCTTCTTTTACTTGGAGAATCTCATCCTTTTCGACTTGGGCAACTGTGAGATGGGGGATAGGCTGTGTAAATTCACCCTTGTAAGGAGGCGAATCCGGAAAACGCGTAAAAATTGCTTTGATTAATGAAATAAATGGTTCCGTCGGTTCGGGGAATAGGTATACAACTTGGTCGAAGGTACGAATTTCTGTGAGGTTATAAGAGAATTGGGAAAATTCCGAAATAAGAACAAGAAGATCTGCACCAGCTTTTTTAGGTCGATTAATATGCGGGGTGAAAGGATAATTGATAGTTATGTGCGCCGGGACACCAACTGAAGCGAGGGGATCGTATCGACGACGGAAATCACTTACTAATAGCTCAACCTCTTGTACTGGAAGAATAATTGCAGCTTCAATTTGTTTCGAGATGGTCAAGTTGTTCAAAAAGTCTTATCCTGTTCATGGGTTTCTATACACGCCTAACTATTAATATAAAGCATGCTTTTTTTGATACAAACTCAATGCGAAGCACGTTGTATATTAAGTGGTTCCATCAATTACACACACAAGAGTGCAGCGTTATTTTGAAATTATCCGTATTAAATTACAGATCGTATATTTGAGATGTAACCATCTTTCATCAATATCACGAGAATAGCCGCCTTGAAGGAACCGCCCAGATCAAAGGATCCGATATTTTCCGTATTTCATCGCCTTGATAGACGACGATTCCTCCCAGCCACTGCGATTTCAACACTACGGCGACCTCTTTCATGGCTCTAATGTCAGAAGGCACGATGGTTTTTCGGCTTTTGATTTCGATCCCGATCAAGTTATCTCCATGGGAGAGAAGGAGGTCGATTTCCAGTCCGGACCGTGTCCTGTAAAAAAAGATGTCGATATTCCGCTGAACAGTCTTCAGCCATTTCCAGATTTCTGAGACGACCAGAGTCTCGTAAATCCCTCCGCCGACCTCCTCCCTCCTTCCACTCAGCTGGCGCATCAGCCCGACATCTGTCCAGTACAATTTCGGCGTTTTGACTACTGTGCTGGTAATATTCCGGAAGTATGGCGGCAGAAGAACGACTTGATAGGATAGCTTGAGATATTCCAGATACCGCCGGGCCGTATCAACGCTCACAGCGGCATCCCGTGAAAGGTCAGAATAGTTCAACAACTGTCCCGACCGGAGGGCTGCCAGCCTTTGAAATTTCGAGAATGGCTCCAAATCATCCAGGCGAGCTAGGTCAGAGAGGTCTCTTTCTAAATATGTGAATTGATAATCCTTGAGCCATTTCCACCGTTCTTCGTCCAAGAGCGAGAGAAGCGCCGGCATCCCACCCCATCTTAAAAGGTAATCTTCTGCTGTTCGAAGCCTGTCATCGTCTTTATCCAAAAGGGCCGGCGGTGCGGCCTTGAGGACGTCATCCAGCGACTTTTCTGTTAACAGCCTGTCGAGAAGAGGTGGTTCGGCCTTGATCCGACCGCTTTCAGAGAGAACCTCGGACATGAGGAGCGGCCAGAGCTCGAAGAGCGTAACCCGGCCGGCAAGCGATTCTCTGACTCTCTTCAACAGCAATATCTGACTCGAACCGAGTATGAGAGTAAAAGATATACCTTTCTCGTCAAAAGCATACTTGATCTTTTCAAATACAACTGGCTCTTTCTGGGCTTCGTCAATGATAGAGTTACCCACGGTTGCCGCCCAAGATGGCGTTGAAATTTTCCTGAAAATCTCTCTATTTTCCGGCGCATCAAGGTTGACATACCTGAGTTCAGGGTATTTTATTTTCGCCAGAGTCGTTTTTCCTGTTTGTCTGGCACCTGTCAAAACAACAAGACGTGTCGAAGTCGAGGGAGGCAGAAAATTCGTGATAAGCCTATCTTTCAGCATATTTTCGCAGCTTATCGTAAAAAATACAGCTATTTTTACGATATGTCAAGAAATTTATCACCTAGAAAAGGCATAAAGAGAGAAAATGTCTGAAATAAGACAAATCAGAGGACCAAGTCTCCGCTTGTTAAGCTCTCAACTTTATGTTGTTACCGAAGTTTCGAAACCGCGCGCAGAACATCGAGGCGGGAACGAGCCGCAGGGTCTAACTTGAAGACATTCTGAAGCCCTGCACATGGATAATCTCCGCATTCCGCACAAGTGTGGGACTGTCGCTCTTTGGCACACTTTCTAATTGGACACTGAGAACACCAGGAGAAGAGCCTGCCGGTCTGAGTTCGACATCCGTCGCAATCATTAATGGCATCCAAGGGAAGCTCTTGGCCATAGAGTGCCGTGAACACTTCTGATATTGCTTTCCTGAAATTGTTTTTCTTGTCCGCGGATTCTTCCATACTCGCCCAGTGGATGGGGCAGGCATCGCAAGCTATTCCGCAATAAGCGATATTTCCCTTCATCGGCTTTCTCCTTTCGGTCATTTTAATTGAAATTCCCCGCTGCCGAACGGTTGCGCCCAGCGGAGCTTATTCAGCGGTTCGCTTCATCATCATAGATTCTGATGGTTTTCAATTTTAAATACTTCTCAAGTGGATCAAAATCTCTATCATCATGTAATAGAGAGAATTGGTGGTGAATACAAAAGGTTCCTATCATAATATCTATGGTCTTCCTGACTGTCACTCCCTTTTTTCTTAGAAGGCGATAGTTTATTGCACTTTTTATCGCCATCTTTTGCCCCACCATCTCCATGAATGGAAATTCTAAAAGCAATTTTTTTACTATCCTGAAGTCATTTTCTTTTTGAAATCCTTGCAGAACCTCAGCCAGAATTAAGTCGCCCATTATAATTGGCTTACTCCCCAGCGCTGAATCCAACCAATCCGTCTTACCGGTTTTTTTGCCATTAAAATAATCAATCCAAACCGATGAATCAACCAATATCATTTATCTGTCCGCATTTCATCAAGATTGCCTATCCATTTCAGCTTTCCTCGTAAATCCCTGATTTTTGCCTGCCGATTAAACTTCACCAACAGTTTTAAGCCGGCTTCTATGGCATCCTTTTTTGTTTTCATTCCGGAGATCTCGAGAGCAGACGCCATTAAGTTATCATCAATAACGACATTTGTTCTCATCATTGCCTCCAATGTGTATTGATAGCCTATATTATACACATAAAGGCATGTTGAAACAAGCTCAATTCTGATGAATTTAACGGTGGCGCTAAGCGGCGCGCTACGCTTCACGCCCGCCAGCTGTAATGCCAGGTCCGGCTCATTCCGGTTAAGATAGGTAAGCCTTGTCCTCACTATCAGAGATATCCCGCTTTAACCGCTCGTATACATTATAAACTATGGGGCATACAGAACAGTTTGAAAACGCTTGGTTCAATCTGAAAACGAAGCCTTTCTTCTGAAGATGGGGATACGACCGGCAATCATCAGGTCGGTGTGGATAAACAGTGCACAGGTTATTACTTAAAAAGGAACATGGTAGTGACTTGAACAAATGGCCGTCGTTCTCCTCATCCTTGACCAAGTATTCTCTCACGAACTGATCTCTCGAAACCCTGAGGTGAGCAGCAAGACGTTCGATATCCTTCTGTTTAAGAACAGGTCGTACAACCTTGCAGCAATTTGCACATTGTCGGCAATCGATTTGGCCAGACACTGTCTTGTAGTGCTTGTGGACGATAGAATCAATTTCCTTGACCGATAAGTCACAACCCTTGAGAAAAGAGCGGAAGGCCCAATTGACATCCTCGTTCTTACGCGCCAGTTCCGCGATTCTCTTAGGATCTCTCTCAAGTCTCATGGTATTTGGTGAGCCAACCCATCGCCAAGCTGTGGGCGAGGCGGCGAGACGCTTGCTCTGCAAGCGGCATGACAGCGAAGACCATCAGCTTAAGCGTGTCGTTATACCAAATCTATGTTTCCCTTACCAAGCTGCAAGCTCGGCAGAATAAGCATTGCCAGCCGAGCTATGTTTTTTGCATCATCAATGGCACGATGATGCCTACCCTCAAGAGGAAGACCAGATAGTTGAAGCGCCCTTTTCATTCCGCATGGCCTTATCCCTTTCAATTCAGCAAAGGATTTTTTCAGATTAACATGGCGGCTAAATAAATCAGGCCTCTGAAGTTTGTGCCGAAGAAATTCGACTTCGAACTGCTTCCTATCGTAATCTCCCCAAGAACAAAACAGGCATGGCGAAGACCCTGCCCAAGCAGTAAATTGCGTAAGAACAAATGGAAAAGTCTCGGCGCCATCTATCCATTGTTGTTCTATTCCTGTAAGCCGCTTGCAAAAATCGCTTAATAAAGGTTTTTGTGTCGGACGAATAAAACTTTCAAATTCCGATTCAACTGGACCAGTTTCCGAAGCTAGCATCACAGCACCGACTTCGATAATCTCCATTCGCGATATATCAGAGCTTTCTGGCCAACAAGTGGCTTCAAGGTCAATAATCAAAAAGCGCAAATTGCATTATCCCCTTTGATAGGACCCTCAGCGGTATAACTATCAATATACGGCATGCTTTTTTATATAAATTCTATTCAAAGAGCTTCGTATATTAGGTGATTCTATCAGCTATACCCGCAAAATTGCACCGTTATTTTAAAATTAACCATATTATATTTCAAGCCGTCATAAAGCCGCTGGAATTTGACGATCAAATTGTCCATCCTGAGGGAATTCCTGGATGCCAGTCAGACAAAGCTTCCAGAGTTTGAATAAATTTTTAATGGCCGCGGACAAAATCTTTGACCATCGTCACCAGACTTAATAAGAGCGCTCCACTTCAGCTCCTTTGCTTGTCAGGGGGCGCCATCTTTGTGCGTCCGCTGGAAGGCATCGCTAGAGGGATGTGTCTCCGGAATTATTGGTTTCTATCCGTCTAATGGCTGGAGCTAAGGTGCTATTGGCCACAGGCCAGCTCGCAGCTTGAGCCGCGTGCCAGACCGATATCACCACTTTAAACGGCCTTTTGGAATATCTCAACTTCTTCAACCAAGCGTTTTCCAAGGCGATCCTTCTCCAGCTCGAGATCGTAGCGGGCTTGAAGATTCAACCAGAAACGATCGGTTGTTCCAAAGTAGCGTGCCAGTCGGAGAGCTGTATCAGCAGAGATCGAACGCTTTCCCTGTACAATTTCGTTAATGCGTCTTGCTGGTACATTTAAGTTCTTGGCTAAACGGTACTGGCTTATGCCCAAAGGCTTCAGAAACTCTTCCTGTAATACCTCTCCAGGGTGTGTTGGCGGTAACTTCTTGGCCATTACTCATCTCCTAATGATAATCTGTAATTTCAACATCGTAGACATCCCGGTCTACCCATCGAAAGCAGATTCTCCATTGGTCATTAATTCGGATGCTATATTGTCCCTTTCTGTCACCGGAAAGCTTCTCAAGCCGATTCCCTGGGGGAACTCGAAGTTCGTCAAGGGTTTCTGCTGAATCCAATATGAATAGCTTCCTCTGTGCTAGACGTTGGACATTTAAATCGAACTTCTTGACACGTTCTCGATTAAACACTTTCTCTGTTACTTTATCCCGAAATGACCTGATCATTGATGAATGATAACGTATAGCGTTAATAACGTCAAGTGCTATTATTCGGTCTAACGCCACGGAACAGCGGCATCGGCGAAGCCGCGACGCGCTGGATAGCATTGTTAGCACATGGCAGTTTCGATTTCGCCTTTGAATTTGCTGAATACCGACTCGCCATCTCTGACAAGCGGCTCCATACGTTCAGGGAAGAGGTCTAGAGCATAGCCATGATTGAAAAAATGGCGGAAGGCAAGATATCGCTTCAAATCGTCCATAACCGGTCAGACAGGATTTGTCTTTCGACTGCCGCAATCAGAAGGTCTCTGTGCCACAATTCCCCCTGCGGGACAGGAAATGATTTCTACTGAAAGATCTGTTTGAGAACGTTTTCGATGCCGTTATAGAAATTGTGAAGCAGTGCTGCCACACCAGCAAGCTCAAGCTTGGAGAGTGTTGAAAGCGGACGGTCAGGGAGGGCGGAGAGTATGCTTTCTATGGCCTCATACTCGGCTTCAATACGAAGACGGTAGTCAGGCATAGAGAGGGATGCCCTCCTGCTGGATGAGTTCGACGAAACGGGTTTTTGTGGACAAGTCAATGACATCGACCGGTTTCGATAAAGCAAACAGAAGCTCGCCGTAGAAGGTGAAAAAGTCCTTTTCTTCAATACCTTCCACTCCGATGTCGATGTCGCGGCTTTCCTTGTCGGAAGACAGACTGGATCCAAACAGCAACACGCGCTTCACGCGGTACTTGGCGGCTATTTTTTTGATTATTTGTCTGTCTTTATCAGCAATCATGCGCTTATTATATCATATCTTGGAGGAGGTATTGGCCTTTGTTCCTGGTGCTAACGCTTCGAGTAACTGGCGTGACGAAGCCACGCGCGGCTTCTCGCACGTCGGCTGAGCCAAGGGGTTAGATGAGAGCTCTTTCATACTTTACCCTGCTCAATCTTAGTGCGAAGGGTGTCGTGCCTTTGTTGCAAATGTTCATAGAATGGCTTCAACCTGTCTTCAGAGTGTCCTAGGCGTTTGATGACCTCTCCAGGGATCGAATTCGCGAGCCACCGATCCCAAAGCTCAATGAACTCTATGAGGTTCTGGTAATGCTCCCGGGTGTCCGGATCGGCAAGCCAGAGATTCTCGCGGAAAAGCTTGGCCATCTGCCGATACGTCGGCAAAAGCTCCTCTTGAAGTTGCTTGTTATCGTACTCGATCAGCCTATCGAATTTAGGCCCGCGAGTACGCGAAAGATCGCTAAGCGCATCTATGCCGACCCGGCGCTCTTGTTCGCAAAGCTCCCGCCAGACGGCATCGGCCGCGTCGTGAATTCGAACTCTAAGCTCGCTGCGCATACGAATCTCATTTCTAAGTCCCAGCATCGGCGAGTAGAAGTCCTTGATCTGCCTTTCGACAAATGCAAGACGTCGTCCACGTCGTTCGCGGCGTCCGGCTAACCATGCGCCGATAATCACACCAGCAAAACCCGATACCGCCGGGATACCAATGGAGATGGCCCAGCGCACCAGTTCAACCGATTGCTGGTCGGTAGCGATGCCAGTCGTTGTTGCTGTCATTTAACGAGCCAAGCTCAGCCGCGGCGGGTCGTGTGCGCCATCGGCTACAACGTTTTGTTAAGTGCCATTATTTTAAAATTCTCACGATTTCGCTTAAAAGAACATCTATGTCATTTGAGAAATTAACTTGTGTTTTCAATGCCTATCACGGCGACTACTGCTATATGCCCATCCACATCTATGAGGGGCAAAGTGGCAAACTGATAACAACAGTCCTGCGGCCTGGGAAGCGGCCTACGGGCAAGCAGATCGTTTCCATCCTCAAGCGGGTGGTCAAAAAAATCAGACAAGCCTGGCCTGAGGTTGGCATTATTTTGCGGGGAGATTCCTATTATTCCTGTCCTGAGGTTTTTGACTTTTGTGAAGATAACGACATGAAATATGTTCTGGGATTTAATCCTCTCTCTCCCCTGCTCAGACAAGTCAAACCTCTTATCGAGGAGGCCTCGCAGAGGTTCGATCAGGAGAAACATCCTGTTAGGATGTTCGCAGAGACTCTCTATAAGGCCAAGTCCTGGACGAAGAAGCGCAGAGTCATTGCCAAAGTCGAATATAACGCTTTCGGTCCGAACACCCGTTTCATCATCACCAACCTGAAACACTGGAACCGCCGGTTCATCTATCAAACGGTCTATTCCGGCCGGGGAACGATGGAACTTATGATCAAAGAGCACAAGAACCATCTGCTGTCTGACCGAACTTCGTGCACAAGCTTTTCCGCCAATCAGTTCCGGCTTTTTCTTCATTCAGCCGCCTATGTGCTTCTCCATACCTTCCGGACTCTCCACTTAAAAGCAACGGAGTGGGCCTCGGCCCAGTTCGATACCATACGTCTGAAAATCATTAAAATTGGAGCACGGATAAGACAACTGTCGCGGAAAATCAGGATTCATCTGCCCACCTCCTTTGCCTGGAAAGGAGAACTGCAGAAAATCTGGTTATCCTGCTGTGGAGCAGGGTATACGTAATAACCGTGGGTAGAGTTATTTATAAAAGAGCACGCAAGAACTAAGGGAAAAAGTCTATCTTTATGGGAAAAAATCATCACAACCAGGCAGAAAACATAACCGTCAGTACGGTCGCAAAATCGAATCCATTCGCATATTAAGATTTTTGCCTGTTCTTGAATCAAATTTTTTTGTCCTTTACAATTTATGAATAGATCAGGTTAATATACAGCATGCTGTATTTGATAAAAATCTCCCTAAATTAACGTCGTATATTATGTGATTCCATCGAATATCCCCTTAAAATTGCAGTCTTATCTTACAATTATCCATATTAGATAGCAAGTTGTATATTTGACGATCAAATTATCCATCCTGGGGGGAATTCTTAGATAACAGTATGAATGATTCGAACCTTTATGGCCGCGGACAATTTCTTTGACCCCCATCATTTATTATAAACCTATCTTTCAGCATTTTTTCGCAGCCCATCGTAAAAAATACAGCTATTTTTACGATACATCAAGAAACTTATCATCGGGAAAGGGCATGGAGAGGGAACATTAATATCTTCCTCAAACGGCCAGGAGGGGTTCCTGGTAGGCGGTACGACATCGAGGAGAAGTTTAAAAAGTTGGCAGGGAATGAAGTGTTTTACGCCGGAACGCATTCGTCTTCGGCAACTGGAAGGCTGGAATCAGGCTTGATGTCGAGCCAGCGGAGCATCCCGAGGTTCCGTATAATCGAAGCAACAACAGATTTGTCCAAGGGCGGCCGGCGCTTCTGCTTCCATTGCATGACAGAGTCAAGGAGTTGGTTTTCGGTCAGACTGTCTTTGGCCTTTTTCTTGAGAGAATCGGCGGCATATATGACAGTTGCCACGATCTCAGCCTGATCGGTGTTCATCCGCATGAACAGGTCTGTCGTTTTTTCGATGATTAATGTCCATTTGGAAAGCAATGATTCGAAATCCTTTCTTACTCTCATGAAATTCGGCCCAACCTTGACCATAAACATTCTGCCTATTCGTTCTTCCTGGAGCAGATTGTTGTTTACGAGCTTAGTCTCTGCGGTCTTCAATTCTTTGCAGAAGGGGCCAAAGCTTCCCTTTTGATAGACAAATCCGGTCGGCAAACCCTGTTGTGTAGCCACATATGCAATCTTCTGGAAAATTGTTCTTCCTACGGGCCAGTGATATGGCTGCTCTTCAATCAAGCGAAGGATTTCAACAAGCGCAACCCATGCCGGATTCATGGACAATTGAATAGTCCCTCTCCTGGGAAGATTAATGTCGAGCGTCGCCTGCGCCAAGAATTTAACCAGAAGCTCCCTTGAAGGCGTTCCGTAGGGCGCATACAGTTCCACGGGAATGTCCATCTGTTTGGCATATCTGTAAATCAACGGACCGACAGCTCTCCACTCCAGTTGGCCGTTTCCGCAGCCGAGCGGAGGAATAGCAAGCGATGTTATACCCCACTCTTTATAATGCACCAAAAGATATTGTAATCCACGCTCTATGTCCCTAATTTTTGCGACAGATTTCCAGTGATCCTTTGTTGGAAAATTTACGATTTGAGGGGGAAACAGCGTCTTATAGAGGTAAGGTTCGCCTGGCTTAACTTCTTTACGAGCGCACTTCCCAACGTAATCCTTGAACATTTCGGGGAAACGATTCTTGAATTCCAGGGCAATTCCTTTACCCATAATACCGACGCAATTGACGGTATTGATAAGGGTTTGTGCTTTAGATTTAAGAATATCGCCCACCAGGATTTTCATGCTTCCCTCTTAATAAAAAAATATATCATTTCTAATGCAAACAGGCAACTCAATATTGAGTTGTCGAAATCTCGACAAGGCCGCATCGCTTGCTACATAAGCACCGACAATGTAGCATGGCATAATGCAGTCGGGCACGAGCACCTCCGCACATTTTTCTAATTTGTGTCTTCGCTCATCATTTGAATCTTCCGGGTGAGTCCAGTATCGAGCAAATACCCTTTCCCGGTTGATTAATTCAAAGCCCTGGGTGACTGGTGAATAACGAGCCCAATCACTAGCTGCATTAATATCAGAGATTACGATACCTGGCAAGTCTAACACTGCCTTGTCTACTTGCAAAATACATATCTCATCATTCTTTTCCCGTAGTTTACTGAGCATCGGATTATGAGCGTCAAAATATAAGTTGGCGTATTCATGAAGTCTTTGAGCACCAGGTATTTGCTTGTTTCTTCTTCGCTCTTGGATATCCTGCATAGCAACCGAATCATGAGCAATCTGCAGGGCGAGTTTGTGGGAAAGGATGCCATGCTGCATGATAGAGGGTACATTCGCGATAGGTGCGATGAAATACAGTTCTATTATCTCATCGCGATTCATAACTGCTCACCCTCTACAGCCTTTTATTTCTTAAAACATCCTACATCCCAGTGGACGGAGAACTCTATCCAAACTGCTCATTAGTCAGCTTGTCTCATCAAAGTCATTGAGCATTCTTACAAGCATATTCACTGCTTCATGAGCAGCCCGGATGGCTTAAGGGCAATAAACAAGGATTCGGGATAAGAGTCCCCTTTTCTGGCCGCAGTAATCCACTGTACATTTTTGCTCTAGTTTTCCTTTCGGCCCATCGAAGGAGAGGATAAATCATGAAAGGCGCAGATGTCAAACCGAAAGGCGGCCGAAATATTTCCTCTATGAATGATTCAAATCTTAATGCCCGCGGACGATCTCTTTGACCCTCATCAGCTGGACTTGATAGGAGCGCTCCATCTCTTCCAGGCGGCCCGAGATGTAGCTTATCGCTTCCTTAATGCTCGGGATGAGAATGTGCTCCAAGGCATTGACCCGGCGCCGGGTAACTTCAATCTCATGAGCGAGAAGCTCCACGGCTTTCCAGAGCTTGGCCATCTCTAACATATCCTTGAGCAGCTCCCGGGCTTTCTTCAGCCCGATGTCGAGCTCGCTCTCTGTATTCAGCAAGTCGTAATCAGAGACTTCAATCTTTTCGATTTCAAAGGTGGGAACAACGATGTTGAAAATCCTCTCTCTTCTCGTTCTTAAACGCAGTTCTCCCTCTGGCATGAATCTCTCCAGGTCTTTGCCAGAGCTCCGCGTCCGGGCAAGGGCAAAAGACAAAAATGTCTTTTCCAATTTTATTCTGACTTCATCCTGAAGGATAAAAAGCTGGCGCATGAGCTGCAAGAAGCGGCGCATAATCTCCTCCAGTTTGTCCTTAAGGAGTTTGTGCCCTCTTTCAGCCAGGCTGAGACGCCTGCGCAGCCTCATCAGCTCCATCCTGTTGGGGTTTACTGCGAGTTTCATTTCTTTTCTTGATAATACTTTTCTAAATATTCGGGACGAATCCTCTTGAGCTCAGCCTTGGGAATTTTCCGAAGAAGGTTCCAGCCGGTGTCGAGCGTCTCTGTGACAGAGCGGGATTCAAACTCGCCCTGTCTCACAAACTTGTCTTCGAATAAGTCTGAAAATTTCAGATAGACCTTGTCTATATCGCTCAGCGCTGCCTCTCCGAGGATCAAAGCTAACTCCCTGGCTTCCTTTCCCCTCGCGTAGCAGGCAAAAAGCTGATTGAGAACATCGGCATGGTCTTCCCGCGTCTTCCCCTCGCCGATTCCTTTATCTTTAAGCCGCGAAAGGCTGGGAAGCACGTCGATCGGAGGATAAATTCCTTTGCGGTGGATCTCGCGGCTGATCATGATCTGGCCTTCGGTGATATAACCCGTTAAATCGGCGATAGGATGGGTCTTGTCATCCTCGGGCATGGTCAGGATGGGGATGAGAGTGATTGAGCCCTTTTTGCCTTTTATCCTTCCTGCTCTCTCATACATCGAGGCTAAATCAGTATAAAGGTAGCCGGGATAGCCTCTTCGTCCTGGAATCTCTTTCCGGGCTGCGGAAATCTCCCTCAAGGCTTCGGCATAAAAGGTCATGTCCACTAAGATGACCAGGACGTGCATATCTAAGTCGAAGGCTAAATATTCGGCGCAGGTCAGAGCCAAGCGCGGGGTGGCGATTCGCTCGATTGGAGGCTCATTAGCTAAGTTGAGAAAGAGCACTGCCCTTTCCAATGCCCCTGTGTTGCGGAAATCCTCGATGAAGAAATTTGCTTCCTCGAAAGTAATGCCCATCGCTCCGAAAACCACGGCAAATTTCTCCTCTTTTCCAAGGACTTTTGCCTGCCGGGCAATCTGGGCGGCAATCCGCGCATGGGGAAGGCCGCTTCCTGAAAAAAGCGGAAGCTTCTGCCCCCTGACCAGAGGGTTCATGCCGTCTATGGAAGAAATTCCGGTCTGGATGAACTCAGAGGGATAGTCTCTGGCATCCGGGTTTATGGGATTTCCCTGGATATCGAGCATTTTCCTGGCAATGATCTGCGGGCCGTTGTCTTTGGGCCGGCCTGAGCCGTCAAAGATTCTGCCGACAATTTCCTCTGAAACTCCGAGCTGTTGCGAGCGGCCCAGAAACCTCACCCGCGACTTATCAACGTCAAGACCGAGAGTTCCCTCAAAGACCTGGACGATTGCTCTTTCGGTTGAAACGTCGAGCACAGTTCCCCGGCGCAGGATTCCTTCTGCGGTCTCAATCTCCACTAACTCGCCGTATTTGACATCTTCGATTTTTTCAACGATCACCAGAGGGCCAACGATGTTGGAGACCGTCAAATATTCTCTATACATTTTGGTCACCCATCCCTTTTTTCTGCGACAATTCTTTAAAAGCGTTATCGACTTCGATATAGGTTTCGAGAACAGCGACATCCTCTTCCGGCAGGTATTTCATTTTCGAAATTTTTTCTCTGACGCTCAAGGACAAAATCTCAGCCAGAGTTTTCTCTTCTTCAAGGGCCTTAAGAGCCGAGTTGTGAAAATGGAGAATCGTACGCAGCATCAGATACTGTTTGCGCAAAGAGGTATAGGTGTCTTGAGGATGGAAGGCATTCTGGTGGAGAAAATCTTCCCGAATGGATCGCGCCGATTCAAGGATAAGCCTTTCCTTGGACGAGAGGGATTCAACACCGACAAGCCGCGCAATCTCCTGCAGCTCGGACTCTTCTTCGAGAAGCTGCATGGCCTGCTGTCTGAGGTCGGTAAATTCTTCGGCAACCTTTGTGTTCAGATTATTCTTGATATTCTCCACATAGAGGGAGTAGCTCAAAAGCCAATTGATGGCCGGAAAATGACGCATGTTGGCCAGCCTGTCGTCAAGAGCCCAGAAGACTTTGACCACCTTGAGCGTGGCTTGAACAACCGGATCGGATAAATCGCCGCCAGGAGGAGAGACGGCGCCGATAACGCTCAAGGCGCCTTTTCTCTTGTCCGAACCCAAACAGATAACTTTTCCCGCTCTCTCATAAAATTCTGCGAGGCGGCTTGCCAGGTAAGCCGGATAACCTTCCTCGCCCGGCATCTCTTCCATTCGTCCCGAAATCTCACGCAGGGCTTCTGCCCAGCGGCTGGAAGAATCGGCCATGAGGGCTACAGAGAATCCCATGTCCCGGAAATACTCGGCGATGGTCATTCCGGTGTAGATCGATGCCTCGCGGGCCGCAACCGGCATATTCGAGGTGTTGGCGATGATGATTGTCCGCTCCATGAGGGGGCGGCCGGTCTTAGGGTCTTTCAGCTCAGGAAAGCTGAGAAGAAGGTCGGCGACTTCGTTCCCTCTCTCGCCGCAGGCGATGAAGACGATGATTTGGGCGTCAGACCATTTGGCTAACTGATGCTGGACAACGGTCTTCCCGCTGCCAAAAGGTCCGGGCACACAGCCTGTCCCGCCCTTTGCCAGAGGGAAAAGAGTGTCAAGGACTCTCTGTCCTGTGGAGAGGGGCTCATCAGGCATGAGACGTTCGCGAACTGCCCTGTTTCTGCGAATCGACCAGGTCTGGAGCATGGAAATGTCCTGGATTCCTTTTTTGGTCTTGATGCGGGCCACAACCTCTTGGACAGTGAATTCCCCTTTTTTAATCTCAATCACTTTTCCGCATGCTCCAAGGGGGACCATGATTCTATGCTTGACCAGCCGGGTTTCCCTGACCTCGCCCAGAAAGTCTCCTTCCATAACCTCCTGGCCTTTGCTGACAAGAGGAACGAATTCCCACTTCTTTTTCCGATTAAGGGCTGGAAGCTCAACACCGCGGAAGACAAAGTCTCCTTTCTCGCTCCTGATGACATTCAGCGGCCTCTGGATCCCGTCATAGATGGAGCTTATCAGGCCAGGGCCCAGCTCCACACTCAACGGCCGGCCGGTCAATTCGACCGGTTCCTCAGGGCCAATCCCTGTTGTGTCCTCATAGACCTGGATAAAAGCACTATCTTCTCTGAGCTCGATAATCTCTCCGATGAGGCCCAGCTTTCCAATCTTGACCATGTCGTACATTTTGGCCCCGCTGCAGCCTGAAGCCACGACCAAAGGACCTGCGACGCGAACAATCTTACCTTGTCTCATTTTCATCCTTCTTTTTAACCAAGGAGTCAGACCCTGTAGCTTTGATGGCAATCTCCCTCATCATCTTTTCCAGATAACCGCTGACCTGCCTGTAATCGGAAAATCCAAGCACCACCGGGCAAAATTCTTCTCTCAATGCCTCTCTCTCCTGCTTCAAAGCTTCGAATAGGGATTCGTGCAGGAAGCAAACGGCGAATTTTTCCTGTTTAAGCGTCTCCAAAATTTCTCTGGCCTCTTCTCTGGCCCGTGGAGAAAATACTTTTATTCCCATGGCTCGGAAAGCGAAAACAAGCTCGGCATCGCCGACCACAGCCACTTTTTCAAACATAGGTCTCGCTTATCCTTTCCTTGAGAATTTGGGGAGGAATCTGAGTGAGCTTTCCAATGCCCACCAGCCTCACCAGGCCCAGCTCGCTTTTCTTCGCCAGCCCGTAGGCGAAGACAGGCTCAGGCCCAAAGACAATATACTTTGCTTTTTGCAGGTGCTTCATCAAAAAATCCTCGATGCCGCGCTCGAGGGCGATAAAAGTCTCCTGTTCTTCAAGAGTATCGGTGGCTCTGGTCCAGAGCTCAATGTAAGGAGAGGCTTGAACTTTCTCTCCGATTTCTGAGAAAGAAAGGTCAAAGCTCTGGAGGAAAATTTTCTCGTCCAAAAAACCTCCTTTTAAGATCAGACTCTCAAGTTTCTCTTTGGGAAAGCCTGAATATTTTATCCGGCAAAAAATCTTTATATTGGCCAGATCTATTCTGTGCCGGAGATAGTCTCTGATAAAAGCATAGCCGCATCCAGGAGCCAGCAGCGCCGCATTCTGAAGGCGCTCGTCTTCTTCGAAAATCCTCAGGATGTCTTTTTCAAGCAGAAGCTCGCCCATCAAAACTCGGATGTTATTTGTCTCCTTCTCAAGGTATCCATCAAGCGCCTCCGAGTCTTTTATCTCCATCATCTCTTCGGAGAAAATTCCTGCTTCGAAAATAACTTTCACCGCAGATTGAAGGTCACTCTCGTCTGCGGCCTCTCTGAAAACTTCCTTGCTGACCAGCCTTTTCTCGAGTGCGCGCACCTTGCCCACGGCGAAGGCATAGTCAAGCCGGGAGGGCTTTCTCATATCTTCAGGGCCTCTATGATTTCATTCTCGAGCCTGGAGCGAAGCTCTTCCTTGAGCCTTGCCTCATCGTAAGGCTCTTCCTTTTCTCCCTGCTTCATGATGATTTTTCTTCTTAATCGTTTTCTACTGGAGGAACTCTTCCCAAAAGCCTTGTCCAGCACTTTCTCCACCAGCTCTTTCTTGAGGGAGAGAATTTCAAGCTTTTTTTCTAAACGGGCCTGAGTGACGATGCGGCTGGCTTCGAGCCGGCCCTGTCTTTCCGCTTCTTTCTCCAGGGCCTTTCCCATCTCCGACGCTTCCCTGCGGGCATTCTCTTTAATCACCTCTGCCTTGCTCCGGCCTTCGAGGATGATTCTATCCGCCTCAGCCTGAGCGTCGTCGATGATTTTCTTGACAATCTTATCCAGGCTCATGGTTCAATTCTTTAGAGCTTTATCCCGTTGAGTAGAAGAATAGTGATCAGCAGGCCTAAGACAGCGTATGTCTCAACCAGGGCGCCCAGGACGAGGGGTTTGGTCATCTCCTTGGGCTGCTTGGCCACCATGTAAATGCCGGAAGCACAGACTTTGCCCTGGTGTATGGCTGAAACGAGCCCGGCAAAGGCCACAGGAAGGCAGGCGATAAGAATCTGCAAACCCTGGTGAACAGGCGGGACGACTAATTTTCCTGCGGTCACGCCCAGCTTAAGCATGACCAGAAAGCCGCTCAGAAATCCGTAGATGCCCTGAGTTCCGGGAAGGGCCACCAGCAGAAGAAGGCTTCCGAACTTTTCCGGGTCTTCACTCATCACACCGCTCGCGGCCTGGCCGGCAAGTCCGATGCCAATGGCTGACCCAATGCCTCCCAGGATAACGGCAAGGGCTCCTCCTAAAAAAGCATAAGTTAAACCCAGCTCCATATTTTTAACCTCCTCAAATTCTTATCCAACAAATCTATTCAGAAAAACTCAATATACTTGCTCTCAAGGTCGAAAGGCTTGAACGCTTTTCCTCCGGACTTGAAGAACTGCCTGAAAAATTCGACAAACTGAAGCCGCATGGAATGGACGAACCCGCCCAAGAAGCTTATGGCCAGATTGAACATATGGCCGCCGATAAAAATCAAAGCAGCTGCCAGCCAGCCTATCCAGGGAATGGCAAGGGCTGTCTTACAGAGAGTGTTGACCACCATGGCAATAACCGTTGTCCCCAGCCCCAGAGCCAGAAGGCGGGAATAAGAAAGGACATCGGATATGTAGCGGGAGATATCATATAGGCTGTAAAGCCCTCCAAAGAATCGGGCAAGGGGATTGCGGCTGGGAGAGGCGAAGAAGACAATTCCGGCTGCTCCCAAGAGGGAGAATATTCCCCAAGTTGAATTCCCGGTGAGCCCGTAGAGCGATAAGGAAGGGAGGAGAACCAGCCATCCTCCCTGAACGAAGATGGGCTGAAGATACCGTTTATTCTTTATTCCCTCAATCATATTGAGAAGAGTTCCAAACCAGACTTGAATAAATCCGAGGGCCAAGGAGAGGTATAAGAAAGAGAGAGGATTCTGGAGGGGGTCAATGATCATCAGCTTGCGGAGAGGGAATCCAAACCAGCCGCCAAAAAGTGTGCCGAGCACAACGTTTGATATTCCTAAAAGCATGAGCAGCTTCAAGAACTGAAGCAATCCCCGCTTTGGCTTGGCAAACTTGATAAGGAAAAAACTCAGCAGGGCAACGAGCAGGCCGTAGCCTGCTTCGCTGACGCAGAGGCCGACAAAGATGAAAAAGAACGGAGCCAAGGAGAGAGTGGGGTCTAAGGAGCCGTGACGGGGCAATCCATAGAGCTTGGTCACAAGCTCAAAAGGCTTGCTCGGCTTGGGATTCTCCAGAACAACCGGCGGGTCCTCTCCGGCAATAGGTTCTCGTGAATAAATCTCAATCATCTCTGAATAAGGCTTGAGATTGGATTCGAGCTTCTTCAAGTTAGAAGAACAGACCCAACCTTCAAGAATAAAGGCCCGCTCTGTCTCGCCGAGCAGACGAGATGAGAATATTTTCTTCCGCTCATTGAGACAAACATCATAGACGAGCATCAGCTTTTCGCGGTGGAGGCAAAGTTCCTGCCCATCTCTTTCAAGCTCATCGGCTTTTTTCCTCCATTCCTCTATCTCGGCTTCAATCTTCTCCATGACGTCTTTCACCGTGCCCTGCCCGGCAGCTCTTTTGATGACAGGCTCGGTAAAATAGAGCGGAATAAAGTCTAATTCCTTAAGAAGCTGGCCGAAATGCTCTTTCTCTTTTCTGGGATAGATGAGCAAGAGATAAAGTTTTTTTCTTTCAAGGCTGACGACTTCATGCCAGAGAGCTTCCTCTTCAGTCCGCTTCATTAAATCTCCGAGGCGGGTGGGAGGCAGCGTGCCGACGAGCACTTCCACCGAATCAGCCAGTTTGAACAACCTGAGTGGCAATTCCAGGCCTTTAAGAGGCAGGAGGAACTCTTTCTCTTTCTCCAGGAATCTTATCCTTGAAAGGAGCTCATTTTTTTCTGATTGCAGTTTTTCGATTCTGCTTAAAAGCGGAAGGTAGTCATAGTTTAAAACCTCGTCTCTTTTCTGGCGGTCAAGACGAGGCTTCTGGGTAAAAATCTTTTTCAAAAGTCCGCCCTTTTCCCGCTGCGATAAAAAGTCCAGAGCAGAGGACAAACGATGGAGACGATGCTCAAGCTCAGAGACTTCAAAGGATGAGGGTTTGACATCAAGTTCTTCGATATTTGCTCTTTCCAGGTGAAGGAGCCCTTCTTCCTGGAGTGAAGAGAGAATTCTCATCATGAC
>CAZGMN010000031.1:0-16835 GCA_964526905.1 uncultured Eubacteriales bacterium
TGTTGAGAAAACCGTTTGAAGGCTGAGCGGGCATGGTTCCTTGACCGAAGGGAGAGGAGAGCGAAGCCTGAAACCGAGCGGGCTTTGCTGATTTGTGGCTTGCCACAAATCGGTTGGGGGAGCCGAGGGGGTGTGTCCCCTCGGTCGCAGGGCGCAAGCCCGAGAAGGGGAGGCAGGGAGCCTCGATGGAATCGAGGCGACCGTCGGAAGGGGGAAAGCGAAGCTGTTCCCCCTCCGAGTAATCGCTGGGGCAAAGCCTGCGTGTTTTCGAGACACTCAGCCTGAGCCTATTGCTCAATCAACTCATACTCTAAGTTCCCGAGGCCGACCTCTGTTCCATGCTTGAGCTGAATTGACCAATCGACATCGTAGCCGGCCCGGAAGACATCCTCCCTGCTCCGCTTGATGATCAAATCCACCGAAGCCTTGTCCACAGCCACTGGGTCGAGCGAACCGAGAATTCCGATATCCTCCACCACAGCCGGGCTATCCTTAGACATACAGTCGCAGTCTTTGGTGACCTGCAGCAAAAAATTGATGAAGCCAATCTTTCCTTTGAAATGGTTCAAGATACTGTAAGCATACTCGCTCATCTTCTTCTGGAACAAAGTAGAGTCAGAATCCCAACGGAACTTAACAGCCCCTGCCTTGCAGATGACAATACATTCGCCGCAACCGATGCACTTTTCATCCTCGATAACCGCCTTTTCATCTTCAAGGGTAATGGCCTGCGGCGGACAATGCTCAAGACAAACTCCGCATCCGGTGCAATTCTTGGGGTTAATCCAAGGCTTAACATCTGAATGCTGCTCGAGCTTCCCGGCGCGCGAAGCGCATCCCATGCCAAGGTTCTTTACGGCACCACCAATTCCAGCCTGGACATGACCGGTGAAGTGGCTCAAACAGATGAGCAGGTCTGAATCCAGAATTTCGCGGGCTATCTTGGCTTTCTTGACCAGCGGTAAATCAACCTGAAGCTCATCATCGTTGCGGCCGATTAGGCCGTCGGCGATGACAATCGGTACACCTGCTCCCTGCTCAGTAAAGCCATGTTTTCCTGCCAGATGAAGATGGTCAACAGCATTGGACCTCTGGCCGATGTAAAGGGTATTGGAATCGGTTAAAAAAACTCGGGGAGTAACGCTTCTAATCTGATTGATCATCTTTCTGAGCCACTGAGGTTTTATGAAGCCGGTGTTTCCTTCCTCTCCAAAATGGATTTTAAGAGCCACAAAGGATTTTTTATCCATTTGCTCCTTCAGGCCGAGATTGAGGAAAATTTTTTCTGCCTTTTCAGCCAAGACTCCATCTCCATCCTCTCTTCGTGCGGGGATAAAATAAACCTTGCTCAACATCTTTCTTGGTTCAGGCATTCTTTATTCCTCCAGAATCGCCTTTGCCGCCCTGAGGCTTGACCCCACTTCAAACTTATAACCCAGAGATAAAAGGGTTCTTTCCAGAGAATCAAGAGCAAAATACACCTGGGCCGCTGAGAGATTCCCCATGTGTCCCAGGCGAAAGACCTTGCCCGCTGTCTGAGCCAGCCCGCCGGCAACCACGACTCCTTCCTCGTAAAGCTTTCTTCGAAAAGCCTGGTCTTCGATTCCCTGAGGATAATTGACAACAGAAAGAGTGTCGGCCAAAAACGGCTCTTGAGTGAAAAAAGAAAATCCAAGCTCAGTCAATCCTGCTCTGATGCTCTTGGCGAACCGAGCATGTCGAAGGAATCTCTTTTCCATTCCTTCCTCAAGGACGATTTGTGTGCTCTCGTAAAAAGCCCTGAACTCGTTGACAGCCGGAGTCGAAAAATATTTTGAGGGTTCTTTCATCACCGGAAGCCAATTGAGAAGGTCTGAATAATAAGCAGGAATTCTTCCCATTTTTCTTCGCTTTTCCATCGCCCTTTCCGAGACAACCAGAATGGCCAGCCCTGGAGGCGCTCCAAAACATTTTTGGGCTGCGGTCAGGATGATATCGATTCCCCAAGCATCCATTCTTTCCTCAATTCCGCCTGTGGCACAGACGCCGTCGACGATAAAAATAAGGCCGCGATTTTTCAGCAGGCGAGCATAATCTTTCAGAGGAGCGCAGGTTCCGGTGCAGGTATCGACATGGGTTGAAACCACGGCTTTATATTCCCTTTCAGAAAGCTTCCTTTCCAGCTCATCAGGGAGAACAGCCCTCCCCCACTCACTCTCGATGAGGTCATGGTCCAGGCCGAAGCTCTGGGCAATCTGAGACATCCTCTTTCCAAAATATCCCTGGGAGAGGACAAGGATTCTCTCTCCTTTTTCAATCGTGTTGAGAAGGGCTATTTCCATGGCTAATGTTCCCGCTCCGGCAATAACGAAGGGCTCCCCTTTCTCACAAAAGACGATTTTTTTCAAAGCGGCCAGAGCTTCCTTCAATTCTTCCACCATCTCAGGCCCGACATGGGAAACCGTAGGCTGAGAGAGGCTGTTCAGGATGCGGGGATGAACAGGGCTCGGTCCCGGGATCATGAGCAATTTTTCTTTCTTCATTTCTTCTCCATATATCTAAAATTCTTTCTCATTTTCATCGATAGCAAGATATAAATCAAGAGCGTTGGCACAACAAGAAACATTTTTAGCCCGTTTTTTCATTGCTCAGCCTGAGCACGAATCCTTGTCCTTTCGCAAAAAAAATGCTTCTCAATAGGAGCCATGAATAGATTTGAATCAGCAATTTTTGATAAGATAAGTCCGCTCGCGGCTTCGGCTTCTGCTGGCAATGACACTTGAAGCCTTACGTTTATATCAGTCATTATTTAGCTGATTATTCTTAAAAGAGGATATCAATGAACGAAAAATCAAATCTTTTTACGCCAGTAAAGATCGGCGCGCTCGAAATTCCCAACCGTTTTGTCCGCTCAGCAACTCATGACTTTATGGCAGCAGACGACGGCTCAATCACTGAAAGGCAGGTCTTGCTCTTTGAGAATCTGGCCAGAGGAGAAGTGGGACTGATCATCACCGGACATGCCTTTGTCAGCCTGGGGGGAAAAGCCAGCCCGTTTCAAATCGGAGTCCATTCCGACAAGCTGATTGACGGCCTGAGCCGGATTCCCAAGGCTGTTCATCGTTTCGCCTCGCGCATCTTTCTCCAGCTCTCCCACGCCGGGCGCCAGACAAAGCCAAGGCTCTGCGGCTGCACGCCTCTCGCTCCCTCTCCAGTCTATGAGCCAATCTACAAGGTCACGCCCAAAGAGATGAGCGAGCAGGAGATCAACGCGACAATCAACGACTTCATCCAAAGCAGTCGAAGGGCCAAGGAGGCGGGCTTTGACGGAGTACAGATTCATGTTGCCCACGGCTATCTTTTAAGCAGCTTTATCTCGCCCTACACCAACAGAAGACAAGACGAATGGGGAGGAACTGTTGCCAATCGCTCAAGAATTGTGGTCGAAATTATCAAGGGCATCAAAGACCTGTTGGGCAAAAGTTTTCCGCTCATCGTCAAAATAAATTCAACGGATTTTCTTTCTGAGGGATTAACTCTCGAGGAAAGCATCGAAACGGCAAAGCGACTAGAGAAAGCCGGGATTGACGCCGTCGAAGCGAGCGGAGGAATGGCTGAAGCCGGAAAGGGCTCTTACTGGAAAGGGCCTTTTAGCGAGGAAGAGGAAGGCTACTTTGTCGATAATGCCTCAAAAATCAAGAGGGCTCTCTCCATCCCTGTCTTTGGCTTGGGTGGAATCAGGTCCTTTTCGGTCATGGAGAAGATTATAGAGCAGGGCAAGGCTGACCTCATCTCCCTCAGCCGTCCTCTTATCCGTGACCCCTTGCTCATTCGTAAATTTCGCAATGGTGAAATAGAAAAATCAGAGTGTATCTCCTGCAATAAATGCCTTAACTTGAGGGGCATCAGCTGCGCTGAGCTCAAGAAAATAGGTCAATAAAGCCGATAAGAATCGACTTCAGTCTCCTTGGCCAAATTCATTTGTTCGAAGGAGGCTCTATGATTCTGTAGTTTGTTCCCTCGAAATTGATAACCATCTTCGAGGCCAGAGAAAGATATTTTGCGATTCCAGGCTTTTGAGAAATCAGCCGGAAATACTCATCTGAGTTGAACTGAATCTCTTTCACCGGGCTCCCCTCTTTATAATCGCTGTCTCGCCATTCTCCATCTTTGAGGTAAAAGGTCTTGTCTTCCTTGTAGCGGATCAGCTGAGAATCGACCTGAGATGCCAGGTCTTCGGCTTTTAACTTCTGGGAGGCTCTGGCTATCTTTATCGCTCCTGCTCCTGTCACTGAGCGGGCAGAGATAGCGTCTGCCGCTTCAGGAGCGGCCATGTCAAGGGATTGCCTCTCCTTCTCGGTTACGAGAAAAGATGTATAGGGAGTGACGATTCCATATTTCAAGCCCAGCTTTTTCACTTCATCCACCAGCTCTTTCTTTTCACCATTGAGCCGGATCTCCTCAATTAAATAGCCTATCCTCCTCGTTGCCCAGAGCCGAGGCAGAAAGTTATAGGACTCATCTTTGGTGAGTTTCTGTTCTCTGAGTGTAAACTTCTTCTCCTCCGGCCCGACTTTTCCCGAAAGGCTAACTGTCAGCGGCCCATCTCCTTTGTATTTTCCGACCAAGACCAGCTGTGAACCCTTAAAAAGGTCAGGCATGACTCTGGGATAGATATCCTTGGCTTCTATGCCCTGAAAATCGACTCTCAAATCCGAAAGAAGAGGGGATGATATTTTTTCATAGTAACTGGAGACGGCCACTTCCAGGTCCTCATCTTCACCGACATAGACCGAAGTGCCTCTGTTTTCTGAAGAGACTCTGTCCAAGAGCTCGGTGTTGACGTCATATCCAACGCCAAAGACAAAGATTCTGGCTCTCTGGGCGTTAGCAAGACTTGCGTTTTTCAATATCTCTGCAGTGCCGGTTATGCCGACTGTCGGCAGACCATCAGTCAGAAAAAGAATATAGTTAGGCCTTTCGCCAGGCTCAACCATCTTCAGGGCCTGAAGCAAGGCTTCATTGATGTTCGTCCCGCCAGAATCTTCAATTTCATCCACAAAGCGCAGGGCCTTCTCTCTGTTTTCAACAGCGGCAGAAACAAGCTGAGGAGAAAAGAGGCTCACTCCGTCATCAAAATCAATCAGAGAAAACTTGTCCTTTTCGTCCAGATGATTGATGACAAAGCGCACAGCCTCTTTAGCCTGGGTAATCTTTTTCCCGCTCATGCTTCCCGAGCTGTCGACCGCAAAAATGAGGTTCTTATTCAGCACTTTTTCTTTTTGGCTGACATAGGAAGGAGAAGCAAGGAGCATGAAATAACCTTCATTCAAGTCTTGCCAGTTCATGAAGGAAAGCCCGATATCATCTTTAGAAAAAGAATAATAGAGAATAAAATCTTTATCAGGCTTGATATTTTTCCCTTCAAAGCTGACCCTTGCTTGGCCTTCCTTTTCCTTATGAACAGAGACTTTATGGGAAGGGGAATAAACGTTGGAAAGAGGAACCGCGGAGTTGATTTTTACCGAGATTGAAACTTCTTCGAGAGGGCGAAGAGAAAATCTTTCCGTATTCAAGGGGTAAGCGTAGCGGACAAGGTCCTTCTCAGCCTTCAGGATTTCAGTGTAGGAGAGCTGGATTCTCTTCTCTCCCCGGGCAGGAATGGGATAGACCCGAGCCCGGAACATGTTGCGCCCGGCATATTCGAGAAGAGCAGGGTCTCTCATCCTGCGGACGATGTCCTCATAGACTCGCCGCGCCTGGTCCCTATCCAGAATTTCTCCTTCAACTTTTTTTTCTCCGATATACATAGAAAACTCGGAGATGGCTGCATTTTCAGGAAGGGGAAAAATAAAGATTCCTTCAATGTCTCGGGGATAATCGTTGATAAAAACCTGGTCGATGGAAGTTTTCGCCGCCTGGTTTATGATTTCAACATTCACCCGGTGGTATTTGACTGTCAAGGGAGGGATTTCCTCTCCCCGTCTTGGTCTGGGAATGATGAAGCCATCGGCAAAGAGGTTTACGGCAAGAAAACAATAAACGGAAAGGAAAAGAGCCAATAGAAAAATTCTTTTATACTGAAAGCTTCTTTTCATCTTTGTCCTCCTTAACCGCAGATTAATTTCTTCTCATAAAGTAAAACCCAACTTCTATGAATAAAGTTACAAAATCTTCGTTCATAAAATCCACAGCTCATCGCTGAGGCCTTTGCTGTCAACTCTGACTTTCAAGAATCGTTTTGATCCTCTCTTGAAGCTCGCCGACTGTGCGGAAGACTTCGGCGCTTGACGAAGAAAATCTCTCCTTATCCTCATTCAGGATGAGAACACAGGAAATGCCGGCTTCGCTTGCGGCCTTGATGTCAAAATGAGAATCTCCAACCACACAGCATTCCTCTCTTTTCAGACCCAATCTCTCAAGAACAGCAAGGAAGGGAGCTCCTGAAGGCTTCCAGAGGCCGCTCTCCCGTGAGATGACACAATCAAATTCCAGATTGAATTTCTTCAGCAGAAAATCGATATTCTTCTCGGAGTTATTTGTGACCAGCGCTCTCTCCACTCCTTTTTCTTTCAAGAAATTCAAGAATTCAGCCATGCCTGGCTTGAGTCTGGCCTTCATCGTCGCTTCATCTTCATATCTTTCCAGCACCTTCCACTTCTTTGATTTCTCCGGCTCTTCAAGACTGCTGAGAAAAGCGAGTATCGGCTTCCCCTCGGTGGCCAGCTCTGCTCTTATTTCGTTCCAGTCATAGGAGACATCAACCACCGTGCCGTCCATATCAAAGACCACTCCTCGCAATTTCATCTGAATTTTCCTCTTGTCAATGCCTTGTCTGTCTACTCAATAGCCTTTTTCAGAAGGAAAGTAAATAGAGGAAGCTCTTCCCATATTCGGGTCAGCCTTAATATGGGAGAAAACCGTTTGAACAGCGCAGGAAGAGTGGTTCAAAACCTCCAGTCTGGTCCATAACATTGCTCAACATTCCCCCTTATTTCTCCTTAATTCTTCCAACCTCGAAGAGAGGCTCCCCATTGTTAGCCGGAGGAGTATTGATAACGTAAAGAATTATTCCGCTGAAAGGAGTTCGGACCTCTTCCTTGACCTCTCCCAGGTAATCTGTAACGTAACCAACCTTCTCTCCTTCTTGGACATAATAGCCCATTTGAGTCAGAGGAAAAAAAAGGCCGTCATGTTTGGAGTAGATGACTTCATAACGGTCAATCCAGACGGGATTGGAGACAAATTCCGGCTCCCCCTCGATCATGCCCAAATGCCTCATAACGTTCAGAATGCCATTGACGTTGCGGCTGACAGATTCTTCGTCGGTCTTTCCCAAATAACCTGATTCGGTGGTGATGGCAGGCTTTGAAAGAAGCAGAGCTGTGTTTCCCAGGTATTTGGAATCAGAGAGGTCCTTGGATCGTGATTCATCGATGATGATATGCTTGATGCCAAAAGCCAAGGCCATTTTCCTGCTCGCTTCATTTGTTTTCTCGTCGCCGCTTAACATCCAGTAAGCGTAAGGGATAAGGGCTTCATTTGCGTCTCCACAGTGAAGGTCGATGAGACAATCACATTTTTTGATAACTTCTTCGGTCAAGAGGTAAGCCAAGCGCTGAGTGATTGTCCCTTCAGGGTTTCCAGGAAAAACCCTGTTCAGGTTCTTCCAATCATAAGGATTGTAATAGACAATTCTCTTTTGGAAGGCGTGGAGATTGGCGACATGAACCAAAATCAGTGTTCCCTGCAGAGATTGAGGATCGACAATTTTTTTCAAACGATAAAGGGCAAGAATGGGTGGATACTCGTATCCGTGCACACCGGCTGTCAAGGCCAGAATCTTTCCCTTCTTTGAGCCATTGATGATGCTCAGGGGAATAGCGGCGCTTATTCCGTCCTTTTCAGGAAGGCGGAGGTATCCGGATTTCAACTCGCCCGGACCAACTTTCAAATCGCCGATTTGGATAAAATCATTCTTCTCTAAGGCAAAAGAAAAAAAGGATAATCCAAAAATCAAAGAGACGCATATCGCGGCTTTCTTTAAGCTTGGGACTGCCATAAGGTTTTCCTCCTCTCATTAATTTGTGCTTCCATTCTATCCCAAGGCGTTCTTGAGGTCTATAACCTTTCCTAAAATCGAAGCCTTTCAATATTCTTCTGATTTAGAGCCATGTCCGAGACAGAGGTTTTGGAAAATATCTGCAGCGATCATTGAGGATTTAGCCATTTTTTGACATAAAACTCTGTTTCTGTTGCTTCTTTATCTTCAATTTGTTATAATGCGCCCCTAAAAATTCAATAAATTGAAATATTGCGAGGAGGTGTCTTATGGGAAAAGTCCTTGCCATTATCGGCGGCATCATAGCCATGGCAGGTGGTGTTGTCCTGGTTATATTCGTCTGGTGGCGAGAATTCTATGAGCTCATCTTCGGCTGTATTCCTCCCCTCCTTTTCTTCGGCGGCCTTATTGCTCTCATAGCAGGAATCAGCAGCATCAAAGATGCGATGAGGACGAAAAAGCTCGAAGAAGAAACGAAAAAAGAAGAAGAAAAAAAAGAATAAGACTCAGAAACTCAAGCTTTCTTTACTCAACCCAAGCATCCATCTTTCTTTCTTTATAGAAACATCTCCAAAACCAAGATGGATAGCTTATAAGGGGCGAGGATTGAGGTGCCGTCGCACCCTCAAATCCTCTCCCTAGTCATGAAAAAATTCCATTCTTCTTAAAAAACACTTGACATGAAATTTGTAATTCTGTATATTGTAATCTAATTACAAAATACTATAGGAGGCAATTATGGAAAACAAAAAAGAAGAGAAAGAAACAAAAGGGGGACAACAGCAGAAGAAATACCAGAAAACTCTTGATGAATTCGGGGCTCAGGTCGAAAAATTTGCAGTCAAAACAGCAGAGTCAATCCGGAAAGCAATCGACAAAGCCTTAGAGTCAAGAAACACCGTCCTCACCATCCGCATCAACGATGAAAGCAACAAAAAATTGAGCATGCTGGTCGATGCTGGCCTTTTCAAAAGCCGCTCAGAAAGCGCTGCCTTCTTCATCGAGGAAGGCATAAAAACTCAGGCCCCCCTCTTCACCAAGATTTCAAATAAGTTAGAAGAAATAGATAAAATCAAAGGAGAGCTTAAAAATATCGTCTCCGAAGAAATAAATGACCGCAGCAGCAAAAGCTAACCTTTCTGAGAAAGGGGCTTTACACTCCCTTGCTTAATCAAGAAAAGCTATGATAATATTTTTTTGTGGTTAATTTTATATTCAATCTGATCTTAGGGCTCTTTGTCATTCTTCCTCCAGCAACTCAAAACATCGAAAAAGCCTTTCTCCAAAATAATCCGAGAATTCTCTATTCCCTTTTCTCCTCGCAAAGCTCGATCAACATTTCGCTCCCAGAGCCCATTTCGTTCTCTGACCAGGTCAGCAATGAGCAGGCTTTCTTTCTCTTTAGAAAAATATTCTCTTCCTTCACGACCTTGGAATTCTATCCCGAGGAGGAATTCCCTCTCCCTGCGGAGAATCAAAGCTTTATCTTTAAAGCAAGATGGTCCTTTAAAGATAATAGAAACAACAACCAGCTGGCCATCAATCTCTTCTTCTATTTGACCAATGAGAATCTCAAGAATTCATGGAAGATAATAGAAATCAAAGCAGAGAAAATTTGAACAAGTTCAAAATGTCGTTCAAAAAAAAACTTTTCTTTTACGGGTCTATCTCTAGCGCCGGGCTGGCGGCAGCGCTCCTCCTCTTGACCTTGTTCCTCCCCACCTTCATCTCTTCAAATTATTATCAGAAAAGATTAGGCCAGCTGCGCAGTCAAGCTGCGGCAATAAAAAACGAGTTTGCCGGCCTTGTCCGTTCCATCAGCCTTAAGCAAAAATTACTTTCAGGTTATTCCTTCCCGGTCAAAAAGAATGAAATATTCAGCCTTTTCAAAAAAATTGGCCTCGACAAAGAAAAAGAAGGGGTTGGCTATTTTAATGACAAAGGGGAGCCGATCCTCTGGTTGGGAAACATCACCGACTCCAAGGCTCTTTTCTCTGATGAAAAAGAAGATGTTTTTCTCAAACAAAAAAACCCTTTCCTCATCCGCCATAAAGCCTCTGTCTATTTAGCCTCCTCTCAAAGCGTCAGAAAGGACGAGTATGTCATCTTCTATCGACTTTTGGCCTTCATCCCTCAAATAAAGACCCCTTACCTCAAAGAATACCATTTCTTAAAACAGAAACTGTTGAGCAATTGCGATATTGTTTACTATGATTTTCAAGAAGATATTTCTGGATGGGAAAAGTTTTTATCCAAACACCAGGACGAGTTCATTGGCCAGCCCGGGCTCCAGGATGGGATTGAAACAATACTCTTTCCTCTTAGGAATGAAGAGAACAAAATTCTGGCCACGGTGACGCTCAATTCACCTTCTCTTTCGGCAGAAATTTCAAGCCAGAAAGAGAATTTTTTTCTTATTTTTTACATCCTCCTCGGAATCTCGCTTCTCTCTTTGCTCCTCCATCTTGTCCAATCTCCCTCTTTTTATAGAGAAAAGAAACTCCTCCCCGGATTCTTTATTATCTTAATATTGCTCGGATTAAGGCTCATCTTTTTCCCTTTAAGTCGCCTGGAAAAAATTCAGTCTCTTCCTTGCTTCTCTCCCTCATCTGCAAGCTTCATTTCTTTCTTGGATTTCACTAAATCTCCGGCTGATATCTTTCTCAGCTCTCTGCTTCTTTTTTTAATCACTCTTTGTCTGCTGAATTACTTGCGGCACCTGTTTGAAGGTAAAAAAATAAAATCCTCCTTTCACCTTCTCCTGGCATTAAATTCCATTTTTATTTTCACCTCGCTATTCTTTATATTTGCCTTTCAAGAAATTTTATTTCGACTTGTTTCAAACTCCAACATCAACTTGCTCCGTTTCTCTCTCAACATCTCCTTCTTTCTCCTCCATCTCGGCATTCTGCTTTTTTTTCTTGTCTCTCTTTCCGCCATTTTCATTGGATCAGCCGTTCTCTCCCGTTTCTCATCGGGGCCTTTTCTTACTTCTCTTATATTTTTGCTTGAATTCGCTGCCTATTGCTTTCTCCTTAAGAATAAAAACATTCCCTTCCTTTTTGTTCTTCAGGCCGTGATTGTCGCCTCGATTTTATTCCTCGCCTTTTGGCCGGCGATTCGAAGAAGAAAAGAAGTCTTATTTTCTCTTTTATGTCTATGCACCCTATTCATCTATGCTTCCCTTCACTATTCCTCATTGAGCCGAAATCGGTCCCTCATCCAGAATTCGCTTCAAAATGTTATAAGGTCCGAGGAGAATTGGGGAATCTTTCTATTAAAGCAGTCCTTGCCAGAAGTGGATAAAAGGAAAGAAGCCATCATTTCTTTTCTAAAAAACGCTCAAACTCTTGACCTGGCTCACAGTCTTTGGGAAAGAACTCTCATTGCCAAATTCAACTGGTATTCGAGCTTAGAAGTCTTGAGTTCCAGAGGGGAGGTCCTATCCCGTTTTTCTTTAAATGTGCCAAAACTCTATCGCCTTGATTTCGACCTTCCGCCAAGCAAGGATTGGTCCTTCTCTCGCTTAAACATACCCTTTCTGGGCGAAGCAAGGGACTTCCTTCTCGCCTATAAAGACTGGTTTGAATCGGAGAAACACTTAGGGAGAACAATCCTCTACCTCTCTATCGATTATGACATGCTCCCCTTTCTCTATTCTGCCAATCCTTATTTCGAGCTTCTTCGAGTGACATCCATCCCCTCTCTGAACCAGCTCGACTTCGGATTTGCGATTTTTGACTTAGAGGGTAAGGTGCTTTTCAACCCCAATGAAATATCCTCAGGTCTGCCGCAAGCCATTCTGGCCAAAATCGGCTCTTCTCAGGACTCACTCTGGTCCGCTTTCACCTCAAGAGGAAAAAAATTCGAATCTTTTTATTTCAGAAAAGACAATAGAATCTACTCGCTCTTCATGGCGAAAAAAAATTTTATCTCTTTCAGTGCGGAATTCTTAAAACTTTTCTTCTTCTATCTCGCCTTTTTCCTCTTTTTCCTTTTACTGATCTCCATTCTATCAAGAAAAAAATTCAAGAATCCCCTCTGGTCTTTCTCCAACCGAGTCTATGTCTCTTTTGCTGCGGTTATTATCCTTCCCCTTCTCCTCTTCACTTTTTTTAGCAGAAATTTCTTTGGGCAAATCTTCAGCCATCAATTCACAGAAAGGGCTGAGGCTCAGGCAAACCTTGCCCAGCGCGTGATGGAGGATTTCATTCTTTTCCAGCAAGAAGAAATGGTTTCGCCGGTCATTCCTTCTGAAAATGTTGTTCTGTGGATAAGCTCCACGATTTCCAACGATGTGAATCTATATCAAAATGGAAAGCTCATCTCCTCCAGCCGCAGAGAATTTTTCGATTACGGCCTTCTCCCCGATTACATCGACGGAGAAATCTACTATAAAATTCAGTATGAGAATAATCCCTTTTACACTCAGATTCAGAAAATCGGCAACTACTCTTTCCACACCCTTACTGCGCCTTTCTTCCTTAGAGATTCTCTTCTTCTCATCTCGCTTCCCTTTCCTTTGGAACAGCAGGAAATAGCAAAAGCCACCGAAGGCTTAATCGAATTTCTATTCTTTATTTCGGTCTTCTTTGTTGCCGCCGTCCTCATTTTTGCCCGCGGCATAGGAAGCACGATCGTCAATCCGATAAAAAAGCTGCTGGTGGGCACTAAAGAAGTCAGCTTGGGCAACCTTGAAATATCTATCTCTCATAAGCCTCAGGATGAAATGAAGACTTTAATCGACGGATTCAACACAATGGTTCAAAATTTGAAGAAGCAGCAACAGGAATTGGCTGAGATGAGCAAAAAGGCAGCTTGGGCAGAGATAGCCAGGAAAATCGCCCACGAAATCAAGAATCCTTTGACTCCCATTCAACTCTCGGCCGAGCATCTGCTCAAAGTTTTCCAGGATCATGATAAGGGTTTTGACCAGACCCTCAAAGAATCGGTCTCTTATATCATCAAAGAAGTCGAAAATCTAAGGAAAATATCGCAGGAATTCTTGGACTTCTCCAAAGACACAATTATCAAAACGGAACAGTTTGACCTTAAGGATCTCGTTGCGGAAACAATATCCCCCTATAAAAACTTACTCTCAGAAAGAATAAGGTTCAGAGAAAAATACGAAGGTCAAGATTTCCAGTTTGAAGGAGACAAAGACAAAATAAGGATTGCTTTGAGAAACATATTCACCAACAGTATTGAAGCCATTCAGCGCAAAGGAACGATTGAGGTCAAGGCTTCTGGGCAAAAGGAAGGAATAAGTCTTGAAATCAAGGACAATGGAACAGGCATGGAAAGAGAAGTTCTGGATAGAGTTTTTGAGCCTTATTTCTCAACAAAAGGTTCGGGAACAGGCCTGGGACTTCCCATCGCCAAAAAAGTCATTGAAGACCACGGCGGAACCATCCAGGTCTCGAGTCAAAAGAATAAAGGGACAAAAATTTCTATATATCTGCCTAGATAAAAAGGGGACAGTCCCCTTTTATTTCTTATCAACACCTAGCTTTTTTTTAATATTTATGGAAAAATGTTGCTTGCTCGATTCGAAAACTGGAGTTGCGGGATGTCAAGCATTCTGGTGACATATTTCAGCCAGACGGGAAACACAAAAAAAATAGCCGAGGCCATCTATGAGGCTCTGGAGGGCGAGAAGGCGATCAAAGCAGTGGATGAAGTTCAGGAAGTGGACGAATTCCGCATGGTGTTTATTGGCTTCCCTGTTCATTCCCACAGCGTTCCTTTCAAAATAGAGCGCTTGCTCAAGAAAATCCCGCAAGGCAAAAAAATTGCACTCTTTTGCACTCACGGCTCGCACACAGGAAGCCGTCTGTCGAGAGAAGCACTGGAGCATGCGGTGGCCGTCGCTTCAAAAGCAAAAGTCTTAGCCACTTTCTCCTGCAGGGGCAAGGTTTCTCCTGCCGCCCTTGAGGTTTTGGGCAAATCTCCAGAACATCTGGCTTGGACGGAAATGGCTGGATCTGCCCACGGTCATCCAAATGAGGGAGACATAGAAGATGCTCGGTCATTCGCCAAATGGGTCATGACCCTCAGCGCTCATCATCGGGATTAAAACGAAAAGCTATATTTTCGTTTGCTTCAGCTCTATGAGAACACTGTTGAAATTGCGAGGGTGAATGAAGGCGATGAGGCTTCGGGTTGAGCCTTTTTGAGGGCTTTCCTGAACAAATTGAATTCCTTTCTTTTTCAGCTCTTCCATCGTCCTTTCAATATTCTCGACTTCAAAACAGAAGTGATGGATTCCCTCGCCTCTTTCTTTAAGGAACTTTTCAATCACAGAACCTTCCCCGCACGGAGTCAGCAGCTCAATGAAAGGACCACCCTTCGAGCTCAATTGAGCCAATCTCACTCCCCTCTCTTTTATTTCTTCAATCCCTTTGACCTCAAGTTTTAATAATTCAGACCATTTTTCTATGCTCTCATCAAGATTTCTTACCGCGATTCCAATATGGTCAATCTTCATTCCAGTTTCCTTTGTGCGGGTTGGAAATCAACGGCTCCTCTTCAGCCTCCCGACTATTTCATCGGCAACAGTATAAGGGTCAATTTCCCTCTTATAGATTTTCTCGACAAGGTTATCAAATTCAGAGGAAGGGATATGCCGGGACACATCCTGATAGATTTTTTCATTGATAACGTCTTTCAGCATCCAGGAAATCAACCTTTTCTTCCTGGAGGCAAGGAATTCTTGGTTTTTGCTGGCGAGCAGGGCTTCGACCTCATTGACCAGGAACTCCACTCCTTCCCCTTTGGTGGCAATAGTTTTAACCACAGGAGGCATGCCTTTTCCGCCCAGGCCCAAATCCAATACAGCCCGGAGTTGCCTCTCCATTCTTTCAGCCCCTGGAGAATCGGCCTTGTTGAGAACAAATATGTCTGCAATCTCCATAATGCCTGCCTTGAAGACTTGAATTTCATCCCCTGTTCCAGGAGTTACAATGACCAGAACGATGTCCGCCAGTTTCACAACTTCAACCTCATCCTGACCGACTCCGACTGTTTCGACAAGAATAATGTCTTTCCCTGCTGCTTCGAGAATGGAAATTGCCTCTCCTGTGGCCTTAGCCAGGCCTCCAAGATGTCCTCGGGTGGCCATGCTGCGGATAAAGACCTCAGGGTCGACACTGTGCTCCATCATTCTTATCCTGTCTCCCAGAATCGCTCCTCCGCTGAAAGGGCTGGAGGGGTCGACGGCAACGATCCCGATTCTCTTTTCCTTCTTCCGCAAAATACTTATCATCTGGTCAACGAGCGTGCTCTTGCCTGAACCTGGTGAGCCTGTAACACCGATAACGAGCGATTTTCCGGTGTGGGAGAAAATTTTCTTCATTGTTTTCTGAGCTTCCCCTCTGTTGTTTTCTACAAGAGAGATGGCCCTGGCAATGGCCCGATGATTTCCTTTAATTATTCCTTGGGCGAGGTCCGACATTTTCCTTTTTTGGGCTATGAATTTAAGTCATCAGCCTTTGATGAGCGCTGATCGCAATCAAATTCAAAAGACATTATCGAACTTTTAAAGCTCTTTGCTCAAATCTTTTTCAGTATTCTGAAAGAATTTTTTGGGCAATGATCCAGCGCTGAATTTCTGAAGTTCCCTCTCCGATTGTTGCCAATTTTGAGTCGCGATAAAACTTTTCTACGGGATAGTCCTTCGTAAATCCATATCCTCCAAAAATCTGGACAGCCATGGAAGACGCTTTCACTGCCAGCTCGCTGGCAAAGAGCTTGGCCATAGCCGATTCCTTTGGAATCTTCTTCTTCTGGTCTTCCAAGAATGCGGCTCTGTAAGTTAAAAGGCGCGCCGCTTCCAGCTCAGTGAAGCCGTCAGCCAGCATCCATTGAATGGCCTGAAAATTGGCAATGGGCTGTTCAAATTGAATCCTTTCCTTGGCATATTTCAAGCTTGATTCCAAAGCCCCAGCAGCAATCCCCAGCGAAAAGCCGGCAATGCTGACTCTTCCTCCATCCAGAATAGTCATGGCCTGCTTGTATCCCTTCCCTTCCTCTCCGACTAAGTTCTCAGCAGGAACTTCCACATCCTCAAAGATGAGCTCAGAAGTGTCGGCCGCCCTTATTCCAAGCTTATCCTCTTTTTTACCTGGGCTAAAGCCTTTCATCCCCTTCTCTAAAATAAAAGCCGAAATTCCCTCTCTTCCTTTTTTGGGGTCAGTGACAGCCATCACCACCAAGATTTCAGCCAAAGTGCCATTGGTGATGAAAAGCTTGGAGCCGTTGAGCAGCCAATGATTTCCTTTCTTCACAGCCTTGGTTTTTATGGCAGCTGCATCCGAGCCTGCACCAGGCTCAGTGAGGCCCCAAGCCCCCAAAGTCTGGCCTGATGCCAATCTTGTCAGGTATTTCCTTTTTTGTTCCTCATTGGCGAAAAGGTTGAGATGATTCGAGCAGAGCGAGTTGTGAGCGGCAACCACAAGGCCGACTGAGGGATCGACTTTGGATATTTCCTCAAGAATGATGACATAATCGACATTGGAATAGCCTGCACCCGAATATTCAGGGGTAATAACGATGCCCAACAATCCCATCTTGGCCAGCTCTTTTGTCAGCTCCTCCGGCCATTTTCCTTTCTCATCGCTCTCCTTGATCCGGGGCCTAATCTCTTTCTCGGCGAAATTTCTGATCGAATCCTTCAAGATTTGCTGTTCTTCAGTGAGCATAAAATCCATAGCTTTCCTCTTTCAGGATGATCAAGGACGAAGATTATAATTCATGATTGCCTTGTCAATCATCCTTATCAATTTCCATTTTTCAT
>CAZGMN010000031.1:16935-20112 GCA_964526905.1 uncultured Eubacteriales bacterium
CCATTTGACACGATGACCCAAATCATTTACTTTTAGGGGGATGATTAGAGGATTAATAAGAATTATTTTTTATGCCCTTGTTGCTTATATTGCCTATGTTCTCTACCGCTTTTTTCAGGGCATAAGCAGAGCCAGCAAAACTTCAAGAGTCGCCAAACGACCTTCGGGTATGATGGTCAAGGATGAAACGTGCAACACCTATCTTCCCAAAGAAGACTCCCTGAAGGAGATCATCGAAGGGAAAGAATATTATTTCTGCTCAAAGGAATGCCGGGATAAATTTTTAGAGCAGAAAAAGAAAAAATCCTAAGGCCCTTTGTCACCAATAATCTGAGTAGGTTATGCGGAAATCCTTGAAATCTCCCTTATAATCTTCCCATTCGACCTCAACATTATCCACGTGGGCCAAGGGCGGCCCCTCTTGCAGCCTGGCTGCCAGTTTTTCGATGTCTTCCTTGTCTCCTTCAGCTAAAGCTTCGACTCGGCCGTCGCTTAAATTCCTCACCCAACCCGTCAGATTGAGGGAAGAGGCCCACCTTCGCGTATGGTCACGGAAAAAAACTCCCTGGACTCTTCCTGAAACGACAATTCGCGCCCTTGCTTTCATGGGAAATCGCAAACATCTTAGCACATTTATTCCATTAGAGTAAAACACTTGCTCTTTCTCGCAAGTCACATAAAAAAACTCGGGATTGTGCTTTGGAAATAGCTGCAGCGACCTTTGAGGATTTGACAATAAAAACAGAGTTTGATAGAAATTTTCCTGCATCGAAAGCTGTGCCTGCCATGAAAAAAATACTTCTCTCAATTGCAGGATATGACCCGACCTCAGGGGCAGGCGTTTCGCTCGATTTAAAAGTCTTCCAGCATCTTGGCTTTCAGGGAATGGCTATATTGACTTCTCTTACCGCTCAAAACACAAATCAGGTCAAAAAAGTCCAATGCCTTTCCCCTGAATTCGTCTGGGACGAATACCAAACCCTTTGCCGCGACGTCTCCTTCTCAGGCATCAAGGTTGGCATGCTGGGCTGCGGAAAAAATATTCAAATCGTCGCTAAAATCTTAGCTGAGAATCCGCAAATCCCCAAGGTTATCGACCCGGTCTTCAAGTCGAGCTCCGGCACTTGGCTCTTAGAAAAAAAGTCCATCCCCGCCTATATCTCGGCCATCAAAGCAAAAGCAAGTCTCCTGACCCCGAATGTAAATGAAGCAACGCTGATATCTGGAATAAGAATAAAAAACACAGCAGACATGAAAAAAGCAGCCCTGAGGATTTATTCTCTAAGCGGAATCCCCTGCTTGCTCAAGGGCGGCCATCTTCCTGCGAAAATGGTCAACTTGCTTTATAACGGGAAAAAATTTTATTTTTTTAAGAGTCATAAAATCAAAAAGAATGTCCACGGCACAGGATGCTTCCTTTCCTCGAGCATTCTTGCTTTTTTAGCCAAAGGATACTCTCTCAAAAAAGCATGCTCTCTGGCGACCGAGCTCACCCACCAGGCCATAAAGAGCTCGGTTCGGGTCGGCAAGGGCCAATTCTTTATTTCCTTCCCTCTTAAGGCAAGAAAATAGCTCAATCATCTCTGCTCAGTCCACCCTGAAACATGAAAGATTGAGGGGAGGGATAAGAATTCAGGAGTTAGGTTTATATTTATTTTTTCTTAGGAGATAAATTCTCTTTCAGCTTGTTTAAAGGCTCAATCATGAGAACCCCTGCGGATCTTGCCTCAATATCCTGCGGGTCATAGAGCATCGGATGATATTCGCCCTGAATCCAGAGAGGAATCTGGTCGTCATAAAAGCGGCTCTTGAAGTGTCCGCTCTCGCCAGAGCTGAGCACGCATATTGAATTGCTAAAATCGGCCAAATCGATAATCTGCCGATAGGAAGCTGCCAAACTTCCATTCAAGTCAAAAGAACTCACCCTGACGGTGGAATTGTCGCCGTTCATCGGATAGGGTCCCCGGTTGAAGAATTTAAAAATTGGAACACCGCCCAAAGCATGCCTGAAAGTGAAGGAATTTATCTTCATCCAATCCCAATTATCCGCTGGCCCATAATTTTTTTCCAGCCATTCGCAGGCTTCCTGCAAACTCATCTTTATGATTTCTTCCCTTGTCTCTATTTCTTGAGTCTCACTCTTGTCAAACCAAGATGATAAGGGATTGGAAAGGATTCTGAGGAGCCCGGCTTTCTTGCGCCTGAAAAGGCTGTCGAAGCTTTGAAAATCCTCGCCGAGCTCATCCTTGAAAGTTTCCTCCTGGAAAAATCTCATAAAAGCCTCGTAAAGGGCAGGCTCTTTTCCGGAAGAGAGAAGCAGGTCCCAGCCCTTAAAGATTTTAAGCGCTTCTTCAGCCTTTCCTTCTGCTGTCTTTATCTTCAAAATATAGGGAAGAAAAAGCTCCCCCTTTTTAGAAAACAGGTCGTTCTGAATCTTCTTAAAGGAGTCAACATTATGCTTTTGCTTTTGGAAGAGCAGCTCTCTTATCCTCTCCGCTCTGAAGGGAGCTTCCCAGATGAAACTCAGGTAATAGGGAAAGCCTTCGGGAATAATTTTATTATTGGCGGTGACGATGAACCCCTGACCGGGATTGAAAAGATTAGGCTTTTTATCCTCTTCGAGAATTCCTTCCCAGCTCCCTTCTTCTTTCCAGCCTGGAAAAGGGAAGAGGCCGACAAGCTCTGGCCTCAATGGAATCTTTCCGCTTAAATAGTATCCGATATTTCCTTCTCTGTCGGCATAGACAAAATTCTGTGAAGGCGCATCAAAGAGTTTCAGGGCTTCGACGAATTCGTGCCAGCCTTTGGCTCTGTCGAGAAGATAGAAGGCTTCCATCGTCCGGCCGCCCTCGTAGATCGTCCAGCTCAAAGAAAGAGGGCGCTGGCTTTTGACGATAAGAGGAGAGACCAAAGGTCCCCGCTCTGTCCAGCTTACTTCCATCCTCTCAGGCTGTTTTCGTCCTTTGACCTTGATTGTTTCCTCTTTCCTCAGCAGCGGCTTCCATTTGTCTCCATCAAGATATGAATCCCCTGAAGGATTGAGTTTTTCTAAGTAGAGGTCCTGAACATCGGCCCCAGAATTTGTCATGCCCCAGGCAATGGACTCATTATGGCCGATGATGACCAGCGGGACGCCTGGAATAGAGACACCGATGACGTCTAATCCGGGCGAGACAA
>CAZGMN010000032.1:0-14249 GCA_964526905.1 uncultured Eubacteriales bacterium
ATTTACGGGATTAGAGACGAAATCCGTCACTCCGAGGACATCTGGAAAGAGGGATTCATCGAGTCTCCTTATACGTTATATGAGATCTCAGAAGATTTTCAAAAAATGAAAAAGCTCTATGATTTTCCCGTTAAGCATTACATAAAAAAGAGCCACTGGTTTCGCAGAAGCATGATTGCTGCGGCAGTTTATGATCATTATCTTTTTATGGTGCATACCGCTGAATACAAGATTGTGAAATTTGATCTTCTCAGTGCCAGAGTCGAAAGAATTATTACAAGGAAATACAAACGCCAGAAAGCCCTTAACGGGGAGGTCGAAGAGGATGTCTATGATCCGCTGGCAAAAAGGCTTGCTCCACCTCCTCCCGAATATGATTTTGATATATTCTGGATTCATGCTTTTAGAAATTCACTCTGGGCAATGACTTCCACCGCAAAAGACAATAACAGCAAACCGCTTATCGATGTTTTCGACATGGAAGGAAATTATATCGATAATTTTTACCTTCAATTTCCATCAAACAAAGAGACGCATTGGATTGTAAACAGCATATTATCCGATGACGGATTTATCTTCATTCCTGAGCAGAGCGAAGACGGCTTGGTCAGCATCGCGAAATATCGAATTAAAGATAAATTTTGATTATAAGAGAAAAAATCCTCAAGAAGGCAAATAGCAGTTATTCTGTTTTCAGCAAAATTAAGGTGAAATTAATGGAAGCCGTTTAAAGCCTGAACCGATTTGTGGAGTTTGGTTTTAAAGAATATCCTAAAAAAAAATTTGTGGTTTATTCATTCGGCTTGGATTATATTGGTGGGCCAATATAAACGCAATAATAAAAGTGCCATCGGCACAAGCGAAGAGATGTGGCGGTCTCATAAATTCATCTAATGAGATTGCCACGCCCTTCGTGTTCGCAATGACAGAGTGATTGCCACGCTCCCTTCAGTCATTCGTAGCGGCAATCTAACTGCATTTATTGCGTTTGTAGTAAAAAGATAGAGACTTAAGCGATGAGGACTTCAACAATGATAATTTTCCTGTTGGTTGCACTCTCCATATATTCCCTGATAAATTTCTATATTATCAGGCGCGGCTGGCAGGCTCTCTCAGGAAAGGAAACACTGCGAAATATTTTTTTGGCGGTCTTTCTTTTTCTGGCTTTGTCTTACCCGGCCGCCCGCTTTGCCGAGCGGCTTCACCGCGGCAGTTTATCGGAAGTTCTTGTCTTCATCGGCGCTTTTTATCTTGCCCTGATGGTCTATTTGCTCCTCCTTATTTTTCTTGTGGATATTGTCCGGCTGGGGAATAAATTTTTTCATTTCTTCCCTTCTGCAGTCACTGAGCATGCTCAGAAGGCAGGGCAAATTGCTTTTCTCGTCGTAGGGGTTGCGGCCCTGATGATTGTCATTGGCGGAATCATTAATGCCCTGCATCTGCGGCTGCGCACTTTAGATTTGAGCATCGACAAGTCTGCGGGCGAGGTCCGCTCTTTAAATATTTCTCTTGTCTCAGACATTCATCTGGGAACGATTGTCCGCAGCTCACGCCTTGAGAAAATTGTGGAGAGAACCAACGAGCTTAAGCCAGACCTTGTCCTCATGCCAGGCGATATTGCTGATGAGGATATATCTCTGCCTGAAGCGCAGAAAATGGCCACAGTCCTGCGGAAACTCCAGGCCCGATTTGGCGTGTTTTCTGTCACCGGGAATCATGAGTACTATGGAGGTCTTGAAAGAAATTTGACTTGTCTTCGGCAGGGGAACGTCAGGGTATTGATGGATGAGGCTGTCAAAGTTGGCAGTTTCTTTTATGTCATTGGCCGCAGGGACCTGACTGCGCGGCAGTTTGGTGAAAGGCGCAAATCCCTGGCGGAAATTTTAGAGGGTGTTGACCCTCAGCTTCCGCTCATTCTCCTCGACCACCAGCCTGTCCATCTCGAAGAAGCGGAGCAGATTGGCATTGACTTGCAGCTTTCAGGGCATACTCACAATGGACAATTATTTCCCCTAAACCTGATTAACAAATTCTTCTATGAGGAGAACTGGGGATATCTGCGCAAGGGGAAGACACAGTATTATGTTTCATGCGGAGTAGGCACTTGGGGACCCCCGCTGCGCACTGCCAGCGTGCCGGAGATTGTGCAGATAAGGCTGAGATTCAGATAGACGCCAATCCCTCCAAGCGCAAGCGCTTGATGGGCAGGCATAAGGGAAATTTTAAGAGATGGAAAAAGCTATTAGAGAAATGAGCAGGTCATCAAAATCACGGAAAAATACCTCTTTCTCTGTAAACCATCTCCAGCCGTGAAATAGCCACGATCTGGGCAGCAGTCCTCCAGTTGACTCTGTGCCTTTCTGCTGTATTGCGCACTCGTTCATAGGCATCGACGATCATTTTATGAAGCCTGTTGTCGACCTCTTCAATATCCCAGAATTCGCTTCGTTTATTCTGGAGCCATTCGAAATAGCTGACAATGACGCCGCCAGAGTTGCAGAGGATGTCAGGAATCACATCAATCTTTTTAAGTTGCAGGACTTTGTCACCTTCAGGATCTGTTGGTGCGTTGCCGCCTTCAGCCACAAGTTTAACCTTCAGCAGCTTTGCAGTCTCGGCGGTTATCTGATTCTCCATAGCTGCCGGAATGAATATGTCAGCTTTTGTGCTGAAAAAGGCTTCATGATCGATTGGCTTTGCTTTTGGATAACCAACAATAACTCCGCCATGCTTCTGGATATAGGTCGTCAGGTCATCAGGATCTATGCCATTTTCGTTCATTATTGCTCCCGATATATCTTCAACGGCAACAAGCTTAGCATCATTTCTTTTCATCAAACGCGCTGACCACGAGCCAACATTTCCAAATCCCTGGACTATATAGGTCGAGCCTTTAAGGTTAAATCCATGGTCTTTAGCCCACTCTTTAATAAGGAAAACAACTCCCTGACCTGTGGCCTTGTTTCGCCCCTGGCTTCCACCCGCTTCGATTGGCTTTCCTGTGACAACATGGCTGCAACGATTCCTCTCGGTTGGAGCAACAGTTGACATATAGGTATCAAGAATCCAGGCCATGATCTGGGGATTTGTGTTCACATCAGGAGCAGGGATGTCATACTCTGGACCGATATTGTTTCCTAGGGCAAAGGTGAAGCGCCTGGTGATTTTCTCCAGCTCCTGAACGCTGTAATCAGCTGGGTCCAGCTGGATGCCTCCTTTTGCACCTCCGAAGGGGATATTTGTGATCGCTGATTTCCAGGTCATTAGAGTTGCAAGCGCTCGCACTTCGTCGATGTCGACTAGAGGATGGAAACGCAGCCCTCCCTTGAAAGGTCCCAGGGCATTATTGTGCTGGACACGATAGCCAGTCAACATTTTGACGCCGCCATCATCCATTTTTACCGGAAAATGGACAACAAGTTCATTCATCGTCTCTGCCAAAATCTTGCAAATTTCCCGATCACAATTGATGACTCCCTCTGCACTCTCGAGCTGGGTGAGAACGTTCAGATAAAGATTGGATTTTTTCTGCACCAAGGCTCTGTAATATTGACATCGCCAGACTCCAGTCTCAGGCTTAGGAAGAACACAGATATCTCGAACCTCGCAATGCTTGCACAATCCTTTGATCTCACTGACTTCTTCAAGACCGGGTCGACCGGGTTGAAAATACAATAATTTCCACTCTTTACTTGTTGCTATGGGAGTTAATTTTGCTTTGCTTTTTTTGTAACTTTTATCAGGTCTCATCTTGACCTCCTTTCTCGCAGAGGGTATTTGCAACTTTGGTGCCAATCCTCCAGAATCAAAACAATGACTTATAGGCGACATGGAAAAACTGAAAGTGAATTCAATAAATTATTAATAATAATAGAATTAATGAGAATTGAGCATTCTGACCAGCTAAAATTGTGATTTTATCGCCGCGTAGGAAATCGAAGATGGACTGGGCAAATTTGTACCAGCGGGTAAAAACTTTCCTTTAAGAAAAACTGAGGAGGATCAGGATGATTTGCTTTTTTTCAATTTTTCCCGCAAAGTTTTGCGGCTAATGCCGAGTATCTCTGCGGCTTTCGTCCTGTTGCCATCTACACTGGCCAGAACACTGAGAATGTATCCTTCCTCCACCTCGGCCAGTTTTTGTCTCGGGCTAAAGCCGCGAAGAGCTGAAAATCGCATGAGCGAAGGAAGATCAGGGGCTTCGATGATGTTCCCTTCAGACATGACGATCAGACGTTGAATAATGTTCTCTAACTCTCTGACGTTGCCAGGCCAATAGTAGCTTTTTAAAACTTGCAGCGCACTTTCAGAAAATCGCGGAGATGGTTTCCCGAACTCCTTCGCAAACCTTGAGGCAAAATGATTCACTAAGAGAAGAATGTCTTCTCCCCTCTCTCTCAATGGAGGAATTTCGATGGTGATAACATTCAGCCGATAATACAAATCTTCCCGGAATGTTTCCTTTTGGACAAGGCTGAGCAAATCCTTATTGGTCGCAGCAATGATCCTTACGTCGACTCTTTGGGCATGTCTTTCGCCAACCATAATGACTTCTTTATCCTGAAGAACACGAAGCAGTTTGACCTGCATGGATAGGCTTGTTTCGCTAACTTCATCGAGGAAGATCGTCCCCCCATCTGCTGTTTGAAAAAAGCCTGCTCTCGTTTCTACAGCTCCTGTAAAAGCCCCCTTAACATACCCAAAGAGCTCACTCTCGAGCAGGGCCTCTGGTATGCCTCCACAGTTGATAGGCACAAACGGAGCTGATGCCCGCGAGCTGTTGTAATGAATGGCCCTTGCCACCAGCTCCTTTCCTGTGCCGCTTTCCCCAGTTATGAGTATTGTCGCTGAGCTCGAGGCTGCTTTCTCCATCGCTCTCAGAACCTTACGCATTGCTTCTGATTCGCCTATAAGACCGTGGCGAGCTTTGATGGGTTTTTGAGCTGCTGGTTGAGCAGCTCTGCGCATGTGCAGCTTAGCCAGCGCGCGTCTGACCGCAGAAAACAGCTCCTCTTCCGTAAAAGGCTTGGCCAGATATTCCTCGGCTCCGGTTTTTACTGCTTCAACTGCGCCTTCAATCGAGGGATAACCGGTGATCATCATCACCTCAGTATTTTTGAAATTTTCCTGGATGTGCCGCACAAGACTCAGGCCGTCAATCTCGGGCATTTTTAAGTCTGTAATGACCAAGTCCATAGGAGTAGACTCGAGAAGGCGAATGGCCTCTACAGCCCCTGGAGAGGTGTAGAGGCGATAACCTTGTGACTCCAGGTTTCTTTGTAAGACTTCTAAAGTATCAGGAGAGTCATCCACAACAAGGATAGCGTCCTTCTTTAAGGAATTTTTCATTCTAAGATCTTTCCTTCGCATTATTTGCTTCAGCAATCGGAAGCTGAATCTCAAATCTTGTCCCGTCTCCCACCTTGCTTTTAACCTGAATAGAACCTCCGTGAGAGGCGATGATGCCATGCACAACAGCCAGCCCCAGGCCTGTTCCTTTGCCGACGTCTTTTGTTGTATAAAACGGAAGAAATATTTGATTCACAACTTTCTCTTCCATTCCTATTCCTGTGTCCTCTATGATGAGCGAGACAGATTTATCGGAAGCTTTGGTTTGGATGGAAAGTGTGCCTCCCTTTGGCATTGCCTGTATGGCATTAGCAACAATATTCACCAAGACCTGAGTCATTTGAGCGGGGTCAGCGGTGACCTCTGGCAGCTCAGGGTAAAGCAAACGAATAACTTTGATCCCTTCTTTAGCGCACCGGGACTCGAGAAAATAAAGGCCGTCTTCAATCACTTGATTGAGGTTCACTCGAGTCTTTTGCGGCGGCATCTGTCGGGCAAACAACATAAGTTTTCTGACAACTTCTCTGGCATGTAAAGATGCCTTCGTGATCTTTTCCACATCTTTCATGACCTCAGGAGATAAATGTGGGTATTTCTTAACGAGCTGCGCAAAACCTAAAATACTTCCTATCGGCTCATTTATTTCATGAGCGATTCCTGCGGACAGTTGACCGATTGTGGCCAACCGGTCAGCATGCCGAAGTTGCTCCTGAAGTCTGTCTTTGTCCTTCTCAGACTGTATTCGTTCGATGATAAGCGAAATTTCTCTTGCAACTGTATCAATCAGGCTCCTCTCTTCCTTGAGAAAAGGGCCTTCATCAAGTTCGGGCTTAACTTCTGCATAGTCCACTTCGACATAACCACGCCGAGAGCTGTCAACAACAATATCTGCCAATTGTTTATGAGTACCTTCTCGAAAGTCAGAAGTGCTATAAGAATGTCCATCTAAAATAATTCTGGCAGACGCAATCTCTGGATACAGCCAAGCGGAAGGAAGAAGCTCCACAATTCCTTGAAGAATCTCCTCTAAAGAAAGAGCGGCACGCTCGACCAGCTTGGCAATACCGTAAAGGCATGTCAGTTCTTTTATCCTCTCACGCAGTTCCACTTGAGCTCGTCGGTGTATGGCAGCAATCCCAAGGGTCTGAACAGCACCTTCATAAAATTCGACGTCTTTCTTTGTAAAGAAATTCGAGCGGCAACTCTTTAATTGCAAAAGACCTATGTTCTCATTCTTAACAGAAATCGGGATCAGGGCCAAAGACTTGTATTTTCCATTCGCAAAGAATTTTTGATGACCTGTTGTTTTTTTCTTCTTTAAGTGGACAGAGAAAGTTTTTTCTGCATCGCCTGTCCAGAAGCTCCCGTTCTTTGTAAAAAATTGCGAGCGCGGGTCAAATTTTCCCAGCAAAATATCCTGACAGAATTGTTCAAAAAATAATTCTTTCAATATCTTTGGCTTGATGCGGTCTGCTCCATCCTTCACCGCAGGCATAATCTCAAAATGAAAAGGAAGTTTTTTATCACAGGTAAGTTCAATGCGGTAATATTTGCCGCGTTCTTTCAGCCACATCTCCACCGAGTCGCACTGGGAAAATTCCATCAGGATAATCGAGACTTCGTTCAAGAAATCAATCCGCAAAGGCCCGCGGAGGGCAAGGTCCATGATTTGATGAGAAAGATAACGGAAATCTCCAAAAAGGTTATGTTTGGGGGCTTTGCTTTTATATTGTTTAAAGCTGCTTTTTTTCATGCCAATATTAACTTTAATACCTTCATTCAGAAAGTCAAGATATCTCTGGCAGGGTTGACAGCCGCCTGCTATCCAAATAAAAATAAGAGGCAGGCCGTAGTAACAAAGATCAATGATATTATAAGTCGTTTGATGCGAATCTTATATAAGTGACAGAGGCTGCGAAATTATCATATTCTAAAAAAATAGGAAGAATGAGGCTGCAGACGACATTTAAAAAGCAAATCGGTCGAATTTTTATGCGGCACCTTATTCTTGACAATAGAGGAGAATGGTTTGCTTCTAAAGAATAGCTGGAAGGAAGGGCTTTCTGCTGCTTCCAGACAAAGGGCAATAGCTCTTTTCTTTATGAAAAGAGCCGTCTTGAGATTTTTATTTTTGGCTTTCATTGTGCTCTTCGCAGCAAACTGTGTGAGATTTCACCCTAAACCTATTTCTGCGGTGCGAACCATGGACGACTTCGAAGCGCGAAGGCTGGACTCTACCGAGCTCAAAGATTATCTCCAATCAAAACCGGGAATAGAAGAATGGCCGCCGCGGTCTTGGGATCTTCGCAGCCTCACCTTGGCCGCCATGTTTTATCATCCTGATTTGGACGTTGCCCGTGCCCAATGGGGTGTCGCCCAGGCCGGCCGGATTACGGCTGGCGAGCGCCCCAATCCGACAGCGAGCGTTCTGATGGGGTATAACAGCACCACGCCCGTCCAAGAGGTCACACCTTGGATTCCAGAAGCTGTCTTGGAAATCCCGATAGAGACTGCCGGCAAACGCGGCTACCGCATCGCGCAAGCCCGGCATCTTTCAGAAGCGGCCCGCTTGAATATTCTCTCTGTCGCCTGGGAAGTCCATAGCCGCTTGCGTCAGGCGTTCCTCGAGCTGTTTGCCGCCAGGGAAACCGAAATACTTTTAAACAAACAGCAATCCTTCCAGTCCGAAAGCCTCAGGATTCTCGAAGCCCAATGGGCCGTTGGAGAAGCCTCTCTCTACAATGTCACCCAAGCCCGGATCTCGCTCGATAACACTCGGCTCGCCTTGCTTGAAGCCGCAAAACAGAGCTCTCAGGCACTGGTCAACTTGGCTAGCGCCATAGGACTTCCGTCAAAATCTCTGGCCGGCGTTGCCTTCTCTTTTGAAGAATTCCTTAAGGTGCGGGCTGATATTCCTCAAGACGAGGTTCGACGCCGCGCCCTGCTTGGCCGCGCCGATATCCTGGGCGCTCTGTCGGAATACGAAGCCAGTCAATCTGCCCTGCAGTTTGAAATCGCCAGGCAATATCCGGACATCAACATCGGCCCCGGCTATCAGCTCGACCAGACCGACAATAAATGGACCCTGGCCTTGAGTCTAGTCCTGCCTGTTTTCAGCCGGAATAAAGGGCCGATCGCCGAAGCCGAGGCCCGCCGCACGGAGAATGCGGCGCGGTTTCTTGCGCTTCAAGCCAAAGTGATCGGAGAGATTGAGAGCGCGGTTGCGGCCTGCCGCTCCGCAGTCGATAAAGCTAAAACTGCGGATGACCTTCAGACGAGCCTTAAAGAACAGGAAGCAGCCGCTAAGGCCAGATATGAGCTTGGAGAGATTTCGAAGTTCGAACTTCTCAGCGTTCAGTTAGAACTTGCTTCGAGTGCGCTCGCCAGACTGGATGCCTTGGTCAAAGCGCAGGGGGCGATCGGAGAGCTGGAAGATGCTATGCAGAGTCCGCTCGACCTGAAGGATTGGCTCGTGGAGCCGCAAAGGAATGCCCTTGGACAAATAAAGGAGCAAAAAGATGAGTAAGCGCCGAATAGCAATAGCTTTGGTCGTTCTGGCTGCGGCCGTGTTGGTTGCGGTCATAATCATAAAACTCGTTATTCACAAAGCAGGAGAAGAGAATGAAGAGGTCGCCGCGGACGTGGCTGTCCATGTCGGCAAGATTCAGCGCGCGACGCTCCATCGCTTTGTCACGGCCTACGGGTCGGTAGAGCCTGAGCCTGCAGGCCTGGGGCGTCCGCCGGCTGATGCTCAAGTGGCCTCGCCTGTCGCAGGTATCGTGGCCCGCATCGAATGCGTTGAAGGCCAGAAGGTGGCAAAGGGCGATATCCTCTTTCAACTGGACAGCCGCCTTGCCGAGGTCGCCCACGAAAAAGCGAAAAAAAACTTGGTTTTCGCCGAGCAAAATTTCGAACGGCAGAAGAAGCTGCTGCCGGTGGAGGGAACATCCAAGAAGAGCTACCTTGAAGCAGAGCAGCAGCTCAACGATGCCCGCAGCCAACTCGCTGCGGCCGAGACCGACCTTGCCCTTTTGAGAATCAAGGCTCCGCTCGCCGGAACAGTGGTCCAGATCAACACCGAGCCGGGCGAAGCTGTGGAGCTCAATACGGTGCTGGCGGCGATTGTCGACCTCGACCGTCTTGTCGCGGCCGTGAATATCCCGAGCCGGGAGGCCGCATTGGTCAAGGTTGGGCAGTCGGCGCAATTCGAAGCGGGCAGCAAAATCCCAGGCGCCGTGGTTTATATCGGCTCGAAGATCGACGAGAAGAGCGACACAGTGCCGGTCCGCATCTCGCTTCCTGCAGGCGCCAGCTTCCGTCCAGGCCAATTCCTGAGCGTCCGCATTGTCTGCGGGGAACACTCTGACTGCCTCGCCGTCCCGGAAGTCGCCGCCATCGCCGATTCTGTGGGAGGCGAAACGGGCAAAATTGTGCTGATCGAAGATGGCAAAGCCGTCTGGAAGTCGGTTAAAATCGGCTTTCGAGAAGGCGGGCTGGTCGAAGTGATCGGAGACGGGCTAAGAGAAGGCCTGGTCATCGTCACCGAAGATGCCTATGCCGTTCCCGATGCAACCAAAATTCATATTATCAAAGAGATACATGAATAAAAGTTCGGCTCTGGGCCAGTTTGCTGCCCATCATTCGCTTTCGATCGCGTTCATCTGCACCGCTCTCTGTCTGGCCGGCGTCTATTCAGCCTTTAATATTTCTTCGTCGGTCTTTCCCCAGACGAATTTTCCGCGTGTTGTCATCCTCGTCGACAACGGCGTCATGCCGGCCGACGAGATGATGGCGACTATCACCCGCCCTATTGAAGAAGCGATGAAGGATATTCGGGGCGTGACCACGATCCGCTCGGCCACGGGCCGTGGTTCGGCGGAGATCAGCGTCTTTTTCACCTGGAAGGTCAAGATGATCGAGTCCGAGCTCTATGTGCTTAGCCGGCTCTCCCAGATTCGCAGCGCTTTGCCCGCGACCGCAGAAACAAGCGTCTTCCGCTTGACCTTTTCGGCTTTCCCGATCATCGGTGTCAGCCTCACCAGCCGGATGCGCAGCATCACAGAGCTCTGGGAAACAGCACGCTATAATCTTAAGCTGCGCTTTCTGCGGATTCCAGGCGTCGCCCGCGTAGACCTCGTCGGCGGCCGCACTCCCGAATACCACATCGTAGTCAACCCTCTTCTGCTGAGCGCCGCCAATCTCACCCTTGGTGAGGTCACAGACGCCCTGACGAATAATAATTTTGTGGCGTCGGCCGGCATGCATGAAGAGAACCATGCGCTCTATCTGACCGTGGTCGACGGTCGAGTCCATTCGATCCGGGATATCGAAAACTTCCCGGTGACGGTCGCCAACGGACATCCGATCCGGGTCCGTGACTTCGCCCGGGTCGAGCGCGGGCCCGAGCCGGTCTTTAATGTGGTGACGGCCGATGGAGAAAACGCGGTTTTGCTTAATGTCCGCAGCCAGCCCGACGGCAGCACCCTGAATATCGCCAAGGCCCTCAGGAAGCAGCTGGCAGAGCTGAAGCGAATATTGCCTCCGGACATGAAGCTCGCTTTTTTCTATGACCAGTCAGAGATCGTCCGCTCCTCGGTGGAGAGCGTATGGGAAGCGATCATATTCGGCCTTATTTTATCGGTCTTTATCCTTTATTTTTTTCTGAAGAATTGGAGCACAACGCTCGTCGCGACAATGGTCATCCCTGTAACCGTCCTGACTACGCTCCTCTCGATGAAGATCAGCGGACTCACCTTCAATTTGATGACCTTGGGAGGCATCGCCGCCGCCATCGGCCTGGTCATTGACGACGCAATTGTCGTCGTCGAAGCGATCCATACCAAAAGGTTGTCCGGATTGGGGCGGATGGAGGCCGTTCGAGAGGCGATTGGAGAGATCTTCCGGCCGCTGGTCGGCTCAACGCTGACGCCGGTCGTTGTCTTTGTTCCTTTGGCTTTTCTTCAAGGAATAACGGGCGTCTTTTTCCGCGCCTTGGCTTTGACCATGGTTGTTTCGCTGCTCATGTCGCTTCTTCTGGCTGTGACTCTAACGCCATCGCTCGCCGCTTCGCTCATCCGGCCGCGCCGCGGAGAGAAGCCTGTGCCGCAGGCTGAACAGGGCGGATTCCTGCTCCGCCGCGTTATACGAATTTATGAAATCGCTGTGCGCGCTGCCCTTCGGCATCGTTGGCGCACGCTTGGTGCTTGTGGGCTTATGCTCCTTGCTGGCATCTTTTTCTACAAGCATCTCGACAGCGAATTCCTGCCGCCCATGGATGAGGGAGGATTCGTCATTGATTATTTCACTCCGCCCGGGACAAGCCTGGCGGAGACTAATCGCCAGCTTCTCCAAGCGGAAAAGATTCTGCGGACTATCCCGGAGCTGGAGAGTTATTCACGCCGCACTGGGGCTCGGCTGGCGCTGGCCATCGCCGAACCGAACACCGGAGATTTTCTGGTCAAGCTGAAAAGGAACCGCCGGAGAAAAACCGCGGATGTGATCTCCGAATTGCGGCGGAAGTTTAACACGGAGCTGCGCGGATTGACCTGGGAGTTTCCAGGAATCCTGGGCGACCTGATCGGAGATTTGATGTGGGCGCCTCAACCCATTGAAGTAAAACTGTTTTCGACCAACCAGACTTGGCTCAAATCGAAGGCCCCCGAGGTCGAGGAGCAGATTAAGAAAATTCCAGGGGTCGTGGATACTTTTAATGGATTGGTCTATACAGGGCCGACGATCAGTCTCCGCGTGCGCCAGGCGGAAGCGGAACGTTTCGGTCTGACCGCGGATGACGTTGCCGCCGCCTTGAATACGGCGATGCTGGGTCGGACGGCTTCCTCAGTGCTGGAGGGCGACCGGGTGGTCGATATCCGGGTGAAGGTGGAACCCTCCCGCCTCGACCAGCTGACCAACCTTCGGGAACTGCCGCTGCGGACGCCGAGCGGAGCGCTGGTTAAGCTGTCTCAGGTCGTCAATATTGTGGAAGAGCCCAGGCAGCTTGAGCTTCGTCGGGAAGACTCGCGGCAGGATGTCGCTGTCACAGCGCGGCTCGAGGGCCGCGACATGGGGAGCGCCATGGCCGAGATTCGTGACACGCTGAGCAAAGATAAGTCCATCCCCCCGGGAACGATCGAATACGGAGGTCTCTACCAGCAGCAGCAGGAAAGCTTCAGAAACCTCGTGATTGTCCTGCTCATGGCTATCTTTCTCGTCTTCACCGTGCTCCTTTTAGAGTTCGGGTCTTTTTATGAGCCGGTGGCGATCGTCTTCGGCGCTGTCCTGGCCATGTTAGGGACGATCCTCGCTCTGTGGTTGACCGGGACGTCCTTGAACGTCGTCTCTCTCCTGGGCGCCATCATCGGCATCGGCATCGTGGCCAAGAACGGCATTCTCATGCTCGATTTCGTGAAGCATTTGCGGGCAGAGGGATTTGATCTAGCCGAAGCGCTCGTCCGCTCGGGGCGCCGCCGTCTGCGGCCTGTCCTGATGACCTCTCTGGCAGCCGCGCTGGGGATGCTTCCTCTGGCTTACGGCATCGGCGCCGGCGCGGATATGCTCAAGCCGCTGGCCGTCGCTGTCATCGGCTCACTCTGCATTTCTGTGCTCCTCTCTCTCGTCGCCACGCCCACGGTCTTCTATATTCTTCTCAGCATTCGCCACAAAGCCAGGGAGTAAGGCGGCAATCATGTCAGAGTAAAAAGACACTCTTTCCCATTAAAATTCTGCGATATCGTCCGCTTGGAAAGAATATCAGCTTTTATTTCTTCTTGAATCAGAATGGTTTTACGCGAATTTTTTCCAAACGGTTCTTAAGCGGGCGAGCTCTGTTCCCTTTGATTTATGAAAGATGCCGTGGAGGAATGTCGTCCCTGCCCGAGCATTGGAATCGACTTTTTTCAAACGCGCCACGATATCATCTCCGTAGAAGGCTTCGGCGCGATAGGAAACCTCGATCTCAGCCGGGACGAAGGAGCGCTGCTCGTCTTCAGGAACGGTCTCCATTGCCCACTGAATGTAAACAGCGTAGGTGACGTGATTGTTAAAGTCGATATCCTGCATTCCCACACGGCAGTCAAGCTCGCGGTCAAACGCCGGCAATGTCGGCAATGGCTCAAAGATGTCGTCGATAGCCCGTTTTTCAAATACGAATTCAGACCGCAGCCGATCGTCCAATTTATCGGGCTGCTTCCTTGAAATATCCCAAAGGACCCAGGAGCTGGTAGCGACAGCGATCGGCTTGCCCTTTCCGTCAGTCATCTCGAAGTCGCGCACAGCGAAAATGCGCTGCGCTCCTGACGGCCAGGTCGTCACGGTCAGTTCTTCGCCGATTAGCGGATAGCGCTGGACGCGGATGTGATAGCGGGAGAGGAGCCAGGTCTTATTTATCTTGAGAAGGTCAAAGACAGAAAATCCTAAGAGGGCGGCGTGGTCGCCGGCTGCTTCTTGAAGATAATTGAGGAGAGTGACAGGATGCGCCCTCGCTCGAAAATCGACTTCGTAGGTGTGGACAAGGAATTTCTTGGTATAGGTTTTTTCCATTTTTTAAAGTCTCAGAGCATGAATTTTTTCAATATCGAGGTAAAGATGGATGAAATCCAGCTCCTTTTTTAGAGGAACGAGCATCTTGTCATGATTTTCCAGCGAAATCCGAAGCAATTCAGACAAGTGAGCAATCATTTTCCGGGACAATTTGGGATTTTGTGTTATGAGCGCACTGATGGAATTCAAGGTGTTGAACAGGAAATGGGGATTGATTTGGGACTTCAAGGCTTTAAGCTTCGCCTCAACGGCCAAGGCTTTGAGCCTCTCGGCGGCAATTTCTTTTTCTTTGAGCTCTTTGAAGAATCTGAAGGAGAAGACAAGGCCAGAAAGCATGGCGTAGAAGACCAAGAGCAGCGCCA
>CAZGMN010000032.1:14349-16891 GCA_964526905.1 uncultured Eubacteriales bacterium
GAAAACATTTTCTCATAGTATTTATCTCTGAGACAAGAAGATTTAAGGAAAAGATAGCATCCCAAATTCCGTGAGAGCCGATGACTAACAGCGGGGTGGCACGGCGTGCTCCCCGCAGTTTAAAACATCATTTCTCGAGCCGTTCGAATTCCTCTTGACTCATTCTTTGGAGTGTAATCTCTCTTCGGGTTGCATGATTCAGCCGTGGGCTTGGCTGAGGAAGGTTCATTACAGAATCCACCCGTTCGACAATTTCTCCCCAAACAATCTTTTAGGTCTCAAGAGAGAGAACTATTTCTCCAAAATAATAAGAAACTCCATCAATGGGTATTTTCATGTTATTCATATTGGCCACCATATGGACCCGGCAGTCGTCGCTTCGGAAGGCAAGAATAGCGCAGAGTTCGTTCCCGCCCAGGCTAATCCCGCGGAAAGTAATATCAACAGGCGCATTCTTGAAGTAAGTCTCGGTGAAAAGAGGAGGGAAATCCATCGAAATTGGAATTCCTCCCCGGCGTTCCCCATTTCCAGGTAGACAGTCTTGATGTGATAAAAATCTCTGTTTCCAGGTTTGTAACTCGTCTTTAAATTAAAAGGTTCCTGCAACAAGCTTTTCATTTCGTTCTCTTTTTTCAAAGTGCATGATGATAAGAAGAAGACGGAGAATAGGGTGGCAAGGACGACGAGATAAATGATTATTTTTCTCATTTCATAGCCTCCGTTGGTCTTTAATATCTCGCCACTTAGATAAAGCAGACGGCTCTGACAATCAATAGTTTTTCTATCAATAGCGATAGGAGTCGGCTAAATGGCAAAAAGCGGGGGTGAAATTGCGCTATTATTATAAAAAAGCTGTTTGGCCTCGTAAGGACTTGATAGAAAGTCTCATTCCATAATCTTGTATTTAACAACCTGCAGGTTACCGCTTTCATCACTTTCTACGGCGATGAGGTAATCTTCTTGAATGACTGGAATTGAACCGGAGACATTGATAAAAAAATTATCGAGATACTGACCATCTTTGCTGAAAACATCGATGAGATAGCCCTTTGTCTTATCTTTTGTGGAGGTCTTGACCCATATATTCCCTTTAACGAGATACAAATCTTGAATATCGTCTTCAAATTTTTTTTGCGGCGGGTGATATCTCTCAATAAATTCTTTTGGCCATTTTCTCGGAGCGGCTTTGACCCGAGAATATTTTCGCCAAAAACTTTTAATGATCCGGCCTTGCTTTATATCTGCTTGAACGATCTTATACTCGCAGGTATGAGAAACAAAGATTTGATGATTTTGCAAATCCGCAACAGAATCAAAGGGGGCCCAATCCATACCAAATCTAGGTCCGGAAAAGACTTCCTTTGGAAAAACAAGGACCTTTTTTTCAGTCATCCCGTCTTTAGAGATTAGGATGATAGTCATTTCAACATTCTGGAATCCCGAGAGGTTTCTTTGCAGATTTACAGGCGATTCATCGATAAAGATAAAAAAGTCTTCCATGAGTCCGCAAAAATTCATATAACCGACTTTGCTCAGCTTGATTTCATCAATCATCTTTCCTTCAAAATCCGTATCAATAATTTTAGCGGCATTAGCATCATAAATGTAGATGCTGTCTTGATTGATAAAATAGCTCATATCATACTGATAACTGCTTTTTGCGACTTCGCCGGGCCCATTGCCCTGTTTGAGCAGGTTTTCGAGGAATTTTCCTTCTGCTGAAAATTTTAAAAGTTGGTTTTTATCAAAAATAAAAAAAGCTCCGCTCGGTGTAACTTTTAAGTCCCAAATTCCCGTGAAATAAAAATCGCCGCTTCCATCTGAAATGCGGAATATTTCTTTGAGCTTGAGCACTCTCCCTGCATTTTTACTCGAGGGCTTTTTAGGATTTTCAATTGTTATCTGAGCAAAACTGGAGACGAATAGAATGAGGCCTGCCAAAACAAATAAGCCGACTTTTTTCATTCCCCCCTCCTTAATGAAGAAGTGATTTGCTTTTTTAGAAATAAAAATTTACTTTCATGGCTCTTTTTAAATTTTCCAACATCTTTTATTACTATAAAAGGATACAAAATTAATGTAAAGCTATAAAACTGAGAGGCCTCTGCCGGCTCATGGGTTTAAGCAAGCTGCTCCGCTGGCAGTTGAGGCAGGAACGGATTATCTTGGATGACGATTTCTTGTCTTCTCTTTTATGCTGCAATGAGCAAGCAGAAAGGAATAATTCTTTGGCTCGCTTGTATATGAAGTGGAGATTGAGGTGCAGAATGAAAAAGATACTCAGCTCAGCCTTGATAGCCGTTCTTAGCCTAATCGGGAATTTTGCTTTTAGCGCTCAGGAGAAGTCAGCGCCTTTGTATTCCTCGAAGACAGAGCTTTTATTCAAATCATGCCTTTTTGAGGCCGAGAGGAGCAGTGGATTGCTCCAAAAAAAGACCCAACCAGATATCTTTTTAATGGCGAAAATCTATGAGTCAGGGCTGGAAGAGGAGGCGCCTCTTCAACTCAAAAGCCTGAAGGATTACTTCCATCTGCCAGAGCT
>CAZGMN010000032.1:16991-19935 GCA_964526905.1 uncultured Eubacteriales bacterium
GAACAAGAAGCTTACTTTCTCACTTTTACTGTCAGAGTTTCGATTTCCTCTTTTGGAGGAAGACTGGGCACGGGATTAACCTGGATCATTTAGTTGACTAACCTTATCCGGCCATGAGGGTGGCGCTGATAGCAGCCTATTTGTTGATATAAATTTGTTTTTTGTGGTTGCATGAGATGGCTCGCCTTTGAGGCTCAAAATCTCGCTGTTGATAAAATGGAGAACACATCATCAAAAGATGACATGTGTCATCAATGCCTTTGTAACTTTTATTCTTTCTTCAGGGAAGTCGGGTGGGGCTGAAGATTAAACCATCTCCAGGATATGGCCCAGCTTCTCTTTCTTTGTCTTTAGATATTTAATGTTCTGCTTGTTGGGCGGAATCTCAATCGGCACCCTCTCCACAATTTCCAGCCCATAACCCGCCAATCCCACGAATTTTCTCGGATTATTGGTCAAGAGCCTGAGCTTATTCACTCCCAGCGAGACAAGGATCTGTGCTCCAATTCCGTAGTCTCTCTGGTCAGGCTTGAAGCCCAGCTTCTGGTTGGCTTCGACAGTGTCCGCTCCCTTGTCCTGGATGGCATAGGCCTTGATCTTGTTGGTCAGGCCGATTCCCCGTCCCTCCTGGTTGAGGATGTAGAGGATGACTCCCTTGCCCTCCTTCTCAATCATCTCCATCGCCCTTTGGAGCTGTTCTCCACAATCGCAGCGAACAGAGCCGAAGGTATCGCCTGTCAGGCATTGGGAATGAGCACGAACAAGCGTCGGTTCATCCTTCTTGATCTCCCCTTTAACCAGGGCAAGGTGGTGCTCCTTATGAATTGTGTCCTCAAAGACCATCACCTTGAAAGTTCCGAACTTTGTCGGAAGCTCAGCCTCCTCCACTTTCCTGACAAGCCTTTCGTGCCTCATCCTGTATTTGATGAGGTCGGCGATGGTCAGAATGGGGATGTTGTGAGCCTGGCTGAACTTTTCGAGCTGAGGCATGCGGGCCATGGTGCCGTCTTCATTCATGATTTCGCAGATGACGCCTGCGAGCGTTAATCCAGCCAGCCGTGCCATGTCAACGGCCGCCTCTGTCTGGCCTGCTCTCTCTAAGACTCCGCCGTCTTTGGCTTGAAGGGGAAAGATGTGGCCCGGACGATTCAGGTCTTCTGGCTGCGCCTTGGGATTGATGGCGGCCAGGATTGTCTTGGCCCGGTCATAAGCAGAAATCCCGGTCGTGACTCCTGCTTTGGCGTCTATGGAAACAGTGAAGGCTGTTTTAAAGGGAGCGGTGTTGTCTGCGACCATCAGCGGCAGGTCAAGCTCCTTGACCCTCTTCTTGGTCAGAGGGAGACAGATGAGGCCCCGGCCGTGCTTTGACATGAAGTTGATGATTTCCGGAGTGACTTTTTCAGCGGCAACCATCAGGTCGCCTTCGTTCTCCCTCTCCTCATCATCGACAATGATGATCAGCTTTCCTGCTTGCACAGCTTTTATGGCCAGGTCAACAGGGGCCGCTTTGCGCATCTCTCTCATCTTGCTTTCCTTTTTATTCCTCTCTTCTATCTCTTCAATTTGCTTATCCAATTATACACGTATTTTCCGATCATGTCACACTCGACATTGACCTCCTCTCCTGTTCTCAAGTCACCCAGGTTGGATTTCTTCAGAGTGATAGGAATGAGCTCAACTTCAAACCAGGAGCTCCCTAATTCAGCGATGGTCAAACTGACGCCGTTGACCGCTACCGAGCCTTTAGGGATGAAGTAATTCCTCTGATTAGAGGGAAAGGAGATGCTAAGCCTCCTTCCGTTTTTTCTCTCTGAAATTTTGAGAACGTTTCCCCGGCAGTCGACATGGCCGGAGAGAAGATGGCCGCTGAGCGGAGTCGAGAGCAAAAGAGGCTGCTCAAGGTTGAGCCTTTCATTAAGCCGAAGAGAGCCAAGGGTTGTGACTTTGATGGTCTCCAGAGAGAGATTGAAAAAAAGGGTCTCTTTTTCTTTTCTGATTAGGCTCAAGCAGACGCCGTTGACTGCCAAGCTTTCCCCGATCTCTATTGATGAGGATAGAGAAGGGGCTCGGACAGCAATTTCCTGTTTCCCCAGGCGATATCCCTTAAAAAGTCCGGTGTGATGAATGATTCCTGTAAACATTAGAGGTATCCTTCGACAATGATGTCTTCATCGATTTGAAATGTATTTATTCTATTCAGCGGGAGAGAGTCTTTGATGAACTCTGCTCCCTTTCCTTGGAAAAGAGAAGGAGCGTCCTTTCCGCCGATCAATTTTGAAGACAGAGCGATAAACATCTTATCTATCAGCCTTTGCTCGAGCATGGATGTCAGCAGCCGGCTTCCCCCTTCAACCAGCACGCTCGTCGTTTCCTGTTTTCCCAGCCAGGAAAGCGCTTCCTCGAGTTTGAGGCCGCCTGCAGAAGAAGAAAGGGGAATAACCTCAACTCCCCTTTTCTGCAAGGCCTCGGCTTTTTGCGCAGAGGAATTCCTTGAGGTGAAGACAACAATTTTTCCCTGGGAGAGAGTGGAAAGAATTCTGGCCTTTAAAGGGAAGAGAAGATGAGAGTCGATGATAACCCTGGTGATGCGCTTTCCTTTCCAGTCTGGATGGCGGATAGTCAGCTGCGGGTCGTCCTTGATAAGAGTCTCGATTCCGACCATGATGGCATCATTCTCCCCTCTCAAGAGATGAAAATATTCTCTTGTTTGGGGAGAAGAGATCCAATGAGATTCATGTCTGTGAGTGGCCATCTTCCCGTCAAGGCTGACTGCAGCTTTGGCGACGACAAAAGGAATTTTTTTGGTGATGTATTTTATGTATGTCTCGTTCAGGCGGCTGTTTTTCTCGGCAAGGAGCCCAAGGCTGGTTTCAATCCCCGCCTCTTTAATTTTTCTTAAGCCCTTTTTATAGACAAGCGGGTTAGGGTCGAGGGCGGAGATGAC
>CAZGMN010000033.1:0-19448 GCA_964526905.1 uncultured Eubacteriales bacterium
AAGATAATTCGGAGATTCTCCTTTTTCAATTTCAATCGCTAAGCTATGTTTGAAAAATAAAGAAATAGATGAAAAATATTAACCCAGAAAAATAGTGATATAATGAGAACTCAATTTGCTTCAAGCTGACCATTCTTTAAGCGACGAAAGCAAGAGCAAGGACAAATTCGATGCGGTACTTTTTGAGTTTAGGCAGCAACCTTGGAGACAGGAAAAAAAATCTTGCCCTTGCACTCTCACTCCTTGAGGAGGAGGAAGTCGGAATCATTAAAGCTTCCTCTCTTTATGAAACTCAGCCCGTTGGCATTCCCTCTGAATCCTGGTTCTACAATATGGTTGTCGAAGTTCTGGCCGAGGCCGAGCCGAAGGATTTCTTGACCTTGATCAAAGGAATAGAGAAAAAAATGGGAAGAAAGCCTAAGACCTCAAAATCCAACCGAATTATCGATATAGATATTCTATTAGCCGAAGAAAAAGTCATCCGGACCAAAGAGCTGGAAATTCCCCATCCCAGGATGGAGGAGAGAAATTTTGTTCTGATTCCTCTCCTGGAGATTTCCCCTGATCAAGTCCATCCGACGCTTGGAGAGAGCATAAGAGACTTATACAAAAAATCAAAGGACCGCTCGGCTGTCATTCGGCTATGACTGATTAAAAAGATCATTTTTTATGATAAAAGGCTAAAACAAACAAATTCCATAATAACCTGTAAATTATAGCAAGAAGGCCTTGTCACGGCGTGTGGACATCAAGAGTTCTATCATAGACCAGCTTTCCGCCAACATAGCTCTTCTCCACGCGAAGAGAAAGGAGTTTCTGGCTTGGAATGCCGAGGATATCATCAGAAAGGACGATAAAATCAGCGAGCATACCTGGGAGAATTTTCCCTTTTGTTCCTTCTTCAAAGCCGGAATAGGCTGATTCTACAGTATAAGCCTTTAAAACTTCTTGACGTGAAAGGCACTGCAGGGGATACCATCCTCCCTCTGGCTTGTTATCCGAAGTCTGGCGAGTCTCTGCGGCATACATTCCATAGAAAGGATTGAGTGTCTCTCCAGGAAAGTCGGAATTGAATGCAAGGTGAACACCAGTCTTGAGAAAAGACCTCCAGGCATAGGCACCCTTTATTCGTTGAGGTCCAAGGCGAGCCTCTGCCCACGACATGTCAGAGGTGCAATGAGCAGGCTGCATACTCAAGACAAGACCTAAGGCAGAAAATCTAGGGATATCTTCAAGGCAAACGACCTGGGCGTGTTCAACCCTCAGCCGATGGTCTTTGACGCCAGGAACCTCTGCCAGAGCACGACCAAAGGCATTTAGAGTTATGCGATTTGCCCTATCACCAATGGCATGAACAGCAACCTCGAGACCGCTCTTTAGGGCTTGCACAGTCAGTTGATAAAGACTATCTTCGCTGGTCACAATAACGCCGCTGGTATCAGGAGCATCGCTGTAAGGCTCGAGAAGGGCTGCACCACGCGAGCCAAGAGCGCCGTCGACAAAAATCTTGATGCAGCGAACGGTCAGAATTTGGGCTGGATCAATCTCAGAACCTTTGAGGATAAAAGGCTCTAAAAGCTTTTTATCTGTGCCATCGAGCATAACATAGACACGGCATTTGAGCTCGCTCCTCTTTCTCAAGGAACGGAGAGCTTCGAGCATCGCTGCTGTGGTGTTTGCCTCATGCACAGTTGTCAAGCCATATCTCAGGCATTCGTCAACGGCAAGTTTTAAAGCTTTTTCAACCTGTGCCTGGGTTAGCGGAGGCACGAATCTCTCCACCAGCTCCTGAGCTCTGTTTGTCAGTATGCCAGTGGGATGCCCGGTTCCGGCATCTTTTATGATTTCTCCGCTCTCGGGATTCGGCGTATCGCTTGTTATTCCTGAAATCTCCAGGGCTTTTTTATTAACCCAGCTTGAAAACCCATGAAGCCCTCTAAGGCAAACTGGGTTTTGGGGAGAGACCTTGTTGAGTTCATCATTTGTCGGATAGTTTTTTGCCCAGGCTCCCTCATCCCAGCCCCAGCCAATGATCCATTCTCCTTCGGGAGTTGTCCGGACTCGTTCCTGGACTCTTTGGATGACTTCTTTGGGGGTTTGGACTCCGATAAGATTCAATTCCAGAAAGCTCTGCCCAAGGCTCAAGAGATGGCCATGAGACTCTATGATTCCTGGCATGACTGTCTGGCCCTTAAGGTCTACGACTTCAGCTTTTGGATGAGAATTCCTGATTTCTGCTGTAGTTCCAATAGAAATAATTTTTCCGCTGGCAACGGTCAGGGCTTCAACCTTGGGAATTCTATCATCCATGGTTATAATTCGGCCGTCGATGAAAATCTTTTCTGGCTGGATCTGAGTGCGATGTCCGCCGCATCCAATGATTATTAAAATCCCGATGATGAGACCAGAGAGCTTAAAGGCAGGTGTCGACAATACAGCGCTTTTTGACATCCGAGAGCCTCCTCGCTTTATTTTTATATATCAAAATTCATAATGAACTGTTGCCGCATTTGAGATATTGGAAAATAATAACATTTTTTACTCCAGGCCAGAATAGAGAATAGAATTAAAGAGGAGCTTGAATGTGCCGTAACTCTGGGCTCTGAATTGGACCGGGAAGCCCAAAAGAATAATTTTCCCTTTTTCCAAGGGAACCTCAAGGATTGAGGATTTCTGGCGAACAATCCTGTCGCCAAAAATCCAGCCGCTCATCAGCGGGTTCTCTTCTGGATATTTGGACACACTTTTTGGCTCTTTCTTATCGGCAAAGGTGGGCATGACCTCAAAAGCGCAACTGCCTGAAAATACAGACCCAGCTTCTTTGGGCATGCCGTAAGCCAGAGGATGCTTGTTATCGAACTCCAGGCGAAGGATTGAGCCGTCACAGATAAATTCCTCTCTTTTGACATTCTTCAAGATATTCCTGACAGGAAGACTAAAATTGTCTATGGCCAGGTTGCAAGATGAATTAAGCAAAATCAATGTTCCACCCTCTTCGACAAATGTCTTCAGGTTGCGAAGGCCATTGAGGGTGATTCCTCCGACATATTTGGGAGGCATGGTCCCTTTGGGGTAGCCATTAATTATAGACTCTGGGCTATAAGTGTCAGGAATAATGATCGCCTCGTAATTGTTTTTGAGATTTCCGGCCCGAACATCAGCATCAAAGACGCTTGTATAAGGAAATTCATGTCCCTCCAGAATTAGCCGAGTCCAGCCTTCATCCTCGCTCGGAATCCAGGATTTATAGACTCCCAGCCTGACCTTTTTCAAACTGTATGTCTCTGTTTTGGGCTTGTCAGGAGTTCCTGTTATTTCCAAGCTTAAATCTTCAGCCAACTTCTCCATGAAGGAATTCTTTATGTTTGAAGAAGGAATAATGAATGTCCCTGGAGGAAAGGCATCTTCTTCTACAGAAAAAGACTCCTTTGCCCGCATGATTTTTCCACCTTGGGAAATAATTCTATTTATTGCCTTGAAACTGACATTCATCTCGGGGCTGATAAGATAAGCAAAACTCGGCTTGCCCTTAACTTTTCCAGAGTTAGGCTTGACTTCTTCCAGTCGACTCATTCTTGGGCTTGGAGGAGAATTGGCCGGATAAACCTTAACTCCGAATTGGTAGGGGAGAGTCCAGCCCATCATGTCATACGATTCAAACGGAGCGCCCTCAAACTGTTTGGGCTCAACAAGCCCCTGCCAAAGATCAGGATATTTCCTTAGGTCAGGATAGCTCTGCTCCTCGAAGACATTCTTGACAAAGAGAGCGAATGGCTGGCTCATGGGGATAAGATAGGTTCCGACTGGATAATTTATCCCATCGCAGGAAAAAGATTCCTCACTCTTGTAGACATCAATCCCTAAAAGAATCATCCGGTTGAGAAGAAGGGCAGCTGTCTGAGGGTCATGCTGCTTCGAAGGGATGATCCAAGCATAGGGAGGCTCTTCTTTGAACCTATTGATAGTGTCTTTTCCCATCTTGTACTTGTTCAAAAGGAGCTCCTTCCTGTATTTGGAAGCAACATCCAGGACAGAGATGGAGGCTGTCAGGCAATAATCCACAGCATCCTTGAGGCGCCACCAGCCTCCTCTCCAGGGGCTGGGGTAAAAGGCGGACATGGTCAAATCCTGATATTCTTTGGGAAATTCATGGACAGTATAAAAGTGGGGCGTTGCGTAGCGATAGAGAGCGGTTTCAGTCAGGATAGAGATGATGTTGTGGGAGTCGACAACCTGGGTGACATAGCCTGGGTACCAAGTATCGAAGATAATCCTGGAGATGGCCCCCTCTTTTCCCTCTTCGTCAAAAGCAGCCCCCATTGCTGAGCCGATCAAGTTTTGCCAGCGGACAATCAGAGGGTGAACATTAGGGTTTGTCGGCTCAGAATTGGGGGGCGTCCAGATTCGGGCTGGAAAAGGAGCGGTCTGATGGTGATTATAGAGGATGACCGGATTCCATTCCTTGTCGACAAGCCTGGATAGATTCTGGGTCTCGACTAAATTGGCAAGGTGTGAATCGCGGTTGTTGTCGTGTCCGGCATACTTTTGAAAGAGCCAGGGCATAGGCGAAACTTCATAAGGCGTGCCGACATTTGGCTGGTACCATTCGGCCAAAAGGTTCATTCCATCCGGATTGGCAAAAACAAGAATCAGAATGACATCATTAAGGATTTTGAGCTCTTTTGGATCTTTGGTCGTGACCAAGTTGTAGGCCAGTTGAACGTTATGCTGGGCCGGAGCACATTCATCAGCATGAAGCCCGCCATCGATATAAACCACCGCCTTTCCTTCCTGAGCGAGTCTCTCAGCCTCGTCGTCAGAAAGCCCTTTGACCAATGACAATCTTTGGATGATTTGTTTGTATTTCTCGAGATTGTCTATATTTTCTTCAGAGGAAATGACAGCATAGGTCATCGTCTGGCCCATTGAAGTCTTTCCCATGTCAAAGAGCTTGATCCTCTTCGAGTTTTCTTGGAGCTTTTTGAAATATTCCATGGCTTGGGTGTAGGTGGCTAAGTGATAGTCGGCTCCGATTTGGAAGCCAAGAACGTCTTCAGGCTTGGGGATAACCTGGCTGAAGATAAAGGACGAAAGCGAGAAAGCCAAGAAAATCAAGGAGAAGGAGCCTATTTTCTTAAAAAGTCTCATTTATTCCTCCTTATTTAAAATGCATCCTTTATATGGCGGATTGAATATTCCTGATTTTCGTCAAGAGAAATGGAGATGACATCAAACCGGCATTCAACATCTTCAAGGTCATTCTTTACCAGAAATCCTTGGGCAATCTTTTTGATCTGATTCTGCTTGGCTTTGGTTACAGATTCCTCAGGAAGTCCGAAATCCTTGCTCCTTCTTGTCTTGACTTCGAAGAAAACCAAGGTTCCTCTCTCAAAGGCAATAATATCGATCTCTCCCCTAAACATGCGGAAGCTTCTTTTGATAATCCGGTATTTTCTGTTTTTTAGATACTGAAATGCAATTTCTTCGCCTGATCGACCGAAGTCGTAATGAGATGTCTTATTTCTTTCCAAATTTGCCTTTATCTTAGCCTAACAAGGGCTTACTGATTTCAGAGGACAATAGACATTTATCTGGTCACTTCTTTATCTTCCATCTCACTCCTTTTTTTGTGTCCTCGAGAACAATTCCTTGCTGGAGAAGCTCCTTGCGGATTTGGTCGGCAAGCTTAAAATTTCTCTCCTTACGAGCTCTTTCTCTTTCCTCAATTTTTGTCATTATTCCAGGCGATAGAACCTCTTCCTTCTCCTCTGGGAGGACGGCCAAAACAGTATTAAAAGAGCGGACCAAATACAGGATATTTTCGGCATCTCTGCTGAAGACTTTTCTTCGGGAAAGAAGGATATTGACTTTTCTGATCATCTCGAAGAGGGCAGTCAAGGCTGTAGAGATGTTCAAATCATCGCTCAAGCCATTTATGAATTTTTGCTTCGTCCTTTCCAGAAGCTCGAAAATCTTCCTGTTCTCGCCTTCGGCAAATGTTCCTTTTTTGAGTTCATAGATAAAGTCCTTAATCCTCTGCAGCGAGGCCTTGGATTGGTCCAAAGCTTCGAAGGTGAAATTGAGCATTTTTCGGTAGTGGGTGGAGAGAAGGAGAAAGCGAAGCGAAGCAGGATCTATATTTTTGGCAAGAAGGTCGCGCAACGTATAGAAATTTCCTTTGGATTTTGACATTTTTTCGCCGGCAACGATGAGATGATGACAGTGCAGCCAATAATTGACGAATTTCTTGCCTGAATAGGCTTCAGATTGCGCGATCTCATTCTCATGGTGGGGAAATATGTTATCCACTCCTCCGCAATGGATGTCGAATGTCTCTCCCAGGTATTTGGAGCTCATCACCGAGCATTCAATATGCCAACCCGGCCGGCCATGGCCTATCTCCGTCTCCCAAAAAGGCTCTCCTTCTTTTCTCTTCTTCCAAAGGGCAAAATCATTGGCACTTTCCTTCTCATATTCATCTGATTCAATTCTCTGTCCGGGCTTGAGCTCGCTCAATTTTATCTTTGAGAGGCGCCCGTAATCAGGAAATTTAGCAATGCTGAAATAGATGGATCCATCCTTTTCATAGGCATAACCTTTTTTGAGCAGACCTTTGACCATTGCCACCATCTCTGGAATATGGTCTGTGGCCCGAGGGTAATAGTCGGCTCTTGCCACATGCAATGTTTGAATGTCTTCAAAGAAAGCATCTGTGTATTTTTTTGTGTATTCCTGAAGTTTGACTCCCTGCTCGCTAGCCCCTTTTATCGTTTTGTCGTCAACATCCGTGATATTCATCACATGGATAACTTTATATCCCATAAAAATGAGGAACCTCTTGAGCAAATCTTCAAAAATATAGGCTCGGAAATTGCCGATATGGGAATAATCGTAGACTGTTGGACCGCAGGTGTAGAGCCTGACTTCTCCGGGAACGATGGCCTTGAAAGGCTCAATTTTTCCGCTCAATGTGTTAAAAAACTGAATCATGAGAGCATATTATTAAAAATAACGTTAAACAGAGTCAACTCTACTCTATAAAATTGAATGAAGTTAGCTTTTTAAATCCCTGTCTTATCCATAATCGGCTGGACATGATTGATCGCCTCCCCAATCCCAAGATGATCACAAAATTGTAGCAAAGCGTCCTGTCGTCCTCCCGATTTTCAGAGCACCTCACATCGTTTCTTTCGGATTCATGAATGCTCCAGGCTAATTGACCGCATAACCTATTTGTGCAATAATTTCTTAATCCAAAAAAGCAGATCAAATCATGAAAACATTGGTCGGAATCAGAAGAGAAGACAAGAATCCGTGGGAAAGGAGAGTTCCTATCATCCCCTCCCATGTCAGGGAACTCATCCAGAATTATGCCTTGGAAGTTTTGGTTCAACCCTCAAAGATCCGCATCTTCCCTGATGAGGATTTTGCCCGGGAAGGAGCAAGAGTCGAAGAGGACCTTTCTCCCTGTTCGGTTATTCTTGCCATAAAAGAAATTCCCATTCATTTTTTCAGAAAGGGACAGGCTTATGTCTTTTTTTCCCATACAACAAAAGGGCAGCCCCATCACATGCCCATGCTGCGCAAAATGGTCGAGCTGGGCTGCACTCTGATCGATTACGAGAAAATTGTTAACGAAAAAGGTCAGAGGCTTCTGTTCTTTGGAAAACAGGCCGGCTTAGCCGGAATGATTGACACCCTCTGGGCCTTGGGACAAAGGCTCAATTATGAGAAAAAGAAAAATCCTTTTTCTGCAATTCAACAAGCGTATCAATACAAGTCCTTGGTTGAAGCCAAGGAAGAGATTAAAAAAGTTGGGTGGAAAATCCACAAAAATGGCCTTGACCGCTCGCTTGTTCCCCTGGTCTTTGGATTTGCAGGATATGGACATGTCTCTCTTGGGGCGCAGGAAATATTCAGCCTCTTGCCTTTTGAAGAGGTCGAGCCTGAAAAAATCGCCTCTTTCTTCAAGAAAAAGAATTATTCTGGCTCCAGAGTCTACAAAGTTGTCTTCAAAGAGAAAGACATGGTCAAACCTTTGAGTCCAGACCAAGAATTTGAGCTCCAGGACTACTACGATCATCCCGAAAAATACAGCTCAATCTTCGATTCCTACCTTCCTTATCTGACGGTCTTGGTCAACTGCATCTATTGGACGCCAAAGTATCCAAGATTTGTGACAAAAAAAAGTCTAAGGAACCTTTACAGGATGAACAAAAAGCCCCGCCTTCGAATCATCGGGGACATTTCCTGCGACATCGGGGGCTCCATAGAGTTTACGGTGCGGGCAACAGACCCTGAAAATCCCGTTTATGTCTACGATCCCATCGAAGATGAGGTGAAAGATGGAATCAAGGGAAGAGGGCCTGCGGTTATGGCCATAGATAATCTTCCTGCTGAGATTTCGCTTGAATCCTCGATAGACTTCAGCTCAGCGCTCAAGCCTTTTGTGCCTGAGATCGCCAGAGCGGATTTTTCTAGATATTTTCTCGATTTAAAGCTTCCAGATTCAATCAAAAAAGCGGTCATTCTCTGCCGGGGAAAGTTTACTCCGGATTATGAATATATGAAGGATTTTATAAAATAATTTTCAAGGAGTTTGATCATGAAAAAAATATTAATTCTCGGGGCAGGATTGGTAGCCAAACCTTTGGTCAGGTATCTTCTTGACCAGCCGGATTTTGAAGTCGAAGTGGCCAGCCGCACTGTCAGCAAGGCCGATAAGCTCGTCGCTAACCATCCTCGAGGCAAGGCCAAGGAGTTGAATCTTAAGGACGAAGAGAGCTTAAAAAATGAGGTTTTAAGAGCAGACCTTGTCATCAGCATGGTTCCCTATTCCCATCATCCCAAGGTTGCAAAATACTGTATCGAATATAAGAAACATATGGTCACAACTTCTTATGTCAGCGAGATCATGAAGGGGCTCGACGGAGAGGCAAGGAAGGCTGGAATCTTGATTCTTAACGAAGTCGGGCTGGACCCTGGCATCGACCATATGGAGGCCATGCGCATCATCCACGAGATCGAAGAGAAGGGCGGGGAAGTCCGTGCTTTTACCTCCTACTGCGGCGGCTTGCCTGCTCCTGAAGCCAACACCAATCCTTTCGGGTATAAATTTTCCTGGAGTCCGACTGGAGTCCTGCTCGCTGGAAAAAACTCAGCTCAATACTTGAAGGACGGACAACAAGTCTTTATTCCCTCTCAGGATCTTTTTGATAGTTATAAGATCATCCCTATCGAAGGCCTGGGCGAATTCGAGGCTTATCCCAATCGAAATTCACTCCCTTACATCCAGCTCTATGGAATTCAATCGACAAAGACCATGCTCCGCGGAAGCCTGAGGAACAAGGGTTGGTGCTCAACTCTTAAGAAGATTGCCGAGCTTGAACTCCTTGATGAAACGGAAAAAGATTGGTCAGGGTTGAGCTATAAGGATTTTCTCAGAAAATTGATGAATGACCCAGCCGAAAAAGATATCAAAAAAGCTCTGAGCGCTCATCTCAAAATCAAAGAAAACTCGGATATTATCAAGAGGCTAGAGTGGCTCGGTCTCTTGAGTGATGATCCCCTTCCTTTGCCAAAAGGGTCGGCTCTTGAAATTCTTTCGGCCAAGATGATAGAAAAACTTCAGTATGGAGAAGGGGAGAGGGATATGATTATTCTCCAACATGAGTTTATCGCCTCCTACCCGGGAAAGAAGAAAAAGAAGGAAAAAATAATCTCTACTCTGGTCGACTTCGGCATCCCACATGGAGACTCTTCAATGGCCAGAACAGTGGGTTTACCGGCAGCAATCAGCACCAGGCTTATTCTCCATGGGAAAATAAACCAGAGAGGAGTCCATATTCCTGTTATTCCTGAGATCTACAGGCCCGTTCTTGAGGAATTAAAAGAGCTGGGCGTTGCTTTCAAAGAGAAAAGAGAATATATTTAAAAATTGATAAAAAAGAGGTGAATGCCTCTTTTTTGTCAGGGGAGGATAAATTGAGAAGAAAACCTGCAGTGAGCGGCTATTTCTACCCATCCAGAGCTGAAGAACTCAAAAAAATGATTGCGAGAATGGTCGATCCAGGAAAAGAAAAAGAAAAGGCCATCTGTGTCGTTTCGCCTCATGCGGGATTTGAATACTCTGGACCTGTTGCCGGAGCTGTTTTCTCTTCTGTCCGCCTTCCAGATATATTCGTCATCCTCGGTCCCAGTCACAGGGCCATACAATCTCGGATGGCAATTATGAAAGAGGGGATATGGGAAAACCCTTTGGGTCAAGCCCAGGTCGAATCCCGTCTAGCCGAGCTGATCATCAGCCATTCTCGATTCATCAAAGAGGATGAAGATGCACACCTTGACGAGCATTCCCTTGAAGTCCAGCTCCCGTTTATCCAATATTTCAAGAAAGATATCTCTATTGTTCCTATTTGCATCTCCTATCAGGCCTCATTTGAGAACCTGGAAGAATTGGGAAAGGCCATCTCCCGCGGCATCAAGGAATCCAAAGAAGAGGTGATGATTGTCGCCAGCACAGATATGAGCCACTATGTCGATCAAGAAGAAGCCAAGAAAAAGGACTTCTTTGCGATTGATAAAATCCTTAAACTCGATGCCAGAGGCCTCTATGATATCGTCCAAGCCGAAGATATCAGCATGTGCGGCTTTCAACCCGTCACCTCAGCCCTTATCGCTTCAAGAGAAATGGGAGCAAAAAAGGCAGTCCTGATCAAATACCAGACCTCAGGAGACATCACAGGAAATTATCGTGAGGTTGTTGGCTACGCAGGAATAAGGATTAGCTGAACCTTGGCTGTTGATTTCAGCTTCTTGTTTTAAGCTCTGAATTTTCCAATAGCCGAATGAAGGCTATTTTTTTGATATTTGCCTAGTGCAAGATGCCCGACCTGTTCGATTAAGGCCATAATTAATAAATAATAAATAAATTAAAGAACAAGAAAGCTATTTAATCCTCTAACTGAGACCTTAAGGTCAATTGACAACATTTGAGCTTTAATGCTATAAATTTTTTATAAAAAAATGCGCAATTTTGTACTCAGAGAGAAGGACAAGCTGATTTTCAACTTGATTGTTGAGAGCTATCTAAAAGGCGGAAAGCCGATCAGCTCGGAATTCATCGCCCCCAGGAGCCCTGTAGCTGTTTCCTCGGCGACAGTGAGAAACATCATGGTCAAGTTAGAAAAGCATGAACTCCTCTCTCAGCCTCATACCTCTGCCGGCCGCATTCCCACAGATAAAGGACTCAGGTTTTATGTCGACAGCCTGCTCGCCCATGCTATAATCCCCGATAAACGGATTGATCTTTTATTAGAAGATTTTTCGTTCGGCAAGAGCGATTTCAACGCTCTCCTCAACCATGTCACTTCGATTCTTGCGGAACAATCGGATAACTTGGGATTCGTTCTCTATCCCAAGATGTCGAAGATAAATTTCCGCCATGTCCGATTTATCAAGGTCTCTGAAGACAAGGCGATGGTCATTTTGGTCACCATGTCGAACTTTGTCTTAACTCAAATCTTCCAGACAGATACTTACTTCACTCAGGTTGAGCTGGATAAAGCGTCTCTATACATCAATCAGAGCTTCGCCGGAAAAAATTTCATTTTTGCCCGCGACTTCCTCCTGCGCGAATTGCCCAAATACAAAGCAAAATATGAAATCATGATGAACAGATTGATAAGCCTTTTGAAGTTTTATTTCTTTCAAGAAGAGCAAGGAAATCAAATATTCCTGCAGGGGACACCGAAGCTCTTGGAAAAACACGACCTTTTCGAGATGGAAAGTCTAAAGTCTCTTTTCAAAAATTTCGAAGAAAAGGCGAAACTGGCGAAGCTTATCTCTGACCTTATCAGCCTGGACAAGGTCAAAGTCTTAATCGGTTCTGAGCTGAACATGCCGGACATCTCTGGTTGCTCACTCATTCTTTCCCACTATGGAGACCACAACCAGGTTTTGGGTTCCTTGGGGATCATCGGGCCCAAAATAATTCCTTACAGAAAAATTATCCCCTTAGTCGATTGTGTTGCAAAAAGGCTAACTCAGGCCTTCAGTTTCAATCCTTAAGGAGAGGAGAAATGGTCGATAACTCTGAAACAAAGCCAAATGAAGTGGAAGAAAAAAAGGAAACTCAGCAACTTGAAGCAGAAACTGAAGGGCATAAAGAGATAGAAAAAGAGCTTAAAGAAAAACAAGATAAAGTCAAAATCTTGAAAGAAAAGCTGAAGAAAAAAGAATCGGAAGTCAGATTTCTTAAACAGGAAAATGAAAAGCTGAGGGATCGTTATTTGAGAGCATTGGCCGAAATGGAAAACCTCAAAAAGAGAGTTGAAAGAGAAAAAGCCGAATTCTATCAATATGCACTTTCAGATTTTTTAAAAGAACTTTTCGCTGTTCTGGACAATCTTGAAAGGGCCATTCAAAGCCAAGATCAGAGCAACGGAAAAAGCTTTCGAGAAGGCATCGAGCTGATCTACAAACAGTATCTTGAACTGTTGATCAAGCAAGGTGTGACTCCCATAGAAATCAAGGATAAAAAATTTGACCCTAACCTCCACCAGGCTTTTATAACTGTGGAGTCAGAAGATGTCAGCGAACCTCAAGTCATCGAGGAAATACGAAAAGGTTACACTCTTTACAACAGACTCCTCCGCCCGGCTCTGGTCAAAGTTACTGTTCCCAAAAAGGGTGAATAAATATGGGACGCATCATCGGCATCGACTTGGGCACGACTTACTCTTGCATGGCTTACATGGAAGGAGAGGAGCCACGGGTCATCCCGAATATGGACGGCCTTTCAACAACACCATCAGTTGTCAGCTTCACAACGAGCGGGGAAAAATTAATCGGAAACTTAGCCCTCAGGCAGGCTCTGACTAATCCCAGGAATACTATCTTTGCCATCAAAAGGCTTATCGGGAAAAAATTTATATCTGAAGAAGCAAAAGAAACGATAACGCGGATGCCCTATAAATTAGTCGAAGCCGAAAACGGCGATGTCTTGGTCGCCATCGATTCCAAGACCATTACTCCCCAGGAAATATCAGCAATGATCTTAAGCTATTTGAAGAAATGTGCCGAACTCTACTTTGGAGAAAAAGTGACTGAGGCCATCGTCACCGTGCCAGCGAATTTCAACGATCACCAGAGAAAAGCAACAAAGGTTGCAGCTGAAATTGCAGGCTTGAAGCCTTTGCGAATCATCAATGAACCAACGTCGGCGAGCCTGGCATACGGTTTCAATACAAAGAGAAACGCGACGGTCGCTGTTTATGATTTGGGGGGAGGAACTTTTGACTTCACCTTGATGGAGGTCAACGAAGGTGTTTTTCACGTTTTAGCCACAAATGGAAACTCTTACCTTGGGGGAGAAGACTTTGACAATCGGATTGTCCAATGGCTGATGGAAGAATTTCAAAAGGAAAACAATATTGACTTATCTCAAGATAAGCTGGCTCTGCAGAGGATCAAAGAGGCCTCGGAAAAGGCAAAGAGAGCTCTTTCCTTCACCCAGGAGAACGAGATCAATCTTCCCTTCATCTGTTCAGATTCCTCCGGCTCAAAGCATATCAAAAAAATCCTCAGCCGAGATCAACTGGAAGCGCTGACAAAAGATTTGATCCTGCAGACTTTTCCTTACATCGAAAGGGCTCTTTACGATGGCCGATTAAAGCCAAAAGATGTCCAGGAAGTCATTCTGGTCGGCGGGCAAACTCGAATGCCCTTGATAAAGAAAATGATTACCGACTTTTTTGGAAAAGAGCCAGCGGCCAATATTAATCCAGATGAAATTGTCGCTATAGGGGCAGCCGTCCAATCGGGAATCTTAAGGGGAAAAACATCCGAGCTTGTCCTTCTTCTTGATGTCACCTCGCATTCATTAGGAATTGCTACAGAAAACGACTCTTTTATTAAAATTATCGAAAAAAACGCAACCATTCCCGTCAAAAGAACGCGGGCTTTTACAACTGTCGAAGATAATCAGCCCCGAGTGAGGATCCACGTCCTCCAGGGAGAAAGCAGCCAAGCTTCTCAAAACACCTCTTTAGCTATCTTTGACCTGGTCGGAATTGAACGCGGTCCTGCGGGTCTCCCTCAAATCGATGTGACATTCGAAATAGATGCCGATGGAATCGTAAAGGTCTCAGCCAAAGATGTCGACACAGGAATAGAGCAGAAAATTGAAGTTAAACCTTCTTCTGGTTTGACAGAGGAAGAGATAAAAGCGATAGCCAATAGAGTTCAAACAAAAGAGAGCAAGGCCGTTCAAGCATGACAAGAAAAGATTGTTATGAAATTCTCGGCGTTTCTCATGACGCATCTCCAGAAGAAATAAAAAAAGCCTACCGTCAAATGGCTCTTAAATTCCACCCTGACCGGAATCCTGGCAACAAGGAAGCTGAAGAAAGGTTCAAGGATGCAGCCGAAGCTTACAGCATCCTCATCGACCCTCAGAAAAGGTCAATCTACGACCGATTTGGCTATGATGGGTTGCGCGGAGAAGGGTACACAGGATTTGCCGGTTTCGATTCTTCCATCTTCCAGGGTTTTGAAGACATCCTCGGCGACTTTTTCAATTTTGGCTTTGGTGAATTATTCGAAACCAGGCAAAAACGGCGGGCCTATTACCCTCAGAAAGGAAGAGATCTTGCTTTAGAGCTTGAGGTTTCTCTAGAAGAGGTTGCTTTTGGCACGGAAAGAGAAATCAAGCTTAACAGACTTGATACCTGCCCTGTCTGCGATGGTTACAAGCTTCAGCCCGGCACTAAAAAATTGACCTGCCAAGCTTGTCAGGGGCAAGGACAGATTCGTTACCAGCAGGGCTTTTTCACCATTTCCCGCACCTGTTCTCACTGCGGAGGCTTGGGCGAAGTCATCACCACTCCTTGTCTGGAGTGCCGCGGCACGGGAAAGGTTAAAAAAAAGAAAACATTAAAGCTAAAGATTCCAGCCGGTGTCGACAATGGCACAAGACTCAGGATTGCAGGAGAAGGAGAAGCTGGAGATAAGGGAGCTTCAAAGGGAGACCTCTATGCCGTCATCCAGGTCAGAAAGCATGACTTTTTTGAAAGAGAGGAAAATAATCTTTACTGTCAAATCTCGATCTCATTTACTCACGCGGCGTTAGGAACTACAGTAAAGATACCAACTCTTGATGGAATGGAAATCCTTAAGATTCCGGCGGGGAGTCAAGCCGGAGAAATTTTCAGATTAAAGGGCAAAGGAATTTCAGACCTAGAAAGCCGCAGGAAAGGAGACTTATTTGTCAGGATAAATGTTAAGACCCCTCAGAATTTATCTAAAGAACAAAAGGAATTGCTCCGGAAATTTGCCGAATTGAGGGGAGAAGACTTAGAAATTCTGGATAAGAACATTCTTGACAAAGTCAAAGATATCTTTCATTAGAGCCGCTTTTGACATCAAATCGCTTTTTCATCAAGAAAAAAAGCATCCAATCAGGCACTATATTTCTCTGCGGCGAAGAGCATCATCATTTAAGCCGGGTCGCCAGAGTGAAGCCCGGCAAGAACGTCTGGCTCTTCGACGGCGAGGGCACAAGTTATTTGGCTAGGGTTGAGGCCGTTCAAAAACACAGGACAGAATTGCTTATCATGGAAAAAATCAATAAAGGCAGGCCCCAGGTTTCCATCACCTTGGCCCAGGCCCTGCTCAAAGCAAAAAAGATGGAATTCACCATCCAAAAAGCCACTGAGCTCGGGGTCGCAGCCATTATTCCGGTCATCACTGCTCGGAGTATCGTCAACATTGAAGAAAAAACGGAAAGGAAAGTGGAACGATGGAGGAAAATCGCCCGTGAAGCGGCCAAACAAAGTCAGAATCCTTTTATCCCTTCCATTTCATTGCCCGTTGCTCTTGAAAAGCTGATCAAAGAAAGGAATGAAGCAAAAAAGCTTCTCCTCAGCGAAAACAAGGGAAAGTACTCAAGAGATATTTTGATGTGCTCTTCGACAAAAGGATGTCTGATGAAGGAGGCCCCCTCCTCGGCCTTCATTCTTATCGGCCCTGAAGGAGGGTGGACAAAAGGAGAGGAGGACAACATCCTGAACCAGGGATTCGAGGCGGTAAGCCTGGGCAAACTCATCCTGAGAGCGGAGACAGCTGCGATTTGCAGCCTCTCTCTAATTACTCATTTTTGGAACTTGTAAGATGTTTCTTCAAGGCCAGAAAATCGGCAAATATGAAATTTTGCGCTCATTGGGCAGCGGCGGTTTCGGCTCTGTCTTCCTGGCAAGGGATACATGGCTTAACATAAAAGTTGCCATCAAAGTTCCCCACAAGCAATCCTTAGAACTGTTTAAGCTTCTCAAAGAACCGAGGCTCCAAGCCGCTTTGAACCATCCGAACATCGTCCGCATGATTTCTGCCGAGAAAGAAAACAAGGTTTTTTTTATGGTCATGGAATTTGTCAAAGGCAAAACGCTCGAGAAAATTTTAGAGAGAGAGAAGACTTTAGACATTGAAACATCAATCGATTATATCACTCAGATTTGCTATGGTGTTGACCATGCCCATAAAAATAAGATTATTCACCGAGACCTGAGGCCCTCAAACATCATCATCTCCGAAGAGGGAACAGCAAAAATCACAGATTTCGGAACATCAGCCTGGCTGGAGAATCTTCCTTATGCTTCGACAAGAATTGGCTCTCCTCCCTACATGGCGCCAGAACAGTTCCTGGGAAAGGCAAGCTTCTTTTCGGATATCTACTCGATCGGATGCATCTTTTATGAAATGCTCATCGGTCAACCTCCCATTGTCGACCCCGACCCCTTCAAGATCCTGGAGAAAGCAAAAGAAGGAAAAATCAAGCCTCCTCGTTTAATCAACAACAGGGTATCTAAAGAAATCAATGAGATCATCATCAAATGCCTCGCTATTGAAGTTGAAGACAGGTACCAAAAGCCTTCAGAAATCATTAGACATCTTGCTGCTTACAAAGGAAAGGATTCAAAAAAGTCAGAGGTCGAAGATATACTGGGAAGAATTAGAGCCAGAGAAAGAACATCTGTCAACTGCTGGAATTGTCGGCGGCCTCTGCCCTATAAGGCAAAAAGTTGTCCCTATTGCGGGGAATCGGTTTGGAGAAAATAGGGCGGATAATCATCATCATCCAAAAAACGCTCAAAAAAGTGAGAAGTTTGACTTCACCCCATAATTGAGATAAGATGAATTGCCTGCTTCAAAATATTGTCATTAAAAAGCGCTATAATATTTTAAAGAGGAGCAATGAATGAGCCCCTCCAATAGAAAAAATGGCAAAGTATGGATAAACGGAAAACTTTTGCCTTGGAACAAAGGATGTTAAACATCATTGGCTGATAGAGATATCCAATGATGCTTAAGAGGTATGACAATGAAAATAGATGAACTATTAAAAATAGCAATCGAAAGCGAGGCATCTGATCTCCATTTAAAGCCGGGCAATCATCCCATCCTTCGCATCAATGGCCTCCTCAAACCTCTTACGACTTTTCAAAGACTGACTGGGACCATGACCCAAGAACTCGCTGATCAAATTATGACTCCCTCTCAGAAGAATATCCTTGGGGAGGATTTGGATCTTGATTTGGCCTATAGTTTTCCTGGCTTTGGCAGGTTCAGAGGGAATATCTTCTGCCAGCGGGGATCAATTGCTATCGCTTTGAGAATCATTCCTTTGGAGCCCAAGTCAATCAAAGAGCTTCTCCTGCCTGAATCCTTGGAAATGATTGCCCTCGAACAAAGAGGCCTGGTTCTGGCCACGGGAACGACGGGCAGCGGAAAAACAACAACTCTTGCCGGCATCATTGACTACATCAACACTCACCGCACAGAGAACATCATCACCATCGAAGATCCAATAGAGTATCTCCACAGAGATAAGAAAAGCACAATCTGCCAGAGAGAAGTGGGAGTTGACGTCAAGAGTTTCGCCAGAGGTTTGAGAGCCGCCCTGAGAGAGGATCCGGATGTTATCCTTGTGGGCGAGATGAGAGACAAAGATACCATTGAGACCGCTCTTGTTGCTGCTGAGACCGGTCACCTTGTTCTGAGCACTATTCACACTCTGGATGCCCCTGAGACGGTCAACCGAACTGTTTCAGTTTTTCCGCCTCACAGCCAGAAGCAAATCCGGTTCCAGCTGGCAAGCATCCTTAAGGCGGTCATCTCCATGAGGCTGATTCCTCGCATAGGCGGCAAGGGAAGAGTCCCGGCCGTAGAAGTCATGATCAACACCCCCTTTATCCAGGAATGCATCATGAATAGAGAAAAGACTCATCTGATAAGAGAAGCCATTGAAGCCGGTGTCTCCCAGTATGGGATGCAATCCTTCGACCAATCCATTTATCAACTCTATAAGGACAAGCACATTTCTTTCGAACAGGGATTGAGGTATTCATCCAGCCCTAATAATTTCAAATTGAGAGTGGCTGGTATCCAATCGTCGTCAGAGATGGCCCTTGAAGAGATGGAAACAAAAATGAGCAAGGTCGACTTAGAAACAGAAGAAGATGAAAAAGAAGAAAACCATTAAATGAAAGCTCAGGAGATAAGAGAAACTTTTCTAGAGTTTTTTGCCAAGAAGAATCATAAAATCGTTAAAAGCTCATCTCTTCTTCCCAAGGGCGACCCCACCATCCTTTTCACCAATGCCGGGATGAATCAATTCAAGAGCATCTTCTTGGGGCTTGAAAAAAGAAGCTTCAAGAGAGCGGCCTCTGTCCAAAAATGCCTGCGGGTGAGCGGCAAACACAACGACCTGGAGCAAGTGGGCAGGACGACTAAACACCATACATTCTTCGAGATGCTTGGGAATTTCTCGTTCGGCGACTATTTCAAGAGAGAAGCCATCGAATTTTCTTGGGAACTCATCACCTCGGTCTTTAAGCTGGAGAAAGAAAAGATTTATATCACCATCTACACTCAGGACGAGGAAGCCTTCAAGATCTGGAATGAGACTATCGGAGTCGGCGCTGACAGAATATTCCGCTTCGGTAAGGAAGATAATTTTTGGGCTATGGGAGAGACGGGACCTTGCGGGCCCTGCTCAGAAATCCACTATGACCTTGGCCCTGAAATCGAAAAGGGGACACCCTCAACCCTGATCGAGAAGGGGAGCGACCGCTTCTCAGAGCTCTGGAACTTAGTTTTCATGCAGTATGTCCAGGACGAGAAAGGGAATTTAAATCCGCTTCCTTCGCCATCGATTGATACCGGGATGGGGCTGGAAAGAATGGCCACCTCTCTCCAACGAAAAAAAAGTAATTTCGACACAGACCTTTTCTCTCCTTTAATCGAAGGAGTCTGCAATCTTGCCCGCAGGGAATATCCGTCTCAAGACGATGGGGATATTTCAGTAAGAATAATAGCCGACCACATCCGAGCGATATCTTTTCTCATTTCAGATGGTATTATGCCCGCCAACGAAGGACGGGGATATGTGC
>CAZGMN010000034.1:0-19132 GCA_964526905.1 uncultured Eubacteriales bacterium
ATTTTTCTGTTACGCTCTATGTGTTCCATATCTTTATCACTCGAAAGCTACTTAATCCTTATTAAATGTGCGGCTAAAAATCAACTTTCTATAAAGAAATTTATTATTCCAGTGCACAAGAGAGGTCAGGCTGGGTGCTTTGAAAACACGCAGGCTTTGCCCCAGCGAGGCAAAGCCTGCTCGGTTTCAGGCTTCGCTCTCCTCGCCTTTCAGGCGAGGAACCATGCCCGCTCAGCCTTCAAACGGTTTTCTCCACACCCAGCCTGGTTCTATAGCATGTTAAAGAAGCATTACTTTTTCTGTCTTATTAAAGGTTTGAGGTTTAAATTTTAAGTTTTAATTACCATAAGGAGGGCTAATGAAAAAGTATCTTTGCTTGTTTGCAGCTTTGGCGCTTTTCTCTTTATTTAATTGCCGAACGAAAACTCAGGTGAAAATTCCTGAGAATGTGAGCGTAAAGCAGGATATATCGAGCGTAAAAGAGCAGGTTGCCGGGACAAATTATAAAGAAGTCAGGATAAAGAAAATTCCGATCGCGACCCAGTGCTGGACATTCAGGAATTTTTCCTTCTTTGAAACTCTGATAAAAGCAAAGGAGCTGGGCATAGAGTATCTTCAGCCCTATCCTGGGCAAAGCCTTGGCGGAAATATGCCCGATGCAAAATTTGACCATAATCTGAGTGATGACCAGATTAAAGAAGTGAAGCGCTGGCTCTCTGATTACGGCCTGAGTCTTGTCAGCTACGGCGTTGTCAGTTTTGACAACGATGAGCCGAGCATGCGCAAGGTTTTTGACTTTGCCCGAAAAATGGGCATAAGGACTATTGTCACCGAGCCCCAGTACGATGATTTTTCCCTAATCGAGCGGATGGTCAAGGAGTACAATATCAACATTGCCCTCCACAACCATCCCCAGCCTTCAAAGTACGCCAGGCCGGAGACTGTGCTTGAGCATGTCAAGGGGCTTGATGAGCGCATCGGCTCCTGCGCCGATACCGGCCACTGGATGCGAGGAAATTTGAATCCCGTCGAAGCGCTCCGGCTGCTTGAAGGCCGCATCCTGGATGTCCATATCAAGGACCGAAATGAGTTTGGAACCGAAGGAGCTTATGATGTTCCTTTTGGAGATGGGAAAGCGAATATCCATGACATCCTGGCTGAGCTGACGCTTCAGAATTATTCTGGCTATCTTTCCATCGAATATGAGAATGAGAAGGAAGTCGGCAATCCATCGCCTGCAGTCAGAAAGAGCATCGACTACATCAAAAGCATAACCTATTACGAAGACTATGATGAAATCCTGCGCAGGAGTAACGGCTTATACTCCAAGCACGGCTGGAATCATTATGGACCCGGCTATTTTGACCTTGAAGAGAAAACTGGAATCCTGCAGAGCCATGGAGGGATGGGTCTCTTCTGGTACAGCGTGAAAAAATATAAGGATTTTATCCTGGAGCTCGACTTTAAATGCCAGGTCAAAGATACGAATTCCGGAATTTTCCTCAGAGTTCCTGAGATGCCGACCAGCGATGATTATATCTATCATTCCTTCGAGGTTCAGATTTACGACGCCGGCCAGGACATCCACAAGACCGCAGCCATCTATGATGCCGAGCCGCCCAAGTTTGATGCCTTCAATCCAACCGGCGAATGGAACCACATGAAGATTACTTTCAAGGGAAATCACATAACCGTGGAGCTGAACGGCCAAAAAGTCGTAGACTGGGAAGCTGAGCCGCGGGGCAAGATCAGGGATTTTGCAAAGGAAGGCTACATAGGATTACAGAACCACGACCGCGAAACCTCAGTCTATTTCAGAAATATCTTTGTCAAGGAATTGGAATAAAGGGCAGTTCATACATTTTTCGACGGCTTTTCAGAGTTTATATTTATTTGACAACAGAAAATCGAATTATTTATAATAAATGCAATTGGCGAGAGATTATCAAAAAAAATTAATCACATATTGAAGACTTTATTGGATTTTAGAATGAAAAGATATATTTTTTATATCATTCTTAGTCTTTCCATTTTTTCCCTTTTGTCTCATGACGCTTGTCAGAGTCCGTTTGGCGAGGATCTTGGAGAAGTCACAGAAAAAGACGATATTGTTGAGGGAACAGGGACAATAATGTATATCGGTGTTGAGGGTGGATTTTATGGAATAGTCGCCAATAATGATAAGCATTATGACCCGATCAACCTTCCTTCAGCGTTTGAAAAAGACAGCCTTAAAGTCATGTTTAAAGCGAAAATAAGAAGAGACCTCGTCAGTTTTCACATGTGGGGGAGAATAGTTGAACTAATCTATATTCATAAAATATAAAATTACGAAAAGCCCCTCGCGCAGCTTACCAATTTAACCGAAGCCAAGAGCTGTAGCGGCTCTTGACAGCATTAAAGATGGTTGCAGCATCTTGCATAGCCTCCTTCCAGAAATCTGAAAAGCTTCCATCTTTGTTCTTCTTGGGCATACAGTAGAGCGCCACTCCATCAGCATTTGCCTTTGAGATATCCAGCATCTCGCTGACCCATTTCTGGTCGGGCAAATCCCTTGACCCTGAGTGCTTTGTGATATAAACATCGACGATGAGAGGAATGCCGGGATAAACCTCCCGTACCTGTTTGATTTCATAAGCAAGCTTCGATGTCTCCTTGTGGGAAAGTCCTTTTCCAAGGCTCTGGGCCATGTAGGGGTAGAGGATTCCGTCTATGGAATCGGCAATCACCATTGCTTCTTCCATGACTTCAACCTCTTTCTTCGGATCGACATCATCCCAGTAGAGCACAGTGACCAGGGCTAGCTTAGGATTATATTTATCAGCGGCTCTGCGCATCTTTCTAAGATAATCTCTGGTGTAGAGGGAGCGGTTGACATCGCTTCCGTAGAAATCATCGATGCAGACTGCTGTCACTCCAGGATGGTCTCTGGAAAATTTGGCGATATTTTCCATCCAGGCGATATAATCCAGGCCAAAGGGCTCTGACTTCATCTCCTGGCTTTCTGAAGGCGGCACCAGGTAGACCCAGACAGTGAAATTCCTTGCAGCGAGTATTCGGCTTTTTTCTGCCGCAATGACGAAAGACTGGAAATCATCCCAATCCGTCGGCTGGTGCCAGACAAGGAAATGGTAGCAGTTCACGCCCAGGTCCTCGCAGTGCTTGACAAGCCAATCGATATCGACGCGGCTTTTATCGTTGGGCATACCAATCCGGATCGGGTCAGCCGAAAGGCGCGGCTCAGAATTATAATCTGCCATCACTCCTTTGACAGCCTCGCGGCGAGCTATTCTATTCTCTTCGCTTCTGAACTTATCGCTCAGAAGAAGCTCGCGCATCTTGGCATAAGCCTTCCGGGTATTTTTTTCACTTTTCTGTATGTCTTTCGAAAAACTGGTGCTGGTGACGAAAAAGGACACGGCCAGAGCTATAAAGAAAAAGGTGAATATTTCTTCTTTTCTTCCCATGCTCCTCTCTTTCTCCATCAGAATATCATTTTTAAAGATTTTAATAGTATTTTTTTTATCCAATATCAATATTATCCCTTTTGCCAATTGAGATGTTATTTAGATGTTGACTGCACGGCTTACAAAAAATTGACAGATGGAAAAGGGGTTGATAGAATTTTGCCGATTATTCTAAGAGTCAGATGCAGATGGCTGATGTTTATATCGCCGGAGCTTCTCTCACTCCTTTCGGCAAGGATTTCAGGCCTTTGGGAGTGATTCTGGCCGATGCCTGCCAGAGGGCCCTTCAAGACTCTGCTTTCTTTACTTCTGAGCTCAATCCAGAGTGCTTAGTCATCGGTTGCATGGATCCCATCGGATTTGCCAGGCAGACAGGCCTTGATTCTCTTGTCGGGATTGAGATGAAGCTTTCCAGGGACATGGAGATTTATCATCTGGAGCGCGGCTCAGCCACAGGAGCAGCCGCTGTCGAGCTTGGCAAGAGGCTTGCCTCATCAGGGCGGAAAGTGCTTGTTTGTTTCGGCGAGAAGATGAAAGGAAAACTGAAGAATGAAGAGATTCCTGCCCAGATTTCAACAGTTATCGCCGAGGAAGAGAGGGAGCGAGGCTTAGGAGAGATGACAGCAGTCGCTGCCCTTGCCTGCTATGAATACATGGATGCCTACGGGATTTCAGAAAAAAAATTCAGGGAAGCCTGCTTTGAGATGGGCGACCGAAGCCTCGAGCATGGAGCTTTGAATGAATATGCCTATTTCAGAAAGCCAATCACTCGCGGTGATTATGACAATCCTGAGATCAACCGCATGATAGCCAGGCCTCTGACAAAGTTCGACTGCAGCGGCTCTTATAACGGAGCCGGCGCAGTTTATCTTGTTCCCTTTCGCACGGATATAAAACTGACGAGCGTGAAATCCGCTTTTGACAATATCAAGGTCACAGAACGAAAGACCTTGATCTCCTTGGAAGCGACAGTTCTTGCAGGCAGGGAATGCTTTGTCGAAGCCAATTTGAACCCGCATGAGATAGACCTCTTGGAGCTCCACGATGCTTTTAAACCCATGCCTTGGATAGCTGCTGAAGACTTGGCCCTTGCCGAGAGGGGGAGCGGGCATAGGTTGGTGTTAGAAGAGAAGAACGCAAAGGGAAGCAGGGTCTATGTCAACCGTTCAGGAGGTTTTTTAGCCAGGACCCATCCTCTGGGCGCCTCAGGCGGCGCCCAGCTCGTTGAGCTTGTCTGGCAGCTTCGGGGGAGAAATCAATATAAAGAAATGTTTGGAGCAGAGCTTCAGAGCTTGAATTACGGGCTGTGGTTTAACATGAGCGGCTTCGGAAACTCATCCGTTGTTGGAATTGTTGAAAAGGCTGAGCCCACACGCCCGCGGGAAGGCCTTAAAGCAGAAAACTTACCTCAGTCTATTCCTGAAAAGTTTTTTCATAAAAAAACCCCGCTCCGCGACCGAATCATTGCTTCCACTCAATATCTTTCTCCTGAGGAAAAAGAAGTCAACGTAGCCATCATTCAGACCAGGGACGGCGATTTCAAGATTGGCCTGGCCCAAGACCCGCAGGGCCTGAAGAGAGGAAGATACATCAAGTGGATTCAGCCTGAGGAAGGTCCCTATTTTGTCAAGGAAGGATACATCAAAGGCAAGATGATCGACCTTCTGGGCCTGTTTGTCAGGCCGAAGAAAAAAGATTGACCTTTCTTGCTGACCATCATCTTTTTAACCGGGATTATTCATGGACCAGGAGAAATTAGGGAAATCGAAGGGATAGGGAAACCGAGAGACACGACCCAATTTCCACAGGATTTCAGAGCATGAATTCTCTATAACGCTGCCAAAAAGTGGCACTTAAGATTTCAACGGATGAAAAGTTGAGCAGAGCTGCCAGGAAAATGCGCACCTTTTTTGTTGACAGATTTAAGCCTGGATAAATATAATGAAAAAACTTTGAATCAAACAAAAGAAATCGAAATATGCAGCAATAATAAACAGGAGGTCAGAGATGAGTGATATTGTCATCGCCAGCGCTGTCAGAACTGCCGGAGGCAAGTTCGGCGGCGCTTTCAAGGATGTTTCAGCAGTCGACTTGGGAGCGTTAGTTATCAGAGAGGCTGTGCGCCGAGCAGGAATCGAGCCTGCTCAGGTTGAGGAGGTTGCCTTTGGCACCGGCTGGCAGGCTGGACTCGGTCCAAACATCGGGCGGCTGTCGGCCGTGAAGGGAGGCTTGCCCCATCAGGTGCCTGCCTTTACCATCAACAAGCGTTGCGGCTCATCGCTCCGCGCGACTTCTCTTGCGGCCCAGATGATCAAGGCCGGAGATGCAGAAGTGGTCCTGGCTGGAGGCGCTGAGAATACTTCCCAGGTTCCATACATCGCTGATGGAGCCAGGTGGGGAAACCGGATGGGAGACGGCAAACTGGTCGATGTCATGCACAAGGATGGTTTCATGTGCCCTCTTGCCGGCCGTCTGATGGGGATGACGGCAGAGACGCTGGTTGAAAAATACAAAATCAGCCGTCAAGAGCAGGACGCTTTTGCCGCTGAAAGCCAGAACAAAGCCGTCAAGGCAGTCAAAGAAGGAAAATTCAAGGAAGAAATCCTGGCTGTCGAGATTCCTGTGGGAAAAGGAAAGACCGAACCCTTTGCTACTGAGGAGATACCGAGGGAAGGAGTGACTGCCGAAGGCTTGGCCAAGCTCCCGCCTGTCTTCAAGAAAGATGGGACGGTGACTGCCGGAAATAGCTGCGCCCTCTGCGATGCTGCGGCTGCAGTCCTGGTCATGAAAAGGGAGAAAGCAAGCGCGCTCGGCGTCAAGCCCTTGGCTCGAATTGTCTCCTATGGCCATGCGGGCGTTGACCCGGCAATCATGGGAATAGGCCCTGTGCCGGCAGTTGCAAAGGCCTTGGAGCGGGCGAAAATGAAGCTCGAAGATATCGACCTCATCGAGCTCAACGAGGCCTTTGCTGCCCAGATTCTGGCTGTGGAGAAAGAGCTGAAGTGGGACCGCTCGAAGGTCAATCTCCACGGCGGAGCCATCGCCCTTGGACATCCGGTTGGCGCTACTGGCGCAAAGATACTGACCACCCTGCTTTATGCCTTGAAGACTTACGATAAGACCCTTGGATTGGCAAGCATGTGCATCGGAGGCGGGCAGGGTGTGGCGATGATTGTCGAGAGGCTGTCTTAAAAGACATGACATTTTTTCAGGTATGTCAATTTAAGCTATAGAAATGAATGGAGGGATAGAATGGATGTAAAAAGACCTTTTGTGGCTGGCGCAGGGATTATGGGCTCTGGGATCGGACAGCTTTGTGCCCAGCAGGGCTATGAGGTCATTGTCGTCGACCTCTTCCAGGAATTGGTCGAGAAATCAGAAGAAAAAGTCAAAGCTGGTTTGAAGAAACGGGTCGAAGCTGCAAAAATCAGCCAGGATGAGATGAACTCAGTTCTTTCTCGAATCAAATGGTCGACAGACCTCAGCCTTGCTCGCGATGCGGATTTTGTCATCGAGGCCATCTCCGAGAACATCCAGGCCAAGAAAGACCTCTTCAAGAAGCTCGATACGATCTGCCCGCCCCAGACAATCTTGGCCACCAACACCACTGCCCTTTCGGTGAGCGATATTGCTTCAGCCACTTTTCGCCCTGATAAAGTCATCGGAATGCATTTTTTCAATCCGGCTGTGGTCATGAAATTGGTCGAGATAATTCGCGGAAAAATGACTTCTGAAGAGACGATTGCCACAACCAAAAAGCTTGCCGAGAAGCTGGGCAAGTTCCCTATAGCCACTTCCAAAGAAGCGCCTGCAGGAATAGTCAGCCGTGTTCTGGCCGGGCTGCTCAACGAGGCAGCTGTGGTCTATTCTCAGGGCATCGCTTCTGCCCAGGAAATTGATGAGGCGATGAAGCTTGGAGCAGGACTGCCGATGGGGCCTTTGGCTCTGATCGATATGATCGGCCTGGACATTCATCTGGCGAAGATGGAAACTTTGTATGCCAAGCTCAAAGACGAGCGCTACAGGCCGCCTGAGGTCATCAGACAGATGGTCGCTGAAGGGAAATTGGGGAAAAAATCAGGGCAAGGATTTTACAAGTATTAAGAAAAGGGAAAGCATCTTTTTTATTAATCCCTTTTTCTTGAAAAGGAGTGAACCATGGACTTTGATTTGAGCCAGGAACAAAAAATGATTCAGGATGCCATCCGCAAGTTTGCCAAAGAGGAGATTGCGCCTGCGGCGCGGGAGAATGACAAAAACGCTCGGTTTCCGAGAGAGATTTTCAAGAAACTGGCAGAGCTCGGATTTATGGGCACGCCTATTCCCGAAGAATACGGCGGAGCAGGGTTTGATTACATCAGCCATGCGATTGTCGCCGAAGAGATCGGCCGGGTCGATTCTTCCCTCAGAGGAACCTATTCGGTCCAGGTTTCTCTGGTCGAGCTTCCGCTTTTTATGTTTGGCTCAGAGGAGCAGAAGAAAAAGTATCTTCCAAAATTAACCAGCGGCGAATGGATAGGCTGCTATGGCCTGACAGAGCCCAATGCCGGAAGCGACCCGGCGAGCATGGTTTCCTCTGCCGTAAAAGAAGGCGATGATTATATCCTCAACGGCCAGAAAACATGGATCACCAATGCTGGAATTGCTGACCTGGCAATCGTTTATGCCAAGACTGATAAAGACGCGGGAGCAAAGGGAATCACTGCCTTTCTGGTGGAAAGAGGATTTGAAGGTTTTTCGACAAAAGACATCCACGACAAGCTCGGTCTCCGCGCCTCAAACACCGGCGAGATATTTCTGGAGAACTGCCGAGTTCCCAAGGAAAATGTCCTGGGTGAAGTGAACAAGGGTTTCAAAGTTGCTCTAAGCACGTTGGATTTTGGCCGATACACTGTGGCCGCGGGCTGTGTCGGTGCAGCCCAGGGCTGCATCGACATCTGTAAAGAGTATGCCAAGCAGAGAATTCAGTTTGGGAAGCCGATCGCCAGCTTTCAGCTTATCCAGCAGATGATTGCCGATATGGTCGTCGAATGCGAGGCAGGCCGGCTGCTTGTCTACCGTGTTGGCGATATGAAAAACAAGGGAGTGCGAAACACCAGGGAGACATCCATCGCCAAGTATTACTGCAGCGAGATGGTCAACCGCGTCGCTTATAAAGCGATTCAAATTCATGGCGGTTACGGATTCTCCGGCGAATATGATGTCGAACGCTTCTACCGTGACGCCCGCATCAACACCCTCTACGAAGGAACTTCCCAGATTCAGCAGTTGATCATCGGCTCCTTTGAGCTTGGCATCAAAGCCTTTGAATGAGACAAGGAGCATTATCATGTATAAGACACTCATTTATGAAAAGAAAGGCAACATCGGACTCCTGACCATAAACCGCCCTGATAAAATGAACGCTATTTCCATGGAATTGACTTCTGAGCTGAAGCAGCTCCTGGACGAGGTTGAAAATGACGAGGAGCTGAGAGTCCTGGTCGTCACCGGCGCTGGGGATAAAGCCTTTGTTGCCGGCGCAGATATCAATGAGCTGGTTGACCGAGAGGCAAAGATAGGGCGAAGAGTCTCCAAGGAGAGACAGGAGATTTTCTCCAGGATAGAAAACCTTCATGTCCCGGTCATAGCTGCTGTCAACGGTTATGCCTTAGGAGGGGGACTGGAGCTCGCTCTGGCCTGTTCGATGAGAATCTGTTCGGAAAAAGCTCAGTTTGGAGCGCCAGAGGTCAAGTTGGGAATCATTCCTGGAGACGGAGGAACTCAGCGCCTTCCCAGGCTGGTTGGGTCGGGAAGGGCGATGGAGATGATTCTCACCGGCGATTTCATCGATGCTCAGGAAGCCTATCGAATCGGTCTTGTCAACAAGGTCGTTCCTCCTGACAAATTGATGGAAGCAGCGATGGAGCTTGCTCAGAAGATCGCTTCACGTCCTCCTCTTGCTGTGAGGTATGCCAAGGAAGCGGTGAACAGGAGTCAGGAAGGGGCGGCCGGCCCTGGCTTTGCCCTTGAATCTTTCCTCCATGCCCTTTGCTGCACCACCGAAGACAAGAAGGAAGGAGTGGCTGCTTTCCTGGAAAAAAGAAAAGGGGAATTCAAGGGGAAGTAGAGCTCAGGCCAGTGGATGCCGTGCTGGAGGTTCGGAGCACGCGGATTTTCCTCAACGATTACTCGGAGGGGGAACAGCTTCGCTTTCCCCCTTCCAACGGTCGCTTCGCTCCCTGCCTCCCCTTCTCGGGCTTGCGCCCTGCGACCGAGGGAACACATCCCCTCGGCTCCCCTCAACTGATTTGTGGCAAGTCACAAATCAGCAAGATCAGCTCCCATTCAGCCTTTGCTCAAATAAGATAGGCAGGAAAGGCCGATAAAAAATAAGGCGCCGGTGCTTCGATGAACGTACGCATTGAGAAAATCGTATATCCGGGAAAAAGCATGGCTAAAGCTGCGGGCAAAGTTATTTTTTGTGATGAAGGGCTTCCGGGAGAGGAAGTTGAAGCTGCTCCAGTCAAAGAAAAAAAGACATATCTTGAAGCCAGAGTGACAAAAGTTCTAAGGGCCTCGCCGCACAGAGTCCCTGTCCGCTGCCCCCACTACAAAGCCTGCTCTCCTTACCAGTACATCGATTATCCTTTTCAGCTTGAAATCAAAAAATCCCAAATCAGAGAAATATTCTTGCGGAGCCTCAGGATCGAGCTTCCTGACCTTCTCCTCAAGCCTTCCCCACAAATTTGGGGCTACAGAAATAAGATCCGTCTTTGTCTCATTGGGGAAGGCTCAAAGGCCCGCCTCGCTTACCATCAGCCCGGAGCCCAGGACGAGTTCGTCGGAATAGAAGAGTGTTTTCTCGTCTCAGAAAAGATGAATGCGCTCTTAACCGCATTTCAAGAAACGGCCACAGCTAAGAATTTGGCAGGGATAGAAGAGGTCGAAGTGAAGGAAAGTCCTTTTGACCATTCAATGCTTCTCGTTCTCTATCTCAATTCTGTGCAAAGTCTAAAAGGTCTTAAGGAGAATTTGGCTTTACTCAATTCAAGATTTCTTTTAAAAGGAATTATCTGTCTGGTCAAGAAGAAAAAAGGCCTGAAAGAAGTCATCCTTGATGGCGAGAATTATATCGAAGAAAGAGTGGGGGAGAACACTTACCGCCTTGGGCCTCAATCTTTTTTCCAGGTCAATAGAGAATTGCTCAAAGAGGTTTTTCTTGACCTGAGAAAGATGATTTCTCTCAGTGGAAGGGAAAGAGTCGCAGACCTTTACTGCGGCGTCGGAGCATTCGGAATAGCTCTGGCTTCGAAGGCAGCAGAGGTCATAGGCGTTGAATCTTCAGCTGAGAATATCGAATTCCTGAGGAAGAATCTCGCTCTCAACCGGATCGACAACTTCACGGTCTGCGAAGGATTGAGTGAGGAATGGATAGCCAGGATTTTAAAAAGAAGAATTGATGTTTTAGTCCTCGACCCACCCCGCAAAGGAATTTCTCAAAATGTTGTTGAAAGCCTTCTCGATGAGCCTGTTCCTCTCATGGTTTATTTTTCCTGCAATCCTTCAACGCTCGCCAGGGATTTGAAGCTTATGAATTCGCGATACAGACTGAAGGATATTCGCCTCTACGATTTTTTCCCTCATACTCCTCATCTTGAGACCTGCTCTATTCTTGAAGAATTTTAGGCTTAAACGCCTTCATTCCCCGCTTTTGCGAACAAAATTTAAAATGAAAAACTCTTTCGGCTTTCTCTTTAGAGGAGTTAGCCAAAAGGGGTGAGAAGAATCAAAATAAATACCACCTCTGAATTCACCCATTAAGGCTATTGAGTTTGTTGGCTCCCTCTTATATCTATAGTTAGACTTAAACGAGAGGAGAGAATGTCGAGGAGCTCAATTTTTCCTTTTTTCCCTCGACTAAAGCCTTACATCTTTTCCCTGTACCATTCTTAAAAGCACGAATGGCCTGAAAGGACGCATCATTCCTTGTCACTAAGAGCTTCTCAAAAAAAACAGTTATTTGTAATCGTGAATCTATCCTGTTAATCTGTTGAGTCCGTCGATGGATTCTAATAAGAATCATACTCTAAAAAAATTTTTCAGAGTGAACTCGCCTGTCTCAAAAAATCAGTATAACTCGGTTCTTGGCGAGGAATTCAATACCGATGAAATGCTGATGGCGAAAGAAGTCTTTAAAACACTTGAAAAATCATTTTCGGCGATGAAAATCTTTCCCGCCGGTAATCCTTCGATTAAAACCTTCGTTGATTCCTTTATCGGGAAAATGGATGAATTCCTGGAGAAATTTGAGGTGTTGCTCATCGGGGTTGATGAATTTAAATTCACTCTCAAAGGAGAAACAGTTTTTCAGGATGAAGAAAAAAAGTCCAGCCTGCCCTTCCTCTTTTTTAAAGACGGAATAAGAGAGCTGTCCTTTCATAAAGGCTTAGACGAGAGAGAGGTGCATGAATTTTTAGAAGTGATCAGAGAAGAGTCAGAAGTTCCTCCAGAGAATAGCGATATGGTCAATTCTCTCTGGATAAAGGATTTTCCCCATATCCGGTTTTTCGCGCCTGATGAGTTTCTCAAATCCGATTCCGAAGAGGAAGAGAAAGAAATAGATATCAATGCTCTTAAGGAAAAGTTTTCGAAAGGAAAGATAGAACTGACTTCAGAGGATAGTGAAGAGGTCAATCGGAGAAGCATCGCTTTGGGCTTCAAGCTTATTAAGGCTAAGCAAGAGAATAATAATGCCAATTTGGAAGAGATGATGATTCCTCCCATGCTTTCAGCTCTGAAAGAAGATGAAACTCCCCAGGTGAATTCCATGCTCGAACAATGTCGATCCGCTCTTCCCTTGACGGAATTAGCCAATCTGCTTTTCGAAATTCTATTTTTAGAGGAAAGGGATGATCAATTTGTGGCCATTTTAAACGTCCTTGATCAATGTTTCAAGGAAGTTGTTTTTAACGCCAATTTTGACTTAGCTTGCCTGATCTTAAGCCGTGTCAAAGAGCTGAAGGATGTCTTTTCTGGAAAGTGTGAGGAGAGGGTGAATTTACTGGAGGATTTATATCAAAGAGCAAAGAATAAAGATACTTTCGATTTTATAAAGAGATTATTCCTTGAAGGAAAGATAGAGAATGTTGATTCCTTGCTTCAATACCTAAAACAGCTTGGTCCCGAGACAATCCCTCTTGTCGGCGATATTTGGAGTCTTTCGAATGACCTTCACCTCCGACTCAGGACATCAAATTTCCTTTTTGAAATGGGCAGTAAGGATATGGATTCGCTGGCCAGCATTGCCATAAACGGCAGGGTTTCTCTGACAAGAGAGGTTATCTCCATCTTGGGGAGAATAGGCAAGCAGGAGGTCATGCCTTATCTGGAGAAATTTATTAGCCATCAGGACAAGGGAGTCAGGTTTGAGACTATCCAGGCTCTGAGAAAAATTGGCAGTGATTCTGCGAATAGGATTCTTTTAAAATTTCTATCAGATGATGAGGAAGATATTCGGACTCTGGCGTCTCTGGGACTCAAATATTCTGGAGATAAAGATACCGTTGAGCATGTCTTGGAATTAGCCAAGAGAAAGGATTTCCTGGAAAGAAGCAGGGTAGAGAAAAAAACGCTCTTGAATTTTTTGGCCCTGAGCCAAAGCAGAGAAGTCTCCATTTTCCTCCGCTCGCTGATGAAAAAATGGAGGCTTTTCTCCAACGGTCCGTTGATTGAAACTCGCCTTTATGCCATCCAGTCCTTAGAAATGATGGCCACTCCTGAAGCTTTGGAGATTCTTAAAGAAGGGACGAAGACCTGGAGCAGAACCATTCGCCAGGCTTGCCGGCTTTCCTTGAGGAGATTAGCGCCAAAAGATTCATCTTCCAAATTTTTTAGCGAAGTTTAGAAAGGTTAACGAGTGGAAGAAGAGAATCAGAACGAAACAGAACAAGAAAGCAATTTTTCAAAAAAAGAGCTTTTTAAGACAGTCGAAGAAATATTCATTCGTTTTTCTGCTTCGCTAAAAACTGCTCAGATTTATGAGTCAAATAACTTTGCCTTCGTCAGTCAGATCAACCCTCTCTTGGCTTTAATCCAAGATGTCTTGAAGAACGAAGGAGAGGCTGTATTTCAATTTTATGAAAACACTCTTTTCCTCAATTCAACCAGAGTTAAATTTGATTTTCTTAGTTACAACAAGTTTAAATTCCTGTCCGATACGTTTCGGGAAAAACAGATAGGAACAATCGGCTTCGAGTCAGGCCTGGATATTGAGGAGTTGAAACAGTTTGTTGTTCTCTTGGCAGGCTCTAAAGGAAAAAAGGAAAAGCCGTTTGAAGAGTTTAAAAAGAAGGTTGAATTAAGCGGAATTCGCCACATTTTCTTGGCCGAAGCCCACTCTTTTGAAATAGCCAAAAATGCGAAAGACGACCAGACCAAGCGGACGGCAAAAAAAGTATTTTTCAAGAGCATATCCAGTATGAAAGGCGCTTTTTCGCGCGAAAGTTCACAAAAAAATCTCGATGTCAAAACAACGCGAAGACTTATCCGCTCCATAGTCAATGTCATCAGCCGGGATGAGGCTTATATGATTGGCCTGACGAATATAAAAAATTATGATGATTACACCATCAATCACTCGGCTAACGTTTCCATCCTGACTGTCTGTTTTGGAAGAAGATTGGGCCTTGAAAAGAAAGAATTGATTGAATTGGGCCTCAGCGCCTTCTTCCATGATATCGGGAAAACAGACATTCCTAAGGATATCGTTGATAAAAAAGATAAGTTGACAGATGAAGAAAGAGATATAATTCAAAAGCATACCTATCAAGGCGCAGGAAAGTTGATCTGTCTCAAAGGTTCAGATTATCTTCCGGTGAAAGCGCTTTATGTTGCTCTGGAACACCATCTCTGGTCAAACCTCTCCGGATACCCCAGGCCCTGGAAAAAGGACACGATAAATCTTTACAGCAAAATCGTTAAAATATGCGATTTTTTTGACGCAGTGACAACTCCCAGGCCTTATCGAGACTATGTTTTGACCAGAGATGAAGCCTTGAACCTGATGCTGGAGAAAAGCGGAGAGGAATTCGACCCCGTTCTTGTCAAAGTTTTTGCCAACATGATGGGTGTTTATCCGGTGGGCACTCTTGTTGCTCTCGACACAGGCGAGATGGGAATCGTGATTGAGACAAATCCGGATGCAGCCTTTATGCTCCGGCCAAAAGTGAAAATCATTGCCGATGTTTTTGGCAATAAAGTCGATGGAGAGATTGCCGATTTGGCAGAAATGGATTCCGAGAGAAGAGTGTACAGGAGGTCGATTATAAAGTCTTTAGAATCCCATAAATACGGGATACAGCCTTCCGACTATTTTCTCGCCCAGGAACTGTAAAAGACCTTTCTTTTGTCCGTGCGGCTCAGATGAGGATGATAGACCTCAGAGCTTCTCCTTTTCTCATCAAGTCAAATGCTTGATTAATATCTTGGAGTTGGAATTTATTGGTCACCACAGGATAGAGTTGGATTTTTCCTGTCCTGACCATTTCGATAATCTTAGGATAATCGACAGGACGGCAGCCCAAAGAACCTAAAATTTCGATTTCTCTAAACATCAGCCTTCCGGCGTTGAGGGCAACATCGTGGGGGGAATAGCCAACCTGGCAGTGGCGTCCTCCGGATTTGATCGAGGCTGTGGCGATCTCGATTGTCTTTGGGTTGCCGATAGCTTCGATGGAGATATCCGCTCCTCCGCCCGTCATCTCTCTTATTTCCTTAAGCAGCTCTTTCTCTGCTTTTCCTCCAGAATTGATTGTATGGCTGGCCCCCAAGTTTTTAGCTATATCCAGCTTATAATTCGAGATATCAATAGCTATGACTGAGGCTCCGCAGGCTGCTGCCATCTGGACAACGTTTATTCCAACTCCTCCGCAGCCAAAGACGACAACAGAATCGCCGGGCTTAACCCGAGCCCTATTCTTTACGGCATGATAAGGAGTGGAGATGGCATCGGCGATGATGCATGATTCCTCAAGCGGCAGCTCTTGGGGAAGATGCTGACAGTCTTTGGCTGGGGCAGAGACATATTCCGCAAAGGCGCCGTCAACATGATTTCCGAGCATGATCATGTTCAGGCAGATATTCTCCCGGCCCAGGCGGCAGTTATCACAATAGCCACAGGAAAAGACAGGAGGAATGAGCACACTCTCACCAACCTTGAAGTTTTTGACTTTAAAGCCGACTTCCTCGACTACGCCTGAGGCCTCGTGGCCGAGGATGATGGGCGGCTTTTTGAAGGTGGGAACGCCGTGGTCTATGTAATGCAAGTCAGTGTTGCAGACACCACAGGCCTTGATTTTAACCTTGATGTCGTTGGGGCCTATTTTTGGAGGTTCGACCTCTTCAATGACCAAAGGCTTATTGGGCTCATGAAAAACAGCTGCTCTCATTTCTTCCTCCTTTATCTATTTTTCCAGAGAGGCTTTCTTTTTTCCATGAATGCTTTCAGTCCTTCCCGGGCGTCTTCTGTGCTCATCAGTTCCTTCAGGTAGGTCTTTTCAATCCTCTCCAATCCCTCAAGAAAGCTTGTCTCTAATCCAAGATAAATTCCTTTTTTGGAATGCATCACTCCCACAAGGCTTAATTCTGAAAAAGGCGCGAGGAAATTCTCAAGCTCAGAGTCGAAGGATGCCAGGGGAACGATTTTGTTGACCAGGCCCAATTTTTCAGCTTCCGCAGCATCGATCGTTTTGCCGGTTAAGAGAATCTCTGCAGCCTTTTTCAGGCCGACGAGGCGAGGCAAGATGAGGAGAGCCACAGGAGCAATGACAGAAAGCTTTATTTCAGGCTGGCCGATTTTTAGGTTATCGGCGGCAATCGCCAGGTCGCAAAAAAGGGTAATTTCACATCCCCCGCCCAGAGTTAAGCCTCTCAAGGCGGCTACAGTCACCTGTTCCAATTTCAGTAAATTGCGGAAAATGTCGTGGAAGGCCCGCAGCATCTTCTCTGCTTTTTCTGCTGTATGGTCGGTCACGTCTACTCCGGCGGAGAAAGCTTTTTCCCCGCTTCCGCCTATAACCAAAACCTTGACTTCTTTGTTGCCGGCAAGCGAACTCAAAGCCTGGTTCATCTCTTCCATGGTCGCGATATTCAGAATGTTCAGCGGAGGCCGGTTGATTGTCAGAAAAGTCTTTTCGCCCTTAGTCTCAAAAATAATGTTTTGGAAATTTTTTTGAATCACGTTCTTCCTCTTTAAAAATGGTTCATTTCCATCAAAGAGGGTGCGGGTTGAAATGTAATACATATCATCTGCTTCTCACTCTGTCAACTACTTAGTGAAACTTAGAATTGACTTGGAATTTTTCGTGTGCTATAAGGTTCTGGCCGTAATTGGTCGATATATCGTTTCTCTCCAAGCGATGAAATGCAACACATAAAAAGAGGACATGAATAAAATCTGAGAGCATTTGTTTGAAAAGCTGTTTCTAAAAAGATTTTTGATAAGAAGGGAGGCCTAAATGGGTAAAGTGGGAATCATCGGCGTCGGGCAGAGTGCATTTGTTCGTGGATATCCGGGCTCGATACGCGAGCTGGCCTTTGAGGGATTCAAGGATGCGATGCGCGACGCTCAGCTCACATCGAAAGATATCGATGCTTCAATCATTTGCTCGGCTCCGGAGTACGATAAACAGCGCTCTCCTTCTGGAGTCTTTGCTGAGTATCTCGGCCTTATTCCCCAGCCAACATGCTACCTTGAGAGCCTCTGCTCTTCAAGCAGCACCGGCCTGAAAATGGCTTACGCCTTAATAAAGTCAGGCCTTCATCACGTCGTGGCGGTTATCGGCTTTCAGAAGATGTCGGAGATTTCTTCAGCAGAATCTCAGGAGAGGATGGGCCGTGGTGCTGACATTCAATGGGAGAGTCCGTTTGGAACGATGATGCCGGCCTATTATGCCATGTTTGCCAGAGCTCACATGCAAAAATACGGCACAACGCTCGATGATCTGGCTCTGGTCAGGGTTAAGGCTTCGACCTATGGCCAGGTCAACGAAAAGGCTGTCTACCGCAAGCCGGTGACCTTCGAGATGTTTAAGGATCCGCAGAATCCTTTATCCGGCCCTGTGGCGAGTCCGCTTCGGGTTGGAGATTGCTGTGCTAACGCTGATGGAAGCTCATGCTTGATTGTAGCCAGCGAGGAAAGGGCGAAGTCTCTGAGCAAGAAGCCGGTCTGGATTCTGGGGCTGGGCGCCGCCTCGGCCAGTGTCAACCTGGCTGGCAGGAACACTTTCACCGGACTGGCTGTCGCCCAAGAGGCTGCGCGGCAGGCTTATAAGATGGCTGGCTTGGGCCCCAAGGATATCGATGTGGCTGAGGTTCATGACTGCTTCACCATTTCCGAAATAATGGCCTATGAAGACTTGGGCCTTGCCAATCCAGGAGAAGGCAGAGAGCTTGTCAAGAGCAAAGAGACATACAAAGAAGGAAAGATACCGGTCAATATCGACGGCGGACTGCTCTCCAAAGGCCATCCTATCGGCGCCACCGGCGGCTCTCAAATCAGGACCATTGTCCTTCAGCTCAGAGGAGAGGGAGGCGAGGTGCAGGTCAGGAGTCCGGAAATAGGGCTTGTCCATAACATCGGCGGTGTCGGGCTTTATGGAAACATCACCATCCTCGGGAGATAAAAATGGGAAACAAAAAAGAGATAGATGACCGTTTCAAAAAATTCGGGACAGTCAGTTTTACCTCCACAACTAAAATCAATGACTTTGTTGCTCATCTTGAGCAGGGCAAGGTCATGGGCACCCGCTGCAAGAGCTGCGGCTTGGTCTTTTTTCCGCCAAGGGCTGATTGCTACAAATGCCTTTCGAGCGATATGGAATGGTTCGAGGTTTCTGGCAAAGGGAAGCTGATGACCTACAGCAGGCTCCAGTATGCGCCGTCCGGATTCGAAGGCGATTTGCCTTATCGCATCGCTGTCCTTGACTACGGGAATTACAAAATTTTTGGCAGGATCGCCAGCGAATTGCCTGATGAAGAGGTTCAGCTGGGCATGGAGATGAAGGCGGTGACAAACAGGCTTCCCAACGGCCAGTTGAACTATGTCTTCCAGAAAGCATAGAGAAGAAATTTTAAAAGCCTCCTCGTCATAGCTAAGCTTAATATCCGTCGTCTCAGGCTGGATAAATGATAATCCAAATACCCTATGCGATGATCGGCGAGGTCATAGCCCTTGTCCTCTTCATCATGGCCTTCATTGAAGCCGAAACAAAGGGCAGAATTTTTCTGGTATCTATCTTTATTTTGTTATTGCTTCTGCCCAGGCTCTTTCCCTCTTCCATAGTGTCTCTCCTTTGTCTCATAGCAAAGCTGGCTGTGGGAATGGGGTGTTATATATTTCTACGGACTCGCAAGTACTTTCGTAGATAAATTTATTTTTCTTCAGGCTCATAAAGGCGAGAGGGCTTTTTGGCTTGACAACAACCGGCGCTCTCCTGCCGCTAATCCCAGGACTATCAGCTTTTCCTTCATTGTGGATTGAAAAAAGAAGAAAAGAGAAGCAACCTAAATTCCGTGATAGGCAATGATTGACAGTGGGGTGGCACGGCGTGCTCCCCGCAACGCCCGCAGATGCAGGGGTTCGGCTTCGCTTCCGAAGCCGTGGGGGTTCCAAGGGGGTATGCCCC
>CAZGMN010000035.1:0-18733 GCA_964526905.1 uncultured Eubacteriales bacterium
CAAAAACTAATTCAGAACTTTTTGCCATTTCTTTCGTAGTATACTATGATATTAAATTAAAAGGATTTAGGAAATGAGTCGAAAAGGCTTCTTCAAAAGAAAAAAGAGGATTGTGATCATTTCTGTTGTCGCATTTTTTATTTTGTTGATTATCTTTTCTAACATTCGCTCTCATCGGGAAAAATCGATAAAAGTCACGCTGGAAAAGGTCAAAAAGCAAGACCTGGTCTCGATCATCTCCGCCTCTGGGGAGGTTAAGCCCAAGAAAAATGTGAACATCAGTGCCCAAATCCCGGGAAGAATTATCAAGATCGGCGTCAAAGAGGGCCAAAAAGTCAACGCCGGAGATTTCCTGCTGAAGCTCGATCCATCTCAATATGAAGCCAACGCCGACCGAGACCGGGCTCTTATCCGTTCCTTCAAGGCTGAGCTCATCAAGGCTGAGGCCGCCTTCAAAAAAGATGAAAGTTTCTATCAAAGGCAACAACAACTCTTTGACGAAAAGCTCATCTCCAAAGAACAGCTGGAAGCAGCCAAAGCCCAGTATGAGATATCCAAAGCGACCCATCAGTCCATCCTCTATCAAATTCAGCAGGCCGAGGCTTCTCTCCAGAGTACCCTGGATAATCTGAGCAAAACGGTTTACAACTCTCCGATTGACGGCATTATCACCAGCCTCAGGGTTGAAGAAGGAGAAGTGGCTATCATCGGCACGATGAATAATCCTGGAACAGTTTTGATGACCATCGCCGACCTCTCGGTGATGGAGGTGGAGATTGAAGTTGATGAGACCGACGTCATAGGAGTCAGACTCGGACAGAAGGCCGAGGTCAGAGTGGATGCCCTTCCTGAACAGACCATATTGGGCAAGGTGACAGAGATCGGGAGCTCTGCCCTTCAAAAGGTGACGACCTCCCAGGAATCCAAGGACTTTAAGGTCGTCATAACTCTTGAAAATCCTCCGCAGAGTCTCAAGCCCGGACTCTCGGCTTCGGCAGATATCAGCACCGCGGAAAAAAAGGACGTCCTTGCTGTACCGATTTCTTCATTGGTCTTGAGAGAGAAAGGAGGAAAAGAGAACAATAAGAATGAGGAGCAAGAGGAAGGCGTCTTCATCGTCGAGAATAGCCGCGCAAAATTCTATCCTGTGAAAAAGGGAATCATGGGTGAGATGACGATCGAAATCACCTCAGGCTTGAAAGAAGGCCAGGAGGTCATTGTCGGCCCTTACAACGCTCTTCGCCAGCTAAAGGACGGGACGCTGATTAAATCCGAAGAAAAGAAAAAAGAAAAAAATGATCGGCACTGAAAACAGCTCGCTCATTCTCGCTGAGGACATCTGGAAAATATACAAAATGGGGAAGCAGGAGGTTCAGGCCCTCCGCGGAGTTTCATTCACCATCAAGAAGAATGAATTTGTGGCTATCATGGGCCCCTCTGGGTCTGGAAAATCAACCATCATGAATATTGTGGGGTGCCTGGATACTCCGACCGAAGGAAAATACTTTCTAAAGGGAAAATTGGTCAGCACCTTGAGCGACAACGAGCTGGCCTACATCCGCAATCGCGAGATTGGTTTTGTCTTTCAGGTTTTCAACCTCCTTCCCCGGGCCACTGCCTACCATAATGTGGAAATCCCTCTCATCTACAAAGGAGCTAAAAAGAAGGAGAGAGAAGAGAGGACATGGCGAGCCCTGGAAATGGTAGAAATGATTGAGAGAAGGGGCCACCGCCCTTCCGAGCTCTCGGGCGGTGAAAGGCAGCGAGTGGCCATTGCCCGAGCCCTTGTCAACGAACCCTCCCTTCTCCTCGCTGACGAGCCCACCGGAAACCTTGATTCCAAAACAGGCCAGGAGATCCTCAGCCTTTTTCGCAAGATCCATGATCAGGGAAACACGATCATCATTGTCACTCATGATAGAGACATTGCTCAGCACGCTCAACGGATCATCACCATCAAAGACGGAAAGATTGTCACCTAAGAAAGAAAAAGGTGTTAAAAGAAAAGCTTCTTTAAACGCCTCCAGCGAGCATTCATATCTTTCCGGTTAACTTTTAAGCCATATTAGAAAAACGCGTCTAGCTTGATGCTTTCTAAGTTCCCCCACATTTTATATTTGACAGAAAGCTGCTTCATGTATAAATTATCTGTTTAAAGAAAGCTTCAGTACAAAATCTTGTTGACAATCTGGCTGGAGACCAAAAACAGGGAAATGGAACTAAAAAGAAAACAGATTCTGGCTCTTCTCATCCTTATCACTCTTCTCGTCATCCTCCTTCTGATAAAAATTGGAACCTGAAGAAAAAAATCTGGTCATCGTTTTGGGCCCGACCTGTGTGGGGAAAAGTCCAACAGCCATTCAGCTGGCAGGAAAAACAGGGGGCGAAATCATCAACTGCGATTCAATGCAAGTCTACAAGGGCTTTGACATCGGGACAGACAAGACTCCTCTTGATAAAAGAGAAGGCATTCCCCATCATCTTCTGGATGTGGCCAGCCCCTCAACCCAATTCACGGCCGCGGATTTCTGCCGCCTGGCTCTGGAAGCGGCGAACTCGATCATCGCCAGGAAGAAAATTCCTCTCATCGTCGGGGGAACAGGGCTTTATTTGAAGGCCCTCATCGACGGTCTCTTCCCCGAAGGAAGGCGCAACCCATCGCTTCGCTCACGGCTGGAAAAAGAGGCCGAGGAGAAAGGTTTGGAAAGCCTGAGAAAGAAGCTTATGGAAATTGACCCGGCCTACTGCCAGAAAATCGGAAAGAACGACCGTGCCAGAATCATTCGAGCCTTAGAAGTCTTTTATTCCACACAAAAGCCTCTCTCTGATCATTTCTTAGACACCAAGTCCTTTGTGGGAGATTTTAATCTGATCAAAATTGGGTTAAAATTAGAAAAAAAGGAACTTTACAGAAGAATAGAGGAGAGAGTCGATAAGATGTTCGCCCGAGGCATCATCCAAGAAGTGCAAGGCCTTCTCCAGAAAGGGGTCAAGGAAAGCTCTCCTCCTTTCCGAGCCCTTGGCTACAAATACGTCATCATGGTCCTGAAAAGAGAAATGACCCTCGAGGATGCCGTCGCCCTGACCAAGAGGGATACACGGCACTATGCCAAAAGACAGATGACCTGGTTCAAGAAAATGAAAGGAATCAGCTGGTTTTCGCCGGACAATTTTTCTTCAATCCTGGAATACGTGAAGAAAAATTTGAAATAAAAAATGGAAACAGCCATCCTTGTCCTCCTCGCGACCAACAAGAAAGAAAAGCTGGAAGCCAAAGAAACGATGGAAGAGCTCAAAGAATTAGCCCACGCTGCCGGAGCTCAAGTCGCAAGAGAATTATTCCAATTCCGCTCGGAAATCAACCCGAAGTTCCTTATTGGAGAGGGAAAAGTCTCAGAAATTATCGATCTAAAGGAAGAAGCCAACGCCAACCTCATCATTTTTGACCACAACCTCAGCCCTGTCCAGCAGCGCAGCCTGGAAGAGATGATTCAGGTTAAAGTCATAGACAGAAACCAGCTTATCCTTGATATCTTCGCTCAAAGGGCTCAGAGCAAAGAGGGCAAGCTCCAAGTCGAGCTGGCCCAGCTCAACTATTTACTTCCTCGCCTGGTCGGAAAGGGCCACTCCCTCTCTCAGCTTGGAGGAGGAATCGGCACCCGCGGACCAGGAGAAAAGAAGCTTGAAGAAGACAGACGAAGAATCAGGGATAGAATTTCGAGGATAAGAAAAGAGATTCTGGAAATTCAAAAAAGACGGGCCAGCCAAAGGAAAAGCAGGAAAAAGATTCCCACGCCGACCGTCTCCCTGGTGGGGTATACCAATGCCGGAAAGACCACCTTGTTCAACGCGCTCTCTCGGGAAAAGATGTTCACCTCGCCTCAGCCCTTTGCCACTCTAGACCCTACCCTGCGCCGGGTCAGTTTCTCTGATGGCCTTTACTTTTTCCTGACTGACACCGTAGGCTTTATCAAGAAAATTCCGGTGGAGTTGATAATGTCTTTCAAAGCCACGTTGGAAGAATTGAGAGAAGCCGACTGCATTCTTCATGTGATCGATATCACCTCTCCCAATTCCCAAGGCCAGGTCGAAGCCGTAGAAACAACCTTGGAGGACATAGGCGTTCATGATGTTCCGATTATTAAAGTTTTCAACAAAATCGACCTTTTATCTGAAAAAGAAGAGCTGCTGGAGAAGAACGGCTCAGTCGACGGACATTTCGTCTATCTCTCGGCAAAAACAGGAGATGGAATTACGAGCCTGAAAAAACTTTTGAGGACTCTACTCTTTAAAAACTTGGAGCTTTTTTATCTGCGGCTCCCGCAGTCAAAAAGGGACTTGGTCAATTCTTTTTCGAAATGGACGATGATCTTAAAGAAAAGAGAGAACGGTGACCATATTGAACTTGAAATTGTGGCTGACCCCCGCTCGGTCATCAATTACCTTCCTTATATAAAAAGAGGAGAAAAAAATTGATAAAAAAAGCATTCAAAGTGACACTCCTTCTAATTCTCTTTTGGTCCTGCGCGACCCAAAAAATAACTTCACCCCATCTCTATCTGGGAAACCTCCCCGCATCTTTGATGTCAGAACTCTCGCTTGAAAATAGAATCCTCACTGAGGATGCCTGGAGCAATTTGAGAAAAGGCAAAATCAAAGCTGCTGAAAAAATAATCTCCAAACTGGGAGAACAAAATCCTATTTATTATCTCGGCTTCGGCTATGCTTCTTACCTTCTCAACAACATGAAGGAGGCCGAACAATTCTTCAAGGCCAGTCTGAGAAATTACCCTGATATGGCCCTCAGCCACGCCGGTCTGGCACAGGTCTTTCAAAAAACCGGACGAGAAGACGAAGCTTTTTCCGAATTCAGGGAAATTCTCAAAAAAGAACCGAATAACATCTGGGCCAAAGAGGAGTACGAAAGCTTAAAAAATAAAAAAACTAACCAAGCTCTGACTGAAGCAAGAAATTCTCTCGCTCAAGGCGATACAGAGAAAGGCAAACAGGCCTTACTCAAAGCTCTCCATTATTCTCCCCAATCCACAGAAGCTAATCTTCAGCTGGCCGAGATTTACAAAAAGGAAGGAAAATTCCAAAATGCCTTGGTCCATCTCAAAACCGCAAGCTCGAATGAACCAGAAAACAGAGAAATACTGGAAAATTATGCCGATACTCTCTACCAGGCTGAGCGCTACGCCAGGAGCCTCGAAATCTATGAAAAATTAAAAGAATCGGAGCCGGAGAACAAAGAAGTCTTGGATAGAATCGAACGCCTCAAAAACATACTGGGAATCGTTGAACTCCCCAGCCAGTATAACTCCATTCCTTATTCAGAAGCTGTGACGCGGGAGGAAATGGCGGCTCTGCTCTCGATCAAGTTCAAAGGGATTGTGGATGAAGTTACAAAGACTCCTCCGATTATCATCGACATCACAACTTCCTGGGCATCAAAATTTATCCTGCAAATGACCTCCTTGGGTATTCTTGATGTCTACCCCAACCACACCTTCCAGCCAAAAAAGACTATCAGCCGTGCGGAGATGGCTGAAATTCTCGTCCATTGCATCGAATACCTGGAAAAGAAAGGCTTCAAATTTATCCAGCAAATCCAGCCAGAAAAAATCAAAATACTGGATGTTTTGCCCGAAAATTATTATTATAAGCCGATTATCCAGATCGTCTCCTACGATATCATGACTCTTTCGCTCCAGAAAGAATTCCAGCCTGACTCTCCTGTCTCCGGTTCGGAAGCGATAAAACTCTTGGATATTATCCTGAATTTGATAAGATAAATTGCCTTCTCTGTTTATCAATCATCAAAAAGGCCTGTTCAATGAGAAAAAGAGAGAAGAATATTTTATCGGCGCTACCCAACATAATCACCCTCGTTCGGATTTTGCTCATCCCTGTCTTGGCGCTGATGGTCATCCGCGAGAAGACTGCCCAGGCGTTTGTTGTTTTGCTTCTGGCCGCTTTCACAGATGTCCTGGACGGGTTCATTGCCAGAGTCTTGAAGCTTAAAACGAAATTTGGCGCCTTGCTCGATCCTGCTGCAGATAAATTGTTGATAACCACCTCCTTTATCCTGCTCACCATTCCCCGCTTCAACTCTCCTAACGTCATCCCCCTCTGGCTGACAGCTGTCGTCATTGGCAGGGATTTGTTCCTCGTCTCAGGAGCTTTTCTCCTTTTCAAGTTGCGGGGCCAAAAAACATTTCCTCCATCAATTCCAGGAAAAGCAAGCACGGTCTGTCAAATTATGATTGTCCTTATCATTCTTCTCTTCAACCTTGCCAAAATCTCATCTCCCTTTCTCAACTGGCTCTATTTTTTGACTTTGGCTGCCACTATTCTCTCCGCAGTCCACTACTTCAGGTCCGGTCTGAGGATAGCGTCGCGCTCCGGTTAAATGGCTCAGGTCAGTGGGTTCAAAAACACGCAGCTTTTGCCCCAGCGAGGCAAAAGCTGCTCGGTTTCAGGCTTCGCTCTCCTCGACCTTCGATCGCGGAACCATGCCCGCTCAGCCTTCAAACGGTTTTTTCACCCACTGACCTTCGCCGGGCAACATAATATGACTTACTATCAAAAGCGGCGTGTTTTCGAGCCATTTAGCCTCCGCTAAAAAAATAGTTAGCTAAATATATCGTTGACAAGCCTTTGTGAAAAAGTTGCTTTGTGTCAATCTCGGTGATATGATTTCTCAAAAAAAGGAGAACCTCTATGGCTGAGCTTGAGAAAATAGCAAAAAGAATCGATGGCTTTCGTGATGAGATGGTCGACATGCAGATCAAACTCTGCTCAATTCCATCCATCTCCCCTTCGAGTGGAGGAGAAGGAGAGGTCAAGAAGGCGGATGCCTTGCTTGATTTCTTGAAAAAAAATAAGTTCTCCAATATTGAGCTCATCAAGGCGCCTGACCTGGATGCGGATTGCGGCTGCCGGCCGAATATTCTTGCCCTTTATAAGGGAAAAAGCTCGGCAAAAACGATCTGGGTCATGACCCATATGGATATCGTTCCTCCTGGAGAGATGTCCCTCTGGAAAGGAGATCCATTCAAAGCCTGGGTGGAAGCAGGAAAAATTTTTGGCCGTGGAGTTGAAGATAATCAGCAGGAGATGGTCGCTTCTCTTTATGCCCTCAAAGCTTTTCGGGTTGAAGGAATCCTGCCCAATTATGATGTTGGCATCGCCCTGGTCGCTGACGAAGAGACAGGAAGCTCCAAAGGAATTGAATATGTTCTCAAGCGCACCAAAGCCTTTCGAAAACAGGATTTGATTATCGTTCCCGATGCAGGAAACGAGGAAGGAACGATGATCGAGGTCGCCGAAAAAAGTATCCTTTGGCTTAAGTTTAAAACCCTGGGAAAACAGGCTCACGGCTCGACTCCAGAAAGGGGAATAAACAGCTTTAAGGCAGCTTCTTTCTTGATTACGGAATTGAACGAACTCTATAAAATTTTCCCGGCCAAAGACACCCTTTTTGACCCTCCTCTCTCCACTTTTGAGCCGACAAAAAAGGAACCCAACGTTCCCAATATCAACACCATCCCTGGAGAAGATGTCTTTTATATGGACAGCCGAATTTTGCCAAAATACAAAATCGAAGATGTCGAGAAGAAAATCAAAAAGCTCGCGGCCAGAATAGAGAAAGAATTCAAGGTGAGAATCACTTTTGAAGAAATTCAAAAAGCGCCGGCAGCTCCCCCGACCTCACCCGATGCGCCTGTGGTTCAGGCTTTAAAACGGGCAATCAAAACCATCTACAATAAAGAAGGAAAGGCCATCGGAATCGGAGGCGGAACAGTGGCCGCTCTCTTCCGAAGAGCCAATTTCAGCGCTGCCTGCTGGTCAAAAATCGATGAAACGGCCCACCAGCCCAACGAATACTGCATCATCGATAACATGATTGGAGATGCCAAAGTTTTCGCCCACATTTTTCTCCAGCAATAAGCAAAGACCAGGCCTTCTCAACGTATTGGATTCGAAGCTCAATCGAACCGATCCAGGAACGGGAGAGAAGGAGGGGCGGCCGCAAGCTCAAGGAGGGTAAGAATTGAAAAAATATATATTGGTCATGACCACTTCATCCAATGAAAAGAGCGGCCAACAAATAGCGAAGGCGCTGCTTGAGGAAAGGCTGGCTGCCTGCGTGACAATCTCTGCTCCCTGCCAATCTCATTATTGGTGGCAGGGGAAAATCAGCAAAGAACAGGAACATATCCTCTTCATAAAAACACAAGCCAGCCTCTATAGCCGCCTAGAAAAGAAAATTATAAAAATTCATCCCTATCAAGTCCCTGAAATCGTCGTCCTTCCATTGATCAAGGGTTATCGAAAGTATTTTGATTGGATCTCAAAGGAAACAGAGAAGAAGAGCAAGAGATAAGCCACTGCCGAGTTAAGAAAATCTTTCCTTGATTTTTCTGGCTATCTTGATGGTGTTAAGGTTGATGGTGACTGTATCAGACAGGTTGTAAGCATAGCCTCCAGCAAGAAGAACGACCAGCGGGAGGTGAAGCCTGCAGGCCTCCTCAATCACAATCCGGTCTCTCTCTCTTAATCCTTCCATGGTCAGCTTGAGATTTCCCAGTTGATCTTTCTCATAAGGATCGGCTCCAGCCAGGTAAAAAACCAGGTCTGGCTGAAACTCCTGGTAGAGACGGGGAAAGTAAGCTCGGAGTTCTCCGACATACTTTTCGTCTCCATCTCCAGACCACAAGCCCACATCCACGCGGCTCGAAGGTTTCTTAGCAGGATAATTATCCATCTGGTGGATGGAAAAGGTAAAGGCATAATCTTTTTTGGAAAAAATATGGGCTGTTCCATTGCCTTGATGAAGGTCACAGTCAACGATCATCGCTTTGCGGATTTTCCCTTCCTTCTTCATTTTCTCAAGAGAAATGGCCACATCATTCAGAACGCAGAAACCTTCGCCATGGTCAGGAAAAGCATGATGAAATCCTCCGCCGATGTGCACCGCCAGTCCGTCAGCTAACGCTCTTTCAGCGGCAAGGATGGTTCCGCCTGCAGTCAGCAAAGCAAATTCCACAAGTTCTGCAGAATAAGGAAGCTCAAGAGTCAATATTTCTGAATGACTGAGGCTTCCCGTTTTGAGTTTTTTTAAGTATTTTTGTGTATGGACAAGAAGGACATCTTCCTCCGAGGCCGGCTGAGGAGCGAGAAAATTCTCGCTTCTTGCCCCTGAGCGAAGAAGGCTCTCGTAGATGAGCCGGTATTTTTTTACAGGGAAAACGTGCTTGCCCAGGTCGACCATCCAATATTGGTCGCTATAGACGAATTTGTAGGGGAATCCTCTTCTGAAGAGGAATCTGAAGATATTCAAAAAGCCTTCCATGTCTGATTATACATATCAAAAAAAATCAGAATCGTAAACAGGTAAAAGGGATTGAGCTTGATTTCCTTCTCGGTTTTTATATGATAATAAGCTAATTCATAAGAGGAGTAATAATAATGAAACTACTAACCCGCATGGCAAAGAGTTTCGTTGCCGGGGAAACTGTCGATGATGCTTTTAAATCAGTCAAAAAACTCAACGAAAAAGGAATCATGGCCACACTCGACGTCCTCGGAGAGAGCGTAAAGAACAGGGAAGACTCTGACAAGGCTGTGGCGGCTTATATCAGCCTTCTCGATGCCATCCCTCGCGCCGGAGTCAGCTCCCATGTCTCCCTCAAATTGACCCAAATGGGATTGGATATTGACGACGAATATTGCTTCCAAAACATGGTCAAGATTGTCGGCCGGGCTAAAGAGCACAATAACTTTGTCCGCTTCGATATGGAGGGCTCTCCCCACACCCAGCGGACCCTGAATGTCTTCTACCGCGTCCGGGAGAAATTCGATAATGTCGGCATTGTCATCCAGGCCTACCTCCGCCGCTCAGAGAAAGACCTCGAAGCTTTGAACCGCGCCAAGGCTAAAGTCAGACTCTGCAAAGGGGCTTACAAAGAGCCAAAGGAAGTTGCCATCAAGAAGATGAGGGATATCCGCGAAAATTTCATGAGACTGACTAAGATGCTTTTTGAGAATGGCGTCTGCCCGGCCATCGCCACCCACGACGAAAAGCTCATCCAGGCCACAAAGGATTATGTGGCGGAGCACAATATCTCAAGAGACGACTTCGAATTCCAGCTTCTTTATGGAATCAGGCCCAAAACCCAGCAGAAGCTTGCCGCAGACGGATACAGAGTGAGGGTCTATGTCCCGTTTGGCACGCACTGGCTCCCCTACTTTTACAGAAGGCTGAGAGAGCGGAAAGAGAACGTCTTCTTTGTTGTCAAGAATCTGTTTAAGAAATAGAGAGAAAGCCTTTAAGTCTTAGAAAAAGAATTTAATCGCTCAAGGCCAGGCAATCTTCAAGAATACCCAGAATAATCCTTAATCCCCGGAGACCTCAATCTTTTGTTTTTCCATCAAAGCCACTTGAGCCGCAGCCAGACGGGCGATGGGAACCTGGTAGGCAGAGCAGCTGACATAGTCGAGGCCGATCTTATGGCAAAAGAAAATAGACCTCGGATCTCCGCCGTGGACTCCGCATATCCCGATCTTTAGATAAGGCTTGGTCCTCCGGCCCTTATCGACCGCCATTTTCATCATTTCGCCAACGCCGTTGATGTCCACAGTCTCAAAGGGATTGCTCTTCCAGATTCCATGAGCCAAATAATAGGCAAGAAAGCCGGCGCCGTCATCACGGGAGAGGCCGTAGATGGTTTGAGTCAGGTCGTTTGTTCCGAATGAAAAAAATTCAGCCTCCTTGGCAATTTCGTCAGCGGTAATGGCTGCCCTGGGAATCTCGATCATTGTCCCCACCGAATACTCAATCTTCACTTCATATTTATCCATGACATCTTCTGCGATCTTATGAATGATTTTCTTCTGATTGGCAAGCTCTTCCCGAGTCCCGACAAGAGGAATCATGATTTCAGGATAAACCCTCACCGCCTCCTTTGCCAACTGACAAACAGCTTCGAAAATGGCTGTGGCCTGCATTTCTATGATTTCAGGATAAGAAATCCCAAGACGGCAACCGCGATGCCCGAGCATGGGGTTGAATTCAGAAAGGGCTTTTACCCGCTCCAGCAGCTTCTCCAAGCCTCTGATTCTCTCTCCATCCTCTTTTCCCGAGGCCTTCAAGACAGCCAGCTCAACCATCAGGTCCTCTTTCCGCGGCAAAAACTCATGAAGTGGAGGGTCGATGGTGCGGATGGTCACAGGATGACCCTTCATCTCTTTGAAAAATTCATAAAAGTCCTTCCTCTGAAAGGGAAGGAGCTTGCTCAAGGCTTTCCGCCTTTCGTCCTCGGTTTCAGCCAGAATCATCTCTTTGATAAAGGGAAGCCTTTCCTTTTCAAAAAACATATGCTCTGTCCTTGCCAGGCCGATGCCCTCTGCTCCAAAGGCAAGAGCCACTTTGGCGTCGGCCGGCGTGTCTGTGTTGGCTCGAATTTTTAGCCTCCTCGTCCTGTCCGCCCAGAAAAGCAGCTTTCTGAAATCCTGGTAAATGGAGGATTCCTCAGGCTTCATCTCTCCTCGGATGACCTGGATGATTTCAGATGCCTTGGTTGTTATTTGACCTTCTCGAACTTCTCCGGAGGTTCCATCGATGGAGATCCAATCTCCTTCCTTAATCTGAATCTTTCCGGCTTCGAACGACCTCTTCTCTTCGTTTAATCTTATGTCTCCGCAGCCAACAACGGCAGGCTTTCCCATCTGCCGCCCGACCACAGCTGCATGGGAGGTCATGCCGCCGGTTACGGTCAGAATACCTTGAGAAGCGCTCATTCCATGGATGTCATCAGGAGATGTCTCACCCCTGACCAGGATGACCTTTTTCCCTTCCCTCTTCCAGGCGACAGCCTCATCGGCAGTAAAGACCACCTGTCCTGATGCCGCACCGGGAGAGGCAGCCAACCCCCGGGCCATTATCTTATGCCTTTCCTTTTCTTCCGGGTCGAATATCGGATGGAGGAGCTGGTTTAAAGCCTCAGGCGGAACCATCAACAGAGCTTCTTCCTTGTTGACCAAGCCCTCTCCAACCATATCCACTGCAATCTTGACCGCTGCCAACCCTGTTCTTTTACCGTTTCTCGTCTGGAGCATGAAGAGCTTATCGTTCTCGATCGTGAATTCAAAATCCTGAACATCCCGATAGTGCTTCTCCAGCCGATTGGTGATGATTTTCAGTTCTTTGAAAGCGGCAGGCATTTCCTTCTCTAGGGATTTCAGCGGCGAAGGGGTCCGAACGCCTGCCACCACATCTTCACCTTGAGCATTGAAGAGATACTCTCCATATAGCTCCTTCTCTCCACTGGCCGGGCTTCTGGTAAATCCCACTCCGGTCGCGGATTTATCTCCAATATTTCCAAAAACCATCTGCTGAATGTTGACGGCTGTACCCAGGTCATCGGGAATGTAATTCAGGCGCCGGTAGGTCACGGCACGGGGATTATTCCAGGATCTGAAAACAGCAGCAATGGACATGAAGAGCTGCTCATTGACATCCTGCGGAAATTCTTTTCCGGTCTCTTTCAAGACCAAGTTTTTATATTGGACAATGACGTCTTCCAGGTCTTCAGCCGTCAATTCGTGGTCATAATCAACCTCTCTCTCGGCCTTTTTCTTTTTGAGGATCTCTTCGAACTTCTTCTTGGGTATATCCAAGACAACATCGCCGAACATATGAATCAGACGGCGATAACAGTCCAAGGCAAATCGCCTGTTTTCGCTCTTCTTGACCAGGCCTTCGACGGTTTCATCATTCAGGCCAAGATTCAAGACAGTATCCATCATTCCCGGCATGGAAAATTTGGCTCCTGAACGGACTGAGAGGAGAAGAGGATTCTTTTGTTCCCCAAACTTCTGTCCGGTCAAATCCTCCAGCCTTTTCAAGTTGATCAGTATTTCATCTTCTGTCTCAGAGGGAATTTTTCCTCCTGCCTTGGCAAATAAATTGCAGACCTCGGTGGAGATAGTAAAACCTGGAGGTACGGGCAGGCCTATCCCGGCCATCTCGGCCAGATTCGCTCCCTTTCCACCCAATATGTCTTTCATATCTTTGTTTCCGTCAACATGGTCTTTTCCGAAAAAGTACACGTATTTTTTTTGCATCTTTTGACTCCTCTTTAAATCAAATAAAAAATATACATGTAACTCTCGGAAAATTCAAGAGTTGTGCGGCCAAGCAAGCATCTCCGTTTGTTTGATTTTCTTTCGGTGTCGGATTAAGTTCTCGCTGTCTTTCGAGAAAAAAATATGTTCAGCGTGAATAAAAGGAGAAGGCTGTCAATAAGTATTAATTTATAATCAGCTTTTCGGCTGAGGCTGCCAAAGCAGCCGCAATCAATGTCCAATCCTCTCAGAATCGCGCTGAAGACTAGAACTAAGAAGCCGGCCAGAAGACAGGAGACAAGAAAGGCGCTGGCCTTGCGGAATATTCCAGCGATTATAAAAAAGCCGCAGATCACCTCGAGCCAGGGCAAAACCAGGGCCAGGGAAAAGGAGATGAACCGGGGAAAGACTCTGTAGTTGGCAATTCCTTGAGTAAACTCCAGTGGGTCGAGTATTTTAAGAATCCCCGCCCAGATGAACACGCCGCCGACAATAACCCTCAAAACAAGAAGGACATTTCTATTTCGAATCATCTCCCCGCTCCACCGGCAAGCGTTTTTTCTGCCACTCCTTCCAGCCGCCGAAAAAGACTTTGATCGGAGCGAAGCCCTTTTTATGAAGGATTTTGGACAAGGCTACGCTCGACTGGCACTCGCTCCCGTCACAATAGACAACCAGAGTCTTTTCCCGCGGAACGAAGTGTAAATCGAGGCCCTTTTCCTTATGCTGGACAAAAGGGATGTTTACCGCTCCCAGGATATGACCTTCCCTGAAATCTTTCTTGTCACGGCTGTCGATAAAAAGAGTTTCTCCTTTTGAAAACAGTTCCTCTGCTTCTTCAAGAGAGATAAAAGTGATCGAGGGATATTCTTCTTTTGAAATAAAAGCATGGCGGAATTCACCGCGAAAATACCTCTTTATCAGACCGAGATTTGAGAGAAGCCCGATAATTGAGCCTAAGACAATGATGAGAGCGCTGTGCTGGACAATCTTTTTGAGGTTCATGAAAAATTATTAAAAGAATAATATTTTAGAGATTTCTAAGGGAAGAGGCTCTGGTATTTCCTTAAACCGGCTTTAAAAACTTCAATCGCCCGCTTTAAATCTTCCTCCTTGAGCACATAGGCTATTCGCACTTCATTCTTTCCTTTACCAGCTGAACTGTAAAAACCCTCGGCAGGAGCAACCATGACCGTTTGCTTGTCAAGCTGAAAATAGATAAGCATCCACTGGACAAAATGCTCGGCGTCTTTTATAGGAAGCCTGACGATGATATAAAAGGCGCCTTGAGGCCTGTGTATCACAATCCCCGGAATGCCCTTCAAACCCTCATACAAGACATCCCTCCTTCGCTGGTATTCTTCCCGAGTCGCTTCGAAATAATCTTTTCCCATGCGATAGGCGGCAAGAGCTGCCTTCTGCTCGACCGAAGGAGGACAGAGCCTTGCCTGGGAAAATTTAAGAAGGGACTGATAAATTTCTTTATTCCTGGTGATGACCGCGCCTATCCGCGCGCCGCAGCAACTGAAGCGTTTGGAAATGCTGTCGACAACAATAACCCTGTCCTCGACTTCTTTGCATTCCAGGACGCTCTTATGTCTTGCTCCGTCATAAATGAACTCTTTATAGACTTCATCCCCGATTAAAAAAAGGTCATGCTTCTTGACGAGAGAAATAACCCGCTCCAGCTCTTGGGGCGTATAGACAGTTCCGGTGGGATTATTGGGGGAACAGACCAGAATCGCTCTCGTCCTGGAAGTAATCTTGGCTTCTATTTCTTGCTCGGATGGAAGGCGGAATCCGTCATCAACCCGCAGCGTTAGAGGAACAATCCGAACGCTGGCAAAGGAGGCATAGCCATTATAATTGGTGTAGAAAGGCTCAGGGATGATGATTTCTTCGCCTGGGTCGGCCACGACGCTGAAAGAAAAATGGATAGCTTCTGAGCCGCCGACAGTGATGATTACATTTTCGGCATCGAGAGGGATTCTGTACGAGGCAAAATAATCGGCGATGGCTTGCCTCAGCTCTATTGTTCCCTGAGCAGGCCCATAGCTCAGGACCTTTTCATCAAAGCTATGAATAGCATCCAAAACAGGCTGGGGTGTGGGGATATCAGGCTGGCCTATGTTTAAAAAATAAACATGAATCCCGCGCTCCTGAGCCTTATCGGCATGGGGCTTAAGCTTCCTTATGGGAGAAGGCTGAATCTCCTGTCCCCTCTTAGAAATTTCCATTTATGAATCCTCCCGTATTATTTATATAACAGTTTTGATTATTATCTAAACAGGATTTGTTGTCAAAGTCTTCATTGCCATAGAAAAGGGGACAGTCCACTTTTCTGCGATTGGGAGCAAGGTCATTTTCCAAAACCTATTGCCATCGTTGCCGGATTCTGATATTTTGGTCAAGGTAATTCTGAGCCAAGATGATTGTCGACCCTCGAGCACGGATTGTCGATAAAAAAAGCTGGGGAAATTACTTCCTCCTCTCCCTTGAATCTCCTCTCATTGCTTCCAAATCTTTCTCCGGGCAGTTCGTAATGGTCCGCGTCTCTCCCCATCCCTATCCTCTTTTGCGCCGGCCGTTCAGCATCCATTCTAAAGACGAAAATCACATCGAGATTTTTTTTAAGATTTCAGGAACCGGAACAGAGCTTTTAAGCCAGAAAAAAAGCGATGAATCTCTCGACATCCTCGGCCCTCTGGGAAAAGGATTTTCCACAGGCCAAGTCCTTGAAGGAAGAGAAGCGGCTGTGGTCGGAGGAGGAAGAGGAATTGCTCCTCTCTATTTCTTGGCCCAGGAACTCCGCACTCGCCGCGCCCTGCCTAAAATTCTCTACGGCGGCAAAAGCCTCAAAGACCTCCCTCTCAAGGATAAATTTGAAAGAGAAGGCTTTGAGATCAGCTTCTCCACCGATGACGGTTCCTATGGATACAAGGGCCTAGTCAGCGACTTTCTCCAAGCAGAGCTTGAAAAGCTCTCTGTCTCCAGAATTTTTGCTTGCGGGCCTGAAGCCATGATGAAAAAGGTCTGCCTGATTGCTCAAGCAAGAAACATCCCGGCTGAATTCTCCCTCGAATCCCAACTGGGCTGCGGATTTGGAGTCTGCTGGGGATGTGTAAGAAGGATAAGGAACAATGGGAAGGCGGCTTGGGTTAAAATCTGCGAGGAGGGACCTGTCTTCCCTGCAGAAGATATCATTTGGCAAGAAGAAAAATGATCGACCTTTCTGTTGACTTGGGTTTTGTTAAGCTCAAAAATCCGGTTATCGCTTCCAGCGGAACTTTCGGCTACGGCCTTGAATTCGCGCCTTTTTTTGACTTGAGCCGGCTGGGCGCTTTTGTGGTCAAGGGCCTCTATTTCTGCGCCAAGGAGGGAAATCCCCCGCCCAGGCTTGTCGAAACTTCAAGCGGGCTTCTCAATGCCGTCGGACTTCAGGGCATCGGCGTCCAAAGATTCTCAGAAGAAATCCTTCCCAAGCTCAGAAAATTCGAGACGGCCATTATCGTCAATGTTTGCGGCGAAAGCGAGGAGGAATATGCTTCTGCCGTCGACTTTCTGAACAGGCAGAAAGGAATCTCAGCCTATGAATTGAACATTTCCTGTCCCAATCTCAGGAGAGACGGGCTCTGCCCTGCCTTAGACTCTGAAGCGACTTTCTCGGTTGTCAGCCTGGTCAAAAATCGAAGTTCAAGACCGGTAATAACAAAGCTCTCACCCAATGTGACCGACATCGCTCGAATCGCCATCAGTGCTCAGGAAGCCGGGACAGATGCTGTCTCTCTGGTCAATACTTTCTTGGCCATGGCTGTGGATGTGGATTCAAGAAAGCCGGTTCTGTCCAACGTCTTCGGAGGGCTGAGTGGGCCGGCCATCAAGCCCATCGCTCTGAGGATGGTTTATCAAGTGGCCAAGCAACTGAAGATTCCGGTGATCGGGATGGGCGGAATCTTCTCCGGCAAAGATGCCCTTGAGTTTTTAATTGCCGGAGCAAAAGCGGTCGGAGTGGGAACGGCTAACCTCATCGATCCCAAAGCTGCGCTGCGCATTATCGAGGAATTAAAGGATTACTGCCAGGAAAAAGGAATAAAGAAGATCGAGGAAATCATTGGATCGATAAGAGCTTAGCCTGCTGGAGAGAAATAAAGGAAGAAGAAGATGACCAAGAAAGAGGAGTTGGCCAGAAGGATTATTGTCGCCCTTGACGTCGCCAGCGGCAAGGAAGCCCTTGCTCTGGTCAAGGAACTTCGCGCTGTGGAAATCTTTAAAGTCGGATTCAGGCTTTTTACAGCCGAAGGCCCTGCTTTGCTCAACGAAATAAGAAAGCTGGGAAGAAAAGCCTTCCTTGACCTCAAACTCCATGACATTCCCAATACCGTGGCCGAGACAGTTAGGGTCGCGGTGAAACACGGTGTCCACATGCTGACGCTTCATTCTTCTGGAGGGCGCGAGATGATGCAAAGGGCTGCTGAGGCAGCAGCCGCAGAAGCAGCGAAAGAGGGGAGAGAAAAACCGCTACTTCTCGGAGTGACTGTACTCACCAGCCTCAAAGGCGATGAGCTGCGAGAAATTGGAGTGTCTTCTGATGTCGATGCTCAAGTTCTCAGACTGGCCAAGCTGGCCCAAGAAGCCGGGATGGATGGCTTGGTCTGCTCTTCCCAGGAGATTGAAATCGTCAAGAAAGAGATTGGCAGAGATTTTCTGGTCGTTGTCCCCGGAATCCGGCCTGCCTGGTCAGAGGCCGGTGACCAGAAGAGAATTATGACTCCCTCTCTTGCTGTCCAAAAGGGGGCAGATTTTCTGGTCATCGGAAGGCCGATCATTGCCGCCCCTTCGGCTTACGAAGCCTTTCTCAAGATCGTTGAAGAATTATATAAGGCGTGAGACTCTTCCAACCATAAAGATGGTATCTAGAACGACCCAGAGAACTGCCAACAACAATCCGGCCGCAACAACACTGATAAGGAGAGAGATAAGGGAGACGGTTGTTTTAGCTTTTGGGCCATCGCCAAGAGGGGTAGCGAAGCCAAGATAGAGAATGTAGATTCCATAAAGCCCGACAACAATATCCAGTCTTCCCAGGAAGGGAATAAGGTAAAAGACACTTCCCAACCACAACGGCGTCAGGCCGTAGGCTGCAAGATTCATGGCACTGCTTAGATTTCGGCTGGAGGAGAAGGACGGTGTCAAGGCATTGATGACGAGACCAAGCAGATAAACAGAGCCAAGAATGAGAGCATAAACGAGAACGGCGCGAAGAAAAGCCATCCCAATTCCAAACCGGTACCAGCCGTGATAAGGCAGCTTAAAACCAACCAAGCTATAGCGCAAGAATTGAACGGCTGCCGGAATAAAAGCCAAATTAAGGACATAAGAGGAAAAAAGCTTGGAAAAAGGAAGCGGTTCGTCTTTTATCTTGACCCATTCTCCTTTGGGCTTTAAGATTATTCCCCTTGTTCGGGAAAAGACGTTCATCGCCATTCTCCTTCAAAAAAAATCATGCTCTCCTAATTTTCGACTGTCTTGGAGAACACCCCAAAAATAATTTATATTATGAATAACAGAGTTCTTTTTTTGCTGTGGAGGCGCGGGTCGGACT
>CAZGMN010000036.1:0-18282 GCA_964526905.1 uncultured Eubacteriales bacterium
ATGTAAGGAGTTCGAAACCGCTTATGCACTGCTGCGAAAAATTTGGGAAAGTCGCGCTGCTCGGCAAAGGCAAATGTCAGCCGCGGCACATTGACGAATTGCCCGGCCAGGTAGCCGTAGGTCGAAACGAGCACGCCGAGCGCAATCAGAGCCGCGCCGCCCCCGCCGAGGAAGACGCGCGCAGCTTCAGCCAAGGGTCGCTCCTGCACTTCCGGCTGATTGAAAGCCGCCGGGTCAGTTATCGCGCCCATCACCACAAAATGCACCAGCATGTAGACTACAGTGATGACGATGAGCGCCGTGAACAGAGCAAACGGCGCGTCGCGGCGCGGCTCTTTTGCCTCGCCCATCGGCATCAAGGCTGCCTCAAACCCGCCATAGGCGAAGATCAACACCAGCACAGCCTGAAGCCAGTTTCCAGCCGAAGCGTCAGAGCCGCCGACGCTGATCCGCCCTCCGACCAGGGCCAGGCCGGCAACAATAAAGATGCACAGCGGCAGGAGCTTGGCCACGGTGAAGGCGTTGCTCACGCTCGCGCCGGACCTTACACCCCTAATATTCACCACTGCCAGAATCCCAATGAGCACAGTCAGCATTGCGGCGCGCGGCACCGGACGGGTCGCCGCCGGGAAAAATTCGCCGAAATAGACGACGAAGAGGTTGGCATTCGCCGCGGCTGAAGTCAACCTGACCAGCCAGGCAAACCAGCCTATCTGAATGCCGGCCAGAGAGCCGAAAGCCTTGCGCGCGTAGAGATATGGGCCGCCTGCTTCGCTGAATTGCGAGGCTACCTCGGCGAAACAGGCCATGATGACCCCGATGCCGAGCGCAGCAAGCAGGTAAGCCAGCGGCGCCGCACGGCCCACCAGCCGCGCCACATCATCCGGCAGGCCGAAGATGCCGCTGCCGATAATGCCGTTGATGACCAGCGCCACGAGCGTCCAGCGCCCGATAGCCCGCACCAGCTTGCTTTGGCTTTCCTTGTTCATTATCCAATCGCCATCCTTAGCTTTTCATCTCACACTAAAGTCTTTGATTAAAAGTCAATTTTGAGCAAAGATTAATCAGCCAAGAATAAAATGTCAAATCCTTGACATGGTTTACAGACTGGGGATATATTTTTCCGGTGTCGTCAGCGGCTCAAATACAAAATGAAAGGAGAGAATTGATGAAAAAGACAACGGCTATAAAAAAATTTTTAATGATTCTTCTTGTATTTTTCGCCCTTCCCGCTTTTCTTCTTCCCCAAACAAATGTAGATAAGCTTGTCCAAAATCTAAATTCTCTGACTACGCTTTCCTATGACAACTGGAAATACAGCCCCTTTATAAGCAAGGATGATACAAACGCCGCACTACTGAGCCAGCCGGGTTTCGACGATTCTTCCTGGCAAACGATGAAACTCAATGAACGTTATTCCTTGGACTACTGCTGGCTGAGGAAGGAGATTGTTCTTCCTGAGCGAATGCTCGGCCAGCCGGTGGGCGGGCCGGCAAAGCTGCTGCTCACAGTGGATGATGCCGGATATCTCTGGGTGAACGGGGAAAGCAAGGGATATTTTCCCTGGAATGGCGAGTTCGAGCTGAGCAGGGATGCCAAGCCAGGAGAAAAAATTCTTGTCGTTATCAAAGCCATCAACACCGGAGGGCCCTTGCGCCTTCTCCGGGCCGAGTTAGAGCTTGAAAAATTTGTCCCTCTTCGCCAGTCCATCCAGGATTTATCTTTGAGCCTTCGGGTGGGTCAGAAACTCCTGAGCTTTGACACTTATCAAACCAACGCCCGGAGGCGGGAGGACCCTGGAATCGATAAATCAAAATTCGACAGAGCCGAAAAGACAAGGCTCAACGGCCTGCTTCAGGGACTTGCCGCTCAAGTTGATATCGAGTCTCTCAAGACGGGCAATCTTGAAAAATTCAATTCTTCGGTGGCAAAAGTCCGTTCGCAACTCCGGCCAATCGCCGAGTTTGCCAGAAAATTCACTCTTTTCTTTGATGCCAATGCCCATATCGACGCCGCCTGGCTCTGGAGGGAAAAGGAGACCGTCCAGGTGGCAAGGAACACCTTCGATTCTGTCCTGAAGATGATGGACAAAAGGCCTGACTTCACCTATACCCAGAGCTCGGCCGCTTATTATGACTGGATGGAGAGAATGTATCCTGAGACCTTCAAGAAGATTCAAGAGCGGGTGAAGGAGGGACGCTGGGAGCTCATCGGAGGAATGTGGATCGAGCCTGACTGCAATTTGCCCAGCGGCGAGAGCTGGATGAGGCATCTTCTCTACGCCAAGCGCTATTTCCTTCAGAAATTCGGAATTGAGATCAAAATCGGCTGGAATCCTGATTCATTCGGATATAACTGGAACATGCCTCAGTTTTATATAAACGCAGGCATCACCGCCTTCATCACCCAGAAGATCGGCTGGAATGACACAAATGTTTTTCCTTATAGGCTTTTCTGGTGGGAAGGGCCTGACGGCTCCCGCATCCTCGCCTACTTTCCTTTTGACTATGTGAACACTGTCGAGGACCCTTTCCAGCTTGTGGATTGGATGCGCCAGTTTGAAGCCAACACCGGCATGACCAAGATGATGATTCTCTTCGGCGTCGGCGACCACGGAGGAGGCCCTTCGCTGGAGATGCTTGACCGCATCGAGCATCTCAAGTCGCTCGACATCTACCCTTTGATCGAATACGGGACTTCTTCCCAATACCTCGATTGGATAAGGAAGCAGGACCTCTCTTCAGTGCCGACATGGAAGGATGAGCTTTACCTTGAATACCACAGGGGAACATATACGACTCAAGCAAAGAACAAAAAGTTCAATCGCTCGAGCGAGGTTCTGCTGACCAATGTCGAGAAATTCTCGACAATCGCCACAACCCTCGGCGCAGAGTCCAGGAATGCCCAGCTCGAAGAGGCCTGGAGGATTGCGCTCTTCAACCAATTCCATGACATCCTGCCTGGCTCGAGCATCAGGGAGGTCTATATCGACTCTGCCGAAGAATATCAGGACGCCCAGGCAATTGGAAATTATGAGCTGAGGAAGGCGCTGGAATTCATCTCCAAGAATATCGACACTTCAAAGGTCAAGGACGGGGTGCCTATATCCATCTTCAATCCACTTTCCTGGGAAAGAACAGATGTAGTGAAGCTGAAACTCCCTGAGGCAGACATGAACGAGTATGCTGTGTTTGATTTGCAAGGAAAGGAGATTGCCTCTCAGATTGAGCCGGCGAGAATGTATACGCGGGAGATTCTGTTTGTCGCCGAAAATATCCCTGCGCTTGGATACAAGACTTACGTTCTTAAAAAGCAGAAGCCTGTGGCGAAGAATGCGAATATAAGGATTTCTCAAGGCGTGGTGGAGAACGAATTCTTCAAAGTCACGGTCGATTCTGAATCAGGCTGGATTAAAAGCATCATCGACAAGAGAAATGGAAAAGAAATCTTGAGCGGTCCGGGCAATGAGCTCCAGCTCCTTGAAGACCTGCCTGCCCAGTGGGACGCCTGGAACATCGGGCTCACAGGCAAAAAATTCCCTTCGACCTTGAGAAAAATTGAAATCGTGGAGACAGGGCCGGTGAGAGTCATCCTCAGGCTTTGCCGTGACTATCTCAAGCCAGGAGTGAAGAAGGATTTTCCGACAGAAGACTTTCCCACGACTTTCTTCACCCAGGATATTGCCCTCTACAGCGGGCTGGACCGCATCGACTTCAAGACAGATGTTGACTGGTGGGAAGAGCACACCATGCTCAAAGTCGCCTTCCCGGTCACGGTTAACAACACTTTTGCCAACTACGAAATTCCCTTTGGCTCCATCCAGCGCTCGACCTTGATGAATACTTCCTGGGAAAAAGCAAAATTCGAGGTTGCTGCAGCCCGCTGGGCAGACCTTTTTGAGGGCGGATATGGAGTGAGCCTGCTCAACAACTCCAAATACGGACACGACATCAAAGGAAATATCATCAGACTCTCTCTGCTTCGCTCTCCGAACTGGCCGGACCCGACTGCAGATAGGGGAAAGCATTCCATCGAATATGCACTTTATCCACATAAGGGGACATGGAAAGAGGCAATGACCGTCCAGCGAGGATACGAGTTCAACTATCCCCTTCTTCCATTCAAGAATGAGGCTCATAAAGGCAGCCTGCCTGAGGCCCATTCCTTCATCAAGCTCGAGCCCTCAAACCTTGTGCTGACGACTGTGAAGAAGGCCGAGGATTCAGACGCCTGGATTCTGCAATGGTATGAGGCTAAGGGTGAGGATTCTCAGGCTGTGCTCACTCTGCCCCGCGCTTGCAGAAAAGTTGTATTATCCAATTTCCTTGAAGAGGATGGAACGCCTGTTTTCTTCGACAAGAATGTTGTGAATCTAAAAACCAAGAAGAATTCCGTGGTGACGATTAAGGTTTATTTCTAAAAAAAATAGGCAGGAAAAGGCTCCCATCGAAGTTATGGTCTATAAGACTTCAACTCTGCCTTCAAATAAGCCAGCGTCATGACAGCGGATTTTCTGAGCCAATCATCCGCGAGAGGGAGATTTTATTTTTTTCTTATGGTGATATTGCCGCTCGTCTCGATGCGGACAGTGATGCTTGCCTTGCCCAGCTCCACCTTGATGCTTTTGGTTCCTTTATCCAAAAGATAAACCGGGAAATCAGAGCGAATCTGTCCGTATTGGGTGGAAGCAGAGATGGCCACGTCCGCATCAGCAGGAATCTCCACAACAACCGGCTTATAGGTGGTGATCAGCTCGATCCGGCTGCCCTGGGGAAGGCTCTTGACCTGGCTCACTTCGATCGGGCTTGAGCTTCCGCGGACGACGACCGAGCCCGATGTCTGCCTCAGAATCACATACTTGTAAGAATTTGTGACGTCGACATTGCCGCCTATATCCTCGGCCAGGACGCTGGAAGAACTGGCATCGACCCTCAGGTCGCCGCCAATCTTCCTCAGCTCAACAGGTTGATAAGAAGTGACGATTGTCGCGCTCTTCTTGACATCTGTCGCCGTGACGCTTCCTGAGCTGGAGCGCACATCCAATGTCCCGCCGATATTGGAAGCGGTGACGCCCTTGTAAGAAGAAGTCACTGTCGCATTGCCGTCGATATCGCGGACAGAGACAAGGGAAGAAGAGCCGTCAATCTCTACAGAACCGTGGATTCGAGAAACATCGATATCTTTGTAGGAGCTGCGCACATAGGTATCGGCGCCAACTTCCTGAACCATAACCGGAGACGATTGGCTCAAGATTCTCAAGCCGGCGCCGACATTCGTCACCTTCACGGCTTTATAGCTGCTTTCGATAACCGCATCCTTCTTGACGCCGTCGACAAAGACTATCGAGCTCTGGCCGCTGACTTTGAGCCTTCCCTGAATGCCTCTGACATCGATCTCTTTGTAGGACGAGGTGATATCGCAGTCTCCTTGGACATCGCTTCCGTTAACAAAGGCGCTTTGGGTGCTTATGGTCAGTGTTCCTCCAATCTGCTTGAATTCCACCGGCTTGTAGCTGCTATAGACCCTTGCATTGCCGCCGATATTCCTCAGGTAAACCCCGCCGCTCGTATTTCTGACGTCAACAGGGCCTTTAAAATCAGAAATGCTGACCAGAGAGTAGCTGTTCTGGAGTTCGAGCTCTCCCCCGCAACCCTCAACTCTCACCTCACCCGACTGATTTCTGACTTCGATCCTGCCCGTAACACCTTTGATCAGGACATCGCCGTAGCTGTTATCGACGTCGAGAGATTGCTGTGCCGGCACTGTGATATTGAGCTTGGCTGAATAGGAAAAACGGTCTCGAAAAAGCCTGCGCAAGGTGCGGTTGATGGTGATTGTCGTCCTCTCCTGAAACTCATCCCATGGGGAACGGAGCCTGACCCGGAAACCACCTCCGTATGGCTCAAGAATAAGTTTTGTCTCTGCCAGGAATATTTTGAGCTCATCCTCATCACCGTTTCCGACTTCAACAACCGCCTGGACGGAAATTCTGTTTTCGTTAGAGCCGGTAATGGTCAGGTCGGCGCGGGTATCGTCAATATGGAGAGTCTTTCCAGGCGCTGAATCAGTAGCTTCTTTGAAAGTCTTGGATTGAGTGTACTTGGAATTTATGCCATCCGAAGCGCGGACGTTGAGGTTGAGGCAGAAAAAGAAAATAGCCATGCAGAGGGTCATAAGCCCGACAATGGTTATTCTTTGAGCTTTTTTTCTTATTCTTGTTGGCATTTTTTATTCCTCCATTTTTTGTATTTTTTGATTACATGGATTTTTCTTGTTTATAGCTTAAAAGCTCGGCCAGCGTTCCCTTCTTGTCCTGGAGAGCAGCCAGCAAGTAGTGCCGGATATGAGCGTTAGCCGGATTTGAGGCAAGCGCCTCTTTGCAGCGCTCAATCTGGGAATTGATGGTCTCCAGCTTGTCTCTGTAGAGGAGCATCATCTCCTGGTCAAGGCTGGCCATCCGGGGAAGAGCCTTTTTCTCGAGCTCTTCGATAGCCTTCATATGCTCGCGTTCTATCTTCTCAATCTTTGCCAGAGCCTGTCGTTCCAGCAATCCAGAAGAAGGAGGAGTGGACAGAGTTTTAAAGCCGAAATAAATGCCAAGGCCTGCGGCCACGAGGATGGCAGCCGCAGCAGGCAGAAGGGGAAAAAATTTGAAGCGGAAGGCGCGGCCGCGAATGGCGCCAGCCGCAGACATGTCGCCTTCGCCTTGTAGCCTTTCTCTCTCTTTCTCTTCTTCTTTCTCTTTGTGCAGGCTTTCCTCAATCCTGCCCCAGAGCTGAGGAGCATATATCGGTTCCTCTTGCAACGACTTTGCCATGGACATCAGCTGCACGTCTTGGCGAATCTTCTCCTGGCAAATGGCACATTCTCTTGCATGACGCTCGAATTTGGCAGAGCTGATTTTACCGAGCTCATATTTTTTAAGTTTATTGCAGCTCATGCTTTCACCTCCATCACAGAATCGGAGAGCAAAGAGCGCAGTCTGGCTTTTGCCCGGTGGATAGTGGCCTTGACTGTGCCCAGGCTTTTATCCAGGATTTGAGCAATCTCTTCCTGCCCGAACTCCTCGACTGCAAAAAGGATAAAGCAGATTCTCATCTGGTGCGGAAGCTCATCAATCGCGCGCTCGATATTAAAGCGGCTCTCGTGCGGCGAATAATAGGGCAGATTCTCCGTTTCCGTGTCCGCGAACTCGGCACGGTTTCTTGTTCTGAGGATATCAAAGCAGGAATTCAGCAGGATGCGGAAAAGATAGGTGCTCAACTTTGAGCCTCTCTTAAAGTTATTGATACTCCGATAGAGCTTCAAGAATGCCTCCTGGACAGCATCTTCCGCGTCCTGCTTCTGGCCCAAGAGGCGAAGAGCTGTGCGAAGGAGCGGCTGCTCATAACGTTCATAGATTGCACGGTAAGCGAGGAGGTCGCCCTCCTGACACTGTCGAATGATGCTCTCTTCGTCCATCCTCAGCCTGGGCTTTTCTACATTTGGTGCCTCTATTATATACTCTATGGCTCTTCTCCTTAACCTGTTAGACGGGACTTTTTCCAGTAAGGTTTAGTTGCACTGCGAGTGGAACAAAGCAATCTTTTTATTGATGAGATTGCCGCGGTGCTCGTGCTTGCAGCGAGAATGCAAGAGCGCTTGATGCGTTTGTATTAAAACAAACGCTTGATGATAGAGAAGGAGGAATCGATGTTTCTATCATCGAGGACGATGGTGAATTCATTCAAAGTCGAGACGACCTCGACCACATTGATTCCTTCCCAGGCCAGAGCCTTGAGGATGTAGCTGTAAACGCCGGGTATCAAAGACGTTCCTTGAGGCAGAAGCACGGTGACCGAGGAGAGGTTCTCAATCTGGGCAGACAATTTTTCTTCTTTGAATGCGGCCAGGACTTTCTTCTTCAACTCCTTAGAGGCGATGATTGTCGTCTCGTTGATTCCCTGAGTGAAAGTGAGAAAATAGTTATGCCTCCCGCTCATTTCCTCCAGTAATTTTTTCTGCCTTAGAACGAGAGACTTTGAGTTGAAATAAGTCATCTCCATCAAGTTGGAGCGGACGATTAAATCGGGCGCGCTTCTGAAGATTTTTCTCTGATTCTTTGCCTTTTTTTCAATTTTCTGAGAGAGGCGATTCAAAGCGGCAATCACCGCCCCTTCCTGAATTTTCTTCATGGCCTCTCTTTCCACTTCCGGCTTTATCAAACGGGCCAAGGCCGAGATGTTGAGAATCCCCAAAGCCAAGGCTTCATCCAGGAAAGCGGATTTCTTAACGACCTTCCCCACAATTTCAGGAACGGTCAGCATGTTAAAAATTTAACATAAAATTAGAAAATTGTAAATTATTTATAAAAATTTGACATTAGTGAATATCCCTTTATAATTCTTCAATGACGAAAACCAACAAGGGAGAATGAGATGGCGATAGAAAGAATAGAAAGCTCATCGAAAGGAAATTGCCCCCTATGTGCGGCATTTATTTTGTCTGGAAGAAAGGTTGAGGAAACAGAAATTCTCACCTGCCCAGAATGTCAAGCCCTGCTGGTCGTTGAAAGTGTCAACGGAAAAGGCTTGATCCTGAGTGAAGCTCCAGAGGTTGAGGAGAGCGAAGAAGATTGGGAAGAATAAGAGGAGAGCTTGAGCCAGAGAAGCATCAACCATCCTCCGTTCGATAACGGAAGGATTCGAAGCGAGGGAGGTCAATCATAGCTTAGAATTCCAGAGCCTAAAGGAGCGAGCTCACATCGGCAGCTCCCAGGGTTTGGGAGATTATTGCCTGATGCGGCTGCCAGGAATTTAATGACATGGGCTTGTGTCACAAAGGCTCCGAACAATCATCATGCACGAACAGAGGCTGATTTTTAAGAACTTCAAAGGGATCATTGACTCTACACTTCGCGAGGGATTCCAATTCGCCAAGGCGAATTTCTCTCTTTCTGAACAGAGAAGAATTTTCTCTTATCTGAAAGATATCGGCCTCGATTATGTCGAGGTTGGGAATCCGGTCAGGAATGAAATTCAGGAGATGGTCCTGGCCCTCATAAAATCTCGAAAAGAAAAATCTGCCCGGATTCTCTGCCACATAAGAAATCATGAACGGGACGTGCGGAAGGCCGTGGAAAGCGCCGCGGATGGAATCAATATCCTCTGCACAGTTGACCCGGAGAGGCTGACCGGCATGAACGTAACTTATCAGGAATATGGAAAAAGGCTCTGCCAGAATATCGAGATGGCCAAGAAAAATTCCTTGGAAGTGAGAGTCGGAGTGGAGGATTATTTCAACCAGCCTTTGGACCGGAGTTTTGAGGTCTACAGACTGGCGGAATCGCTCGAGGCTGAAAGAATAAGCGCCGCCGATACGCTAGGCAAGGCTATGAACTGGGAAGTCTCGAAAAGGATAAAAGAGCTGCGAAGACAATTCTCCCTGGACATCGAGGTCCACTTCCATAATGACCTCGGCCATGCAGTCAGCAATGCTATTGTCGCCCTCCAATCAGGGGCGAATTGGGTCAGCACGTCTCTCCTGGGAATTGGAGAGAGGACGGGGATTACTCCTCTCAGTTCACTCCTCTTGAATCTTTATGTATTGAGCCCGGAATTGACCAGAAAATACAACCTGGCCCTTTTGACTCAAGCTGAAAATTATGTTTCTCGAATATGCCGTATCGAGATGCCTCCCCATCTGATGACCAATCCTGCCAACGGATTTGCCCACAAAGCCGGAATCCATTTGAATGCCCTGATGAGATTCGGTCCTCATAAATATGAACTGCTGCCGCCGCAGCTCATAGGAAATAAGAGGAATCTTATCATCGACTCTCTCATCTCAGGGAGAACTCAACCAGAGGAGATGAAGGAGTTCGATAAGAGATGGGAAGATTCAGCCCGCGATTCAAAAAGGAATTCTATTTGACTTCAACTTCTTTTTGTTATATAAAAAGAAAAAATGAGTTGCGAAAGTTTTAAAAAAACAGTTCAGGAAAAAGATTTCCGAAACACCATTCTTCCATCCATCCCCTTCATGCGGCTTCTAAGCTGTATGATAATGTGAAACCCGAATACAGAGCCTTCCCCAGGAAAGGCAGGTATTCGGGAAATCCCAAAATAAAATAAAGCCAAGCCTTTTTCTATTCATCCCAATTATTAAAAAAGAGGTTAAAAATGTCTAAGACAATCGTTGATATCAATAAAAAAATCAAAAAAGGAACGGTCAGAGTTGTCCGGGCTGATGAGATGACTAAAATTGTCCGAAAGTTCGGGCCCGGGCGTGCGGCGGAAGAGGTCGATGTTGTAACCACCGGAACCTTCGGTGCCATGTGTTCGTCAGGCGTCTGGCTGAATTTCGGCCATTCTGAGCCTCCGATCAAGATGACAAGGGTCTGGCTCAACGATGTCGAAGCCTATACAGGTGTTGCGGCTGTCGATGCCTTTCTCGGCGCCACCCAGATTTCCAGGATGAGAGGAATGGAGTACGGGGGCGCTCATGTCATCGAAGACCTGCTCGAGGGAAAAACCATTGTCCTGAGGGCGGTCGCCTACGGCACAGACTGCTATCCCCGCAAAAGAATCCTCACTCAAATAAACCTGAATGATCTGAACTTCGCCTTGATGTCCAATCCCCGCAATGCCTACCAGAGATATAACGCGGCCACCAATTCGAGCCAGAAAATCCTTTATACCTACATGGGCAAGCTCCTCCCCAATTACGGAAATGCGACTTTCTCCGGCGCGGGTGAGCTTTCTCCACTGATGAATGACCCTGAATACAGAACCATCGGCATCGGCACAAGAATTTTCATCGGAGGAAGTCAGGGATATATCACGGGCAGCGGCACTCAGCACAATCCTCAAAACACGTTTGGCACTTTAATGGTCCAGGGCAACCTGAAGAATATGTCTGCTCAGTATATTCGAGCCGCCACATTCAAGGGCTATGGATGCACCTTGTATATCGGGATTGGCGTGCCCATTCCTGTCCTTAATCCTGAGATTGCTAAGAATGCTGGTATTGGTGACGAAGAAATATTTACAGAAGTGCTGGACTACAGTGTTCCTTCTCGAAGCAGGCCTGCCGTGAAAAAAGTGAGCTATGCCGAGCTTAAGTCCGGGTGCATAGAAATCAACGGCAAGCCGGTTCGGACCTCCCCCCTTTCGAGCTATTCTATGGCCAAAAAAATTGCCGATGATTTAAAGAGGTGGATTGAAAAAGGAGAATTCAAGCTGACCGAGGCAGTCGAGAATCTGCCTCTGAAAGCCGACCTGAAACCGCTCGATCTCAAATCATCCCGCCTAAAACAAGAAAATATCGACCTCCCCTCTATTCCGGAAAACGAGAAGATATCCTGGGAGAGGACAAGATGCATTCTTTGCGGCCTCTGCCTCTCCATCTGTCCCAAAGAGTTATTCCAAAGGGATAAAGACTGGGATATTCGGCTCATAAGCCATGCCTGTGATGGCTGCGGTCTCTGCTCTGATATCTGCCCGGTAAGAGCAATCCACATTGATAAAAATGCAAGAAATGAAAAGAAAGGAATTCAGGATTAAAGAAACAATGGCCACGATTATCGCCGCTGAAAATTTCATTCCAGTGGCCGAAGCCGAAATCATTCGTCAAAGAAGGTTTCTTGAAAATTACATTCAGGAATTTCCTCTTTTTCAAACAACTCTTGAACCTTGCCCCGTTGCTCTGGACGCACCGGAGATAGTCCGCCGTATGGCAGAAGCTTCTGCGAAAGTTGGAGTTGGGCCAATGGCTGCAGTCGCCGGAGCCATTGCGGAGTTTGCCCTTAGAGCCATGGTCAGAGCCGGCGCCGCCCAGGCCATCGTCGACAACGGCGGTGACATCGCCATGGCTCTTTCTCGTCCAGTGACGGTGGGAATATTTTCAGGCCCGGCGAAAATTAAGAATATCGGCCTCAAGTTTCAGCCGCGGCCAGGAATCATCGGCATTTGCACTTCATCCGGGACTATCGGCCATTCTTTAAGCTTCGGCCAGGCAGATGCGGCGACTGTCATCTCTCCCAATGTTTGCCTTGCCGACGCTGCGGCCACCGCCCTGGGCAATGCCATCAAAGACAAGAATCCAGCGCTGATTGAGGATGCAATGAAAGCTCTTCTGCTCGAGGGCATTGAGGGAATGCTGGTCATCATCGACGACGTGATGAGTATCTGCGGAGACCTTCCCCAAATCGTAAAGGTCCGGATGGACATCGATAAAATTAGCCGAGGCAAAGGCGCAGAGGCAAGGAGGAATAGAACATGAGACGAATAAGAGTTGCAGTCATGGGATGCACTGGCCTTATCGGCCAGCAATTTGTCCGGATGCTCGACAACCACCCCTGCTTTGAGCTGGTTGCCTTAACTTCATCCAGTCGGTCTGCAGGGAAAAAATATAAGCAGGCCATGAATTGGGCGGTAGGGGGCGATATTCCAGAGATGGCTAAAGAAATGGAAGTGCTAGAAACACGGCCTAAATACCTTTTACAATGCGAACCAAAAATTGTCTTCAGCGCTTTGCCTTCATTCCTGGCAGAGCCAATAGAGCGCTTTCTGCGTTCTCAGGGCATTTTCGTCTTTTCCAATGCCAGCAGCCACCGCTGGGATGAAGATGTCCCTATCCTGATTCCAGAGATAAACCCTGACCATCTTGAGATTGTCCGTCAGCAGCTCAGGCGATACAAGGGATTTATTGTCACTAACTCCAACTGCTCCACTTCAGGACTGGTAATGGTCTTGAAGCCGCTTGAGAGATTCGGGATTCGCTCAGCGACAGTCACGACCTATCAATCGATATCCGGGGCTGGCCGAAGAGGCCTGCCGGCCATGGAGATCGAGGCCAACATCATTCCTTTTATTAAAGATGAGGAACAAAAAATTGAAAGAGAATCAAAAAAAATTCTGGGAAGAATCGAGAAGAAGAAAATTATTCCTAATGATGTTCCAATCAACGCCAGTTGCTGCCGCGTTCCTGTCCGCGAAGGACATCTGATGAGCGTTGTCATCGAACTCAAAGAGAACGTTGAGGTCAGGAATGTGGCGAAAGCGCTATCGGCCTTCAAAGGAGCTCCTCAAGAAATGAGGCTCCCCACGGCTCCTGAATGTCCGTTAATTGTGATGAATGAGGAGGACCGGCCGCAACCTGTCCTGGATGTCCATGCCGGATGGCCTGAACGCGCCAGAGGCATGGCAGTGACTATCGGCAGAATCCGCGAGAAAGCCCGCAATATCAATTTATTTCTGCTTGTTCACAATTTGGTCCGCGGTGCGGCCGGAACCTGTATCCTGAGCGCAGAGTTTGTCTTGAGGAAAAATCTCATCGGCTAATTCAGTTCACAAAGGGAGTCAATCGAAGATGAAGGTCATGAAATTTGGAGGAGGATGCTTAAAGGATGAGCGGAGCTTTGCCAGAGTGGCAGGAATTATTCAAGCCGAAAGGAAGGCTCCAGTAGTCGTTGTCTCCGCCATATCTGGTATCACTGACTTCCTATTCGAAAGCATCGCCAAAGCAAAGAAAAGTGAAAAAAATATATCTGCCTCTATCCAGACCCTCAGGAACATTCATCTTTCCCTTGCGGAAAAAATGGTCAAGGACGAGAAGATAGAAAAAGAAACATCTCAAAATATCGAAGAGAAGCTCAAAAAGGTGAAAAGGCTCCTCTACGGCGTTGCCTATACGGGAGAAATCTTTCCAGCCATTCGTTCCCATGTGCTGAGCTTCGGCGAACGGCTGTCCGCCCTTGTTCTTTCTGCAAAACTGAGAAGCATGGGCCTTGACTCTCAGCCGATGGAAAGCGATCAGATCGGGCTCATCACAGACAACAACCTTGAGAATGCCACTGTCAATCTCAGGGAATTCAAGAAAAAATTCAAGCCCATCGCCCGATCCCTTGTTAAAGGCAAAACCATTCCTGTGATCACAGGTTTCTTCGGCTGCACTCCAGAGGGAAAAATTTCCACTTTTGGAAGGAATGGCTCCGACTATAGCGCGGCTGTTATCGCCTGCGGCCTCAAGGCTGATGCACTTGAAATCTGGAAGGATGTAGATGGATTCATGAGCGCCGACCCGAAGCTCGTCAAGAGTGCAGCCAAGATTGACCGGTTATCTTATGAGGAAGCTGCCGAGCTCTCCTATTTCGGCGCAAAGATTCTGCATCCCAGGACTTTTGAACCTCTTCTCGGCTTGAGGACATCTGTGCGCATTAAAAACCTTCTCGACCCCAAAAGTCCTGGGACAGAAATCTCGCCTGTTCGCTGCGTCAAAAAAGACATCATCAAAAGCATCACCTTCAATAAACAGATTGCCATGCTCAGAATCCATGGCCCTGGTGTCGGGTATAAGCCAGGGATCATCGGTCAGATTGGACATAGACTGTCCTTGAGCGGCATCAATATTTACTCTATTATCACCTCTCAGACGTGTATCAATCTTCTTCTCGATAAAAAAGATGCCAGCCTCAGCTTTGAAGCCCTGAAAGAGATGAGAGGCGGGGTCATCGGGCGAGTGGTTTTGGATGAGGATATCGCGCTTATTGCGGCAGTCGGAGAAGGACTGTTGATGAGGAAAGGCTTGGCGGCCAAGATTTTTTCTTCAATCTCAAAGGCGAAGGTCAATGTCAAGATGATCTCCAGCGGCGCTTCAGAAGTTGCTTCTTACTTTATCATTAATAGGAATGATACGGAGAAGGCGATTCATGCCCTCCATCATGAATTTTTTAAATAATGAGGAGCTTGACATTAATCCAACCTCTTTTTATCATGGCAATTCAAATTAGTTAAAAATTACAGGACACAATACTTAATCCCAAAAAATTAAGTATTGTCTTCCCAAAAATATGGTTTCTGAATGCTGAAACAACTTTTAAGAAGAAAAAACCTGGATGATATCTTAAGAGAGGGGGAAGTCGAAGAGCACAAGCTCAAGAGGGCTCTCGGTCCTGTCCATGTCATCTTGCTCGGCATCGGAGCCATCATCGGTGCCGGCATCTTCGCCACGATTGGAACGGCAGCTGCCGGAGATCTTGTCCGGCCCGGTGCAGGCCCGGCTCTCATCCTTTCTTTTGTCATTACCGGAATCGCCTGCGGGTTCGCTGCTCTTTGCTACGCTGAATTTGCAGCCATGGTCCCCATATCTGGAAGCGCCTATACATATTCTTACAGCACGCTTGGCGAGCTCGTCGCCTGGATCATCGGCTGGGACTTGATCATCGAGTACGCGGTGGGAAATGTAGCAGTGGCCATCAGCTGGGCAAACTACTTCAAGACCTTTGTCTCAGGATTCGGGATAACCATCCCCGATTGGCTTTCCACTGATTATCGAACTGCGGCAAAAATCCCAGGGTTGTTTGAAAGAGCGCCTCACATTTTTGGCGTCCCCATTGTCTTTAATATACTGGCTTTCTCCATAGTCGCGTTGCTGACCATCATCCTTGTTATAGGGATAAAGGAGAGCGCAACCTCAAACGCCGTCATGGTCATCATTAAGCTGATTGTTCTCACCTTCTTTGTCTTGGTGGGCTTGAAATACGTCAAGCCACAGAACTGGACCCCGTTTGCGCCCAACGGCTGGGCTGGAATCCAGGCCGGGGCGGCGATTGTCTTTTTTGCCTACATCGGCTTTGATGCTGTTTCGACTGTGGCTGAAGAAGTCCGCGATCCCAAGCGGGATATGCCCATCGGTATTATCGGCTCGCTGATCATCTGCACCATTGTCTACATTGTTGTCGCGGCTGTCTTCACAGGAATCATTCCCTATAAGGCACTTGTTCAGACGCTTGCCACGCAACAGGCTGAACCCCTGACTCTCGCCCTTCAGTATGCGAACATAGAGAAATGGGGGAATCTCGTCGTGGGAATCGTGGCCTTTGGCTCGGTCGTGGCCCATACGGCGGTGCTGCTTGTCTTCCAGCTCGGTCAGCCGCGCATTTTCTTTTCCATGGCCCGCGACGGGCTTCTTCCCAAAAGCTTTGCCAAAGTTCATCCCAAATTCCGTACTCCCCATGTGACCACCATCTTGACGGGCGTCGCTGTGGGAGTGACGGCGATGTTCACCAGCATCGACGAAATGGTGGATCTGACGAATATCGGGACCCTGTTTGCTTTCATCCTGGTCTGCATCGGCATCTTGATTCTCCGCAAAACCGATCCGGAAAGGCCGCGTGCCTTCAAGACTCCGCTTGTGCCTTTTCTGCCCATCCTCGGCATTCTTGCCTGCATCTACCTGATTCTCGGATTGCCCTGGGTCACCTGGATACGCTTCGGCGGCTGGCTTGTGCTCGGCATGTGCATCTATTTCCTCTACGGCTTCAAGAAGAGCAAGCTGAGGCAGAAGAAATCATCTTAAAGACAGTTCAGCGGGCGAAGTTTTTAAGAATATTTCAAGGGCACAAGCATCTGCGCCACCTTTCAAGATAATAACTTTATTAGCAATTAAGCATGAGACCTCATGTCTGAAGTCTTGGCTATGACTTTTTTCCTGCATTCTGCCATAATTGAGGCATGATTAAATCTATTCCCGAAGACTTCATTGTTGAGGAAAAAGCAGACCTGCCCCTCGGCGACAAAGGCGGCTACCGGGTTTATCTTCTTCAGAAAAGCAACTGGACGACCCTCGACCTCCTTTATTCTTTATCCCATTCTCTCTCCGTTCCTTTCAAAAAGTTTTCCTACGGCGGGAAAAAGGATAAGCACGGGCTGACCTCTCAATTCATCACCATCAAGGATAGAAGAGATTTCAGCAAGCAGGGAAAAGACTATTCTTTGGTATCAAAAGGATTCATGGAACGCCGCATGAGCCCGAACCTTATCAGAGGAAATTCCTTTAAGGTGACATTAAGAAATCTTCAAGATTTGGAGCGCATCGAGAAAAACATTGAAGAGACAAAGAAATTTGGATTCCCGAATTTTTTTGACGCCCAGAGATTCAGAAGCTACAGCCCGGAGAGGGGATTCTTTGCCGAGAAGATTCTCAAAGGACATTGGAACGGAGCCCTCCAAGTTTTTTTAGCATCCATCTACCCTGATATGAGGAAAAAAGACAGGCAGAGCAGAGAAGCCCTTTTTGAAAATTGGAGTGATTGGAAGACCTGCCTGAGTCTGGCGAAATATCCCCTCGAAAAGAGAATATTCAGACTTTTAATAAATCAGCCAAAGGATTTTCGAGGGGCGCTTCACCTGATTCCGGAAGAGGAAATATCCATGCTTTATTCCTCTTTTCAGTCCCACCTCTGGAATGAAGTCCTGAGGAGGCTGATCAAGCAGAGGGTAAAAGTTTTTGAAGAAATAGAGGGTGTTGAGGGAAGCTATCTTTTCTGGAGAAGGCTCGATGAAGATTCCTTTATTTATTTGAAGAACCTTGAGATTCCCACTTCTTCTGCAAAGATGGAATTCCCGGATGACTCAATACGTTCACTCCATCAAGAGATATTGAAAGAAAGAAATCTTAAAACAAGCTCATTCCGATCTTGACTAGGGTTTACTTCAAATCTTTCAAGAGAAGGGCCGTCATCATCCCCGATGAGATTCAAAGCAGCGATAGAGGAAAGGACGAGCTCCATCAGGGAAAAATGAAGGTGACCCTTTCCTTCTTCCTTCCCCGCGGCTCTTATGGAACGATGCTGATGAAAAGGCTGAGCCTGGAACCATGAAATCCTGGAAAGACAACGTTTATTTTATTCTTGTCGAGCCCAAGGAGGCGGGCAATATCGGTGCTTCGGCAAGGGCCATGAAAAACATGGGCTTTAAAAGGCTCGAGCTCGTCAATCCACCGGATTTTCAAAATGATGAAGCAAAATCCATGGCCTGCCGTGGAATCGATATCCTCGGACGGGCGAAAGTCTATTCAGGGTTCAAGGAGGCGGTCAGAGATAAACAATTGGTCATCGGCACGACAAGAAGATTCGGGAAGAAAAGAGGGCTTTTCTTCCCGCTCAAGGAAGCCTCAAAAAGAATCATCAAAGCGGCCAAGACAAATAAGGTCGCCATCCTCTTCGGCAGGGAAAAGAACGGTTTGACCAATCAAGAGGTTGAAGAATGCGGTTTTCTGGTCACCATTCCTTCCAATCCTCTTTTTCCTTCCTTGAACCTCGCTCAGAGCGTCATGCTTGTGGCTTATGAGTTAAGCCAAAAATCTTATAAGGCACAAATTCCGCAATTTGTGAGATATGAAGAAATTGAAAAGCTTTATCAAAAAATACACTCGACGTTGAGGCTTCTGGATTACCTGCCGCGAGGGAATAAAGACCTCGAGGCTAAAATCTTGTTGAACCTGAAGCATCTTATCGGCAGG
>CAZGMN010000037.1:0-18178 GCA_964526905.1 uncultured Eubacteriales bacterium
AGGGGAGGCAGGGAGCCTCGATGGAATCGAGGCGACCGTCGGAAGGGGGAAAGCGGAGCTGTTCCCCCTCCGAGAAATCGCTGGGGCAAAGCCTGCGTGTTTTCCAAACAGGTGGCCTGAGCTATTTTTTTTGATTGAAACTTTGGGCAAGCTTTGACATCATACCCTAAAAAAGGAGATTCAAGCTATGGCAAAAAAAGTATTGTTATCTGCTTTTATCGCTGTTGTCCTTCTTGGTGTTCTTTTTCTGGCCTGTAATCAGACTGAGAAAAACAAGCTCTCAGCTCCTTCTGCTGGACAGCTCAATATTCTCTCAGAAGAAGAGCAAGCAGCAGGCTGGAGACTTCTTTTTGACGGAAAGACATTCAACGGCTGGCGTGGAGTCGGTCGGGATGGAATTCCTGAAGGCCACTGGATTATTGAGGAAGGAGCGATAAAAAAAGTGCCGAACAAGGATGTCCCCCTTCAGAAAGACGGGCAGCCGATTGAAGGCGGCGACATCATGAGCGTCGAGTCGTTCGAGGACTTCGAGTTGAGCTTCGAATGGAAAATAAGCCCCGGCGGAAACAGCGGCCTCAAGTACAACGTCTCGGAAGAGATGTCTGTCTCCAATCCGCCCCAGAATGCGGCTCTGGGATTTGAATACCAAATTCTTGATGATGAAAGGCATCCTGACGCCAAGCAGGGCGCCAACAGAACAGCCGCAGCCCTTTATGATTTGATCGCCCCTCAAGGAAAAAAGCTCAAGCCGGTTGGAGAATTTAACCAAGCACGGATTGTCCTTGTCGGCAATCACGGCGAACACTGGCTGAATGGCGTCAAGGTTTTGGAATATGAATTGGATACGCCTCAAATGGCTCGGCTCATCGCAGCGAGCAAGTTCAAGGATATTCCCGACTTTGCAAAAAAAAGAAAAGGGCACATCGTCCTCCAGGACCATACAGACGCTGTCTGCTTTAGGAACATCAAGCTTCGCGAGCTTAAAAATATCGAAAAGACATCCTCTCGGCTCAAGAACTCATTCCGCGAGGATAAAAACGGCTGGATTTTTGTCCACCTCAAAGGCGCACCAAGGGAAATCGGGTTTCAGCAGGGCTATCATCTCGCCCCGGAAATCGACGATGCCCTCCAGATGTTTTCTTTTTACTTGGAAAAAGCCACGAGCCGTGACTGGAATTTTTACCGTAAGGCAGCGGAGAATCTATTCTGGCCAAAAATTGAAAAAGAATATCAGGAAGAGATTGAGGGAATCGCTGAAGGATTGAATGCCTGCTTTCCGGAGAAAAAATATGACAAGTTCGATATCACAGCTTTGAACGGCTGGATCGAGCTGGCGATGTATTATGCCCCTTATCTTGAGGAGAAGGCGAAACCAGGGGCAGGAAATAATAAAGCCCCGAGCTTTTGCAGCGCCTTTATCGCCACTGGCAGCTATACGGAAGACGGCCAGATTGTCATCGGGCACAATGCCTGGGTGGATTACATCGTCGGCGAGAGATGGAACGTCATCGCTAACATCGAACCAGAAAAAGGCTTTCGAATCTTCATGGATTCCTTCCCCGGCTATATCCACAGCGGCGATGATTTTGTCCTGAACAGCGCAGGCATTCTCTACACGGAGACGACCATCTCCCAGTTCAAAGGATTTAAAGAGGATGGGACTCCTGAATTCATGAGGGCCAGAAAGGCAGCCCAGTATGCTGATTCCATCGAAGCCTTTGTCAAAATCATGTCCACAGACAACAACGGCGCTTATGCCAATGACTGGCTTGTCGGCGACTTGAAGACGAACGAAATCGCCAGGCTCGAGCTCGGGCTTAAAAACCAGAGAGTCTGGCGCACAAAGGACGGCTATTTTGTCGGCTCCAATTTCCCCAGCGACGAGACTCTCATCGCCGAAGAGACGACCTTTAATCCCAAGGATACAAACCTCTCGGTCTTGATACGGAAAGCGCGCTGGGAAAAACTCATGGAGGAGAACAAAGGAAAGATAAACGCAGAGAAAGGCAAGCTGTTTGAAGGAGACCATTTTGACATGAGCTCCGGAGCAGTTGCCTCCAACAGCAATGTTCTCTGCGGCCATGTCGAGGATGACCCCAAGGGATTGCCGGAATTTATCTGGACGCCTTATTTTCCAGGAGGCGCTGTTCAGGGAAAGGTGACGACGGCCAGGCTGGCCAAAGACCTTAAGCTCTGGGCAAGAATGGGACATCCCTGCGGCCAGGATTTTATTGCCTCGAAGTTTTTCGAAAAGCACCCCGAATATCGATGGCAGGAAAAATTTTTAAAGGACATGAAATCGCATCCCTGGACTCTATTCAAGACAAAGAAATAACACAAAGGAGAAGATAAATGAAAAGATGCAAGACTTTCATCGCAATGATTCTTTTCGCTTCATCTCTCGTCATCAGCGGAGAGAGTTCAAAGCAAGCCCATACTTATTCGATAGTTGCTTTTGATAAAAACACAGGAGAATTCGGTGTGGCCGTTCAATCGCACTGGTTTTCTGTCGGTTCGGTTGTTCCCTGGGCAGAGTCAGGTGTAGGGGCCATAGCGACTCAATCCTTTGTCGAGGTTTCCTACGGCCCTTTCGGGCTGGAGCTGATGAGGGCAGGGAAGAGCGCTGAAGAGACCCTCAGCGCCCTTTTAAAGGCAGATGTCAATGAATCAGTTCGCCAGGTGGCGATGGTCGATGCTCAAGGAAGAGTTGCAGCCCATACCGGAAAAAATTGCATTCCTGAAGCCGGGCACTTCATCGGAGATGGATTTTCCTGCCAGGCCAACCTTATGCTCAAAAACACGGTCTGGAAAGCCATGGCTCAGGCTTATGAGAACACAAAGGGAGAGTTGGTTGACAGGCTCCTCGCTGCTCTGGAAGCTGCACAGAGGGAAGGAGGAGATATCAGGGGAAAGCAATCGGCAGCCGTCATCGTCGTCATGGGAAAAAGCTCGGGAGTCTGGTGGAAGGACAGAGTCTATGATTTGAGAGTCGAAGACAACTCTGACCCGGTTGGGGAGTTGAAAAGGCTGGTCAGGCTTAATAAAGCCTACAACTATATGAATAGGGGAGACGAGCTTCTGACAGAAAATAAGGTCGAGGAAGCCATGAAATCGTACACGACGGCCATGGAGATGTATCCTGAAAATGCAGAGATGATTTTCTGGCCGGCAGTGACTATGGCAGCATCAGGAAAAGTGGAGGAGAGCCTGCCTCTTTTCAAAAAAGTGTTTGCCATTGATTACAATTGGGCTCTTCTCGTTCCCAGGCTTCCCAAAGTTGGCCAGCTTCCTCAGGACGAAAGCCTTATCAAAAAAATTCTTTCCGTAGCTCCAAAAAAGTAAGCACAATGTCTGGGGCCAATATTCCTTCTTCGCTTCAGCCGCCGATTGAGAACAAAAAATAGAGCTCGGTTCCCTCTGTGATCTGCAGCGAGTTGAAAAAATAAAAGAAGGGAGCTGCGTATTATAAGGTCCTTTAAACTTCGCTTTTTGGACCGACGATGACTTCGATTCTTTTTTCAGGGTTGAGAACCTCTTTGATGTAAGCGTTGATTTCCTCGAGGCTGACTGCGTCTATTTCTGGGAAAAAGGAATTGAAAAATTCCAGGCCAAGCCCTTGGGCCTCGAAAAAGGACAAGGTGCTCGCCCTTGCCTCTTTTGTCTCGTTATTCCTCAGGAAGGAAGATTTGAGATTGATTTTTGTCACCTTCAGTTCCTCTTCTGCAATTCCTTTCTCAAAAAGGTCGTCGAGAATCTTCTTTAAGGCTTCTAAGGCAATCTCTTTCTTTTCCTTGCCAGTCTCCAGGTAGGCTTCGAGAGTTCCTCCATCCCTCATCTGGGTGGCGACGCAATTCACATCATAGGCGAGGTTCTCTTTGGCTCTCAACGGCCAGAGCTTTGAATTGACTCCCTTGCCTAGAAGATTTTCGAACAGGCAGGCCAGCGTGTAATTTTTTGCCGTAACCTTGGGTAGGGGAGAAGCTTCACAAATCATGAATTGCTTGGTGTCTTTTTCGATAGCGATTTTTTTCTCTTCCGGGATAGAAAGCAGGCTCAGCTTTGACTCCGGCGCCTTTCCAGGGGGAAATTGCGTCAAATACTTGTTGAGGACCTCGAAGAGAGGCTCTTTTTCAAGGTCTGAGATGGCCACGGCAATCATATTCCCGCCTTTAAAATAGCTCTGACTGAAGTCTTCAATATCTTTCTTTTTTATAGCCTTCAGAGATTCTTCATTGCCCAGGACAGAGCCTCCATAGCTTGACCCTTTAAATATTTTTTCTAGGAACGCGTTATGCCCTGCCTTGAAAAGGTCGTCTTCCTCCTCTTTTCTCTGGTCGAGCATCCTCTCTTTGTTTCTGTCGATCCTGATTCCTGACAAGAGAGGATTCAACATGATTTCAGAAACAATCTTTAAAGTATTCTCAAGGTTCTCGGATAAGCAGTTGATATTGATCTGTGAATAATCTCCTCTGCTCATCATATAGACAATAGATGATTGACTCATCAAATCCTGGGCTTTTCCCACATCAGGAATCTCCAGAGCCAGACGAGTGGCAAGATGGGCAAGTCCGCCCTTTTCCAAGGGCTCTGCTCCTTTGCCTCCTTTGATGCAGATTTGGAGGATTGTCAGAGCCGATGATTTATCTAACTGATAGATGAGAGTGAGGCCGTTTTCCAGAATTTTTTTCTCTGGCTCATTCTTCCAGGGAAAAGCTTCCCTGATGAGAAATAAAGAAAAAACAGCCAGGAGCAAAATTATGGCCCTGAATTTTGAAAAAAATTCTCTCGAGTCAGACATTTTGAATATCCGCTTATTTTTTCTTTTTAGGCAGGATGGAGATGATGACGAGACGGTCCTTGCTGACATAAGTGCTGGCTGCTTTCCTCAAATCTGTGGAGCTGACCTTAAGAATACTCTCGAGATAGCTGCTCCCCTCCTGCTTTTCATTGAGGAGCATATCCATCGCCAGGGAAGTCGCCAGGTTAAGGCCTTTTTCAAAGGCTTGATGGAATCTGAACTTGATTTGATTTTTTGCGCTTTGCAGGTGGTCGAGGGCGTAGAATTGCTCTTCGCCCAAATAATCCGTTTTTGTGTACTGCATCCTGCCTGTCTCTCTCAGAAAGCCAAACAGCATTCTCTTGGCCATGTTTATATTTTTTGGGTCAAGGGTCGTGGTGATGATAATCGCTCCTCCGTATTTATAGGGGCTGTAGCTCATGGAAAAGTTATTAACCAGATTCGTTCTTCCCCGCAGAGGCATATTCAGCATCGGATTCACACCGCGGCCAAGGACTTCTGTCAGAACGTCCACGCTGCTGAGGTCGGGATGATTGTAGTCGGGGCCGATGAAACCGATGATCAGGTAGGTTGAGTTGACATCCATCTCCTGCTCGATTTCCGTGCGCTTCTTCAACGAGATGACTTTTTCATAATTCGGGGGAGAGACTTTTTCGCCTTTGAGCTCGCCGAAGATTTCTCTGACTTTTTTCTCCATCTCTTCCAGGTTAAAGTCGCCGACAGCCGCCAGCGCACAGTTGGAAGGGACAAAAAATTTACGGTAAAATTTTTCGACCTGCTCTGCGCTCGCCGCTTCGACGATTTCTCTTTTCCCTTCAGCCATCCTCTGATAAGGATGGTCTTTAAACAGGCTTTGGTAGAGCAGGGAAGTCCCATATTTTAAAGGGTCATCTTGAAGCTGGTTCAGCTCTTCAAGAATCACATTTTTTTCCTCGTCGAGCTCTTCCTGAGTGAGCTTCAAGTTAAAGAGAATTTCCTTCTGGTTCTTCAAGGCAAAATCTGTATATTCGGAAGGAAGGGATATCTCGAAGAGAGAAAGGTCGAAACCTGTATGGGCGTTGAAATAAGCTCCATGGCGGCGGATGTCCTGCCCGACCTCTGCGCCGCTTCTCGCTTCAGTTCCCCTGAAGAGAATGCAGTGCTCCAGAAGATGAACAAGGCCGCTCGTTTCGTCCGATTCGTCCTTTGTGCCCAAGTTCACAGCAAAAGAGAGATTGACCAAGGGCAGGGTGTGCCTTTCGTAGAGAAAGACCTTGAGTCCGTTTTCAAGAACAAAAGATTTACTTTGTTCCTTTTCTTGAGGGATAAGCGCAGCCAGAAACAGAAGACAGCTTAAAAGAGATAGGATGGGGAGTTTAAGATTTTTATAAGTCTTGAGCCAGCCCATAATTATATTATTAAAAAAAAGAAAGTGTGAATCAATTCAAAAGATTTCAAGACGCGAAACAAAGATAATCATTTTCGAAGCTGGTGATGGCCTCCTCGTCCCCCAAAACGAGAAGCGTGTCTCCAGTTTCAATTTTTATATCAGGAGAAGGATTGAAGACGATGTCTTCACCAGGTTTTTTCACGGCGACAACGATGACGTTGGCCGTTTTGCGAATGTCGCATTTTCTCAGGTTACGGAGATGCTAACTATTTTTTAGAATAATTAGAAAAAATTAGTTTTTTTATGTTAAAATTTGAAACAGATAAGAATTCAAATGCGAGGAAAGAGAGAAAAATGAAAGATCGGCCTCTGGCAAAAATCCTGGTCGTGGATGATGAGGAAAACATCAGGAAATCCCTGAAGATGATTTTAGAGTATGAGGGCTACAGCTTCCTCGAGGCTGAGGATGGGGAAGAGGCTCTTGATGTCGTGGAGGAGACGGTTGGGTTGGATTTAGTTCTTTTGGATATAAAGCTTCCTGGAAGGGACGGACTCGAAGTCCTGGCCGAGATGAAAAAAAGACCCTACTCCCCTGAGGTGATCATGATCTCTGGCCATGGAACGATCAAGACTGCGGTGGAAGCGACAAAGCTCGGGGCTTTTGATTTTCTCGAAAAGCCTCTTCAGAGAGAGAGAGTCCTGCTCAGCATCCGCAATGCTATGAACCAGAACAAGCTAAGAAGGGAATGCCTGGATTTGAGGAAGAGGGCCGAGAAGAGGTATGAGCTGATAGGAAATCATCCCTCGATGAAGAGACTCTGGCAGGAGATACTGAAAACGGCTCCAACCAATGCCACAGTCCTCATCTACGGCGAAAGCGGCACGGGCAAGGAGCTCATCGCCAGAGCCGTTCATGACCATAGCTTGAGAACGAGAGAAAAGTTTGTTCAGGTGAATTGCGCTGCCATCCCTGAGGAGCTGATTGAGAGCGAGCTTTTTGGCCATGAGAAAGGGGCTTTTACCGGAGCGACGGAAAGAAAAATGGGGAAGTTCGAGCTGGCTGATGAAGGCACGATTTTTCTGGATGAGATTGCTGATATGAGCCTGAAGACTCAGTCCAAGGTCCTTCGGGTGCTCGAGGAAGGAGAAGTTCAAAGAGTCGGCTCGAGCAAAATCAACAAGGTTGATGTCAGGGTCATTGCCGCCACCAACAAGAACTTAAAAGAGGAGAAAGAAGCGGGGAGATTCAGGGAAGACCTTTATTTTCGCCTGAACGTTATTCCTATTTATTCCCCTTCTTTGAGGGAAAAGAAGGAAGATATCCCGCTCCTGGTTGAATACTTCTGCAAGAGCTTCGCCGAGGAGAATAATTTTAAAGTCAAAAAATTCTTGGATGATACCTTTCAGGCCATGATGAGATATTCTTGGAAAGGGAATGTCCGGGAGCTGAAGAACATGGTTGAAAGATTGATTATCATGGTTGAAGGAGATATAATCGAGACAAAGCATTTGCCGGAATACATGAGAGGCGAAACGCCCGTTGCTTTCCCTGCTGTTGAGAAGATTAAAACGCTGAAAGAGTTCAGAGAGATAGCAGAAAGAGATTTCATCCTGGCCAAGCTCAAGGAAAACAAGTGGAACATCTCTCAGACGGCGAGAGAGATTGACACTCCGCGAAGCAATCTTTACAAGAAGCTCGAGCATTACGGCATAAAAATAACGGCTGGAGTGGACGAGGCGGTTGCCTCTTCTTCTCCGAAAGGAGATGAAGAGGAGGAAAGTCCGGACTCCACAGGGCAGGATGGTCGCTAACAGCGACTCCGGGCGACCGGAGGAAAGTGCCACAGAAAACATACCGCCCTGAGAGAGGCTTCTCCCAGGGTAAGGGTGAAAAGGCGAGGTAAGAGCTCACCGTCCTGATGGTGACACCAGGAGCGAGGTAAACCCCATCCGGAGCAAGGCCAAAAAAGCCCATGATGGGATGGCCCGTCCCGTGGGCGGGTAGGTCGCTCATCTTCCTGAGCAATCAGGAAGTTAGACAAATAACCGCCACCGCTTCACCAGCGGGAACAGAATTCGGCTTACGTTCCGCTCCAGCCATTTCAATTTTTCGTTGTATCAAAATCCATAATCTTCGGTCGATATGCTCTTTGCTTGGTCTGTGTTAACGGTTCCACACTCAGCGAGAACCAGTCTTGTACGGCCAAAAAGTTTTCTGGCCATGAAGCTTACAGCAAAACAAATATTCTGATAATCGCTATCTTTTCCCTCTGAGCCAATCGACGGACTCAAGGAGAGTCATTTGTTTAATCTTATGATTGGTTAAGATTTTGATGTTTATTGACAAAGGCAACTTTAATTCTTTTTAGCTGAGATTGTGATATCATCGTAGTCGCCGACTGCTTCACTTTTGGTATTATCTGAGTCGGTCAGGATAGCGATTCCTCTGGCCACAGGTTGGCTGTCGTCGCCAAAAAGCCTTTTGTAGTCGGCAAGCACATCCCTTTCTTCGTAGATCCATTCCCCGAGTTGCGATTTTCCGCTGCGAAGCACCACCATTTTTGTCTTGCTCGAGAACGGTGATTCGAGCTCAGTTCCCACTGGAAGAGTCTCGCTCCAGATGTATTTTATAACCTTTGGAATGGGCCAGCCCCCAAAAATAACATGCATTCCGAGGACATCGTCGTTGCCGGATTTTTTTCTCTCGTTACTTCCCGTTGGGAGAGTAAGAGCTCGCCAACGCCAGCGAAGTAGAGGATAAGCGGTGAGTTCCCATTTTTGCCTGAAGGCGATGGTGATGCTCAGACCTTTTGCATCTCCTCGAAGGAATTTATTTCCTTCCTCAGCATTGATTTTGTAAACCTTGGCCATCTCGGGCTTTTCTCTTGATGTCCAGCCAGCAGGGAAGGAACCGATGCCATCGCTTTCAAAATCAAGGATAAAAAGGTTCTGGCCGAAAAGGGCTCCTGCCAGAATGATGAGCAGAGTCAATATTAATTTTTTCATGTCAAACGCAGTCCTCGTTAATTTTATTTTAAATCTATCATACAAGAGAATTACGGTCAAAAGATTTTTAGTTTATTGCTTGAACTTCCTCTCTTATTATTCTGATTTTCTGCTCATGCAATAAGCCATTCTTAAAATCCTATTTATTTGGATTTAATATATGAATGTTCATAAACCAAGAAGAGAAATAACAAAACAATTCTCCTCTGAGGATGGAACCGAAGCACAAGGCTTTCTTATAAAGGAAGGAGGGAGCTTACAGCCTGTCGGATTAGAATCAGAATATTTCCAGGAAATAATCCAAGCTGGATGACTCCATAGAGGCAGAGGAAAAGAACAAGGAAAAGAGCCGGGTTTTCCAGGGTAATCTCGATTTCCTGGGAAGGCTCTTTCATGTACATGTAGACGATTATCCTCAGGTAATAAAAAACTGAGACAAGGCTGGCCAAGACAGCGATGATGACCAGGGGAACAAGCCCCTGCCTGACGCCGGCGGCAAAGACATAAAACTTCGCTAAAAATCCTCCTGTCGGTGGAATTCCTGCCAGCGAGATAAGAAAGATGGAGAAGGTCACGCCGATCCAGGGATATTTGAATCCGACTCCGGCATAATCTTCGAGTTCGAGGTATTCCTTATCTTTTTTGCTTAAAGCGCAGACAGCGGCAAAGGCACCGATGTTCATGAAGAGATAGACGGTCAGGTAGAAGACAAGGCTGGAATTGTCCTCAGCCAGGATGGCGATTAACAGATAACCGGCATGGGCGATGCTCGAATAAGCCAGCATCCTTTTCAGGTTTATCTGCCGCAGGGCAATAAGGTTGCCGATGACCATGGTCAAAGCGCTGATAGCCCAGAGAAGCCAGAAAATGGTCCTTGAGTCAACGGCAACCTTCCAGTAAGGAAAGAATATCCTCAATAAGATGGCAAAGCCCGCTGATTTTGTGACAACAGAGAAGAAGGCAGTGATTGGAGTCGGAGCGCCTTGGTAGACATCAGGGGTCCACATGTGGAAGGGGACGACAGCAATCTTGAAGCCAAAGCCGATGATGACCAGCCCCAGGCCGATAAGAGCCATCAGACCCAGATTGGCCTCTGTTTTGAATTGGTCGATGATTTCAGGAATCTGAGTCGAGTGGCAAGAGCCGTAGAGCAGGGCCAGGCCGTAAATAAGAAAAGCTGTGGCAAAGCTTCCCAAAAGGAAATATTTTATGGCTGCCTCTCCAGACTTTTCGTCTTTTCTTCTCAAGCCGGCAAGGGCATAGCTGGAGATGGACAGAACCTCGAGGCCTAAAAAAATAATAAGAAGGTCGGCCGAGGAGACCATGATGGCCGCACCGCAGAGAGCCAAGAGGAGCAAAGCATAGTACTCGCCGTGGTTTGCGTCCTGGAGCGCGATATATTTTATCGAGATGAGGATGATAAAGCCTGTGGCCATGACCAGGATGAGAGTGAAGAAGAGAGAGAGGTTGTCGAGGAAAAGGCTGCCGCCAAAATAAGAAAGGTCCTTGTTCCAGAATCGGAGGCAGGCATAGCTGCAGAGCAGGAGGCAGAAGAGGGAGACAAAAGCCAGGTAGCTTTTATTTTCTTTCTTGAGGAAGACTTCAAGGATTAAAATTAGAAGAGAGGCAGCGACGAGAATCAAAAGAGGCGCAAGAGCAAGGAAGCTGTTCATCTCGATCTCTCTTTCTTTTCTTCGTTAGTTTTTTTTGTCTCTGGCTTCGGTATTTTTGGCAGCAATTTCTTTTCTTTTGGGGCCTCCGTGAAAATAATCTCTCTATTCTTGATGTTGTTGAGGAGATGGTTGACAGAGCTGTCCATTTTTCTCAAGAAAGTCTGAGGATAGATTCCCATCCAGAACATCATGACGATGATGGGCACAAGATATCCGATCTCTCTTTTGTTCATATCTGCAAAGGAAAGAATTTTTTCATTCTGTAGCGGACCGTGCATGACCCTCTGGTACATCCAGAGAAGGTAGCCGGCAGCCAAGATGACGGTCGAAATGCCCAGAATGGCAAGAATCTTATGAGCTTCGAAGACTCCGAAGATGCAGAGGATCTCGCCGATAAAGCCGTTCAAGCCCGGCAGGCCGACCGAGGAAAGCATGCAGATAAGGAAAAAAGCGGCAAAGACAGGCATCTGCTTGCTGACTCCGCCGAAGTCTTTAATCAGCCTGGTGTGCGCCCTCTCATAAAGAATACCGACAATCAAGAACAAAGCGCCGGTGCTCAGCCCGTGATTGAGCATCTGGTAGATGGCTCCCTGCCAAGCTTCGGTGTTCAGGGAAAAAACGGCGAGCATGATCAGTCCCATATGGCTGACGCTGGAATAGGCAACAAGAGATTTGACATCCTTCTGGATGAGCGCCATCAGGCCGCCGTAGATGATTCCTGTCAGGCTTAAGACGAGAAGAAGCGGAAGGAATTTTTGAGCAGCATTCGGAAAGAGCGGCAGGGCAAAGCGGAGGAAGCCGTAGGCGCCCATCTTCAACAAGACTGCAGCCAGGATGACAGAGCCGGCAGTCGGAGCCTCGACGTGGGCGTCAGGCAGCCAGGTGTGGAAGGGGAACATCGGGACTTTGATGGCAAAGGCAAGGGTAAAGGCCAGGAAAAGCCAGATTTGAATATTGGGATTCAGGATGAGTTTGTAATAGTCGAAGATGTCAAGAGAATAGACGCCCATGGCCTTGTAATAGATGGAATAGAGGAAAAAGATGGCAACGAGCATCAGCAGGCTTCCTAACATGGTGAAAAGCACATACTTCAAGGTGGCGTAGATCCGGCGCGGCCCTCCCCAAACCCCGATTAAAAAATACATGGGAATGAGCATTGCTTCCCAGAAGACGTAGAAAAGGAACAAATTGAGCGAGACAAAGACGCCGATGATTGCCCCTTCGAGGAGGAGGATAAAGATCAGATATTCCTTGACACGCCTCTCGATGTAGCGCCAGGAAGAGAGGATGGCGATGGGCATCAGGAAGGTTGTCAGCAGGACAAGAAAGAGGCTTATGCCGTCGATTCCGACATGATACCTTATCCCGTAGCCGAGCCAGGCTCTATTTTCCACAAACTGGGGGTCAGGTGTCTGGTCGTTGAAGTTGAAATAAAGCGAGAGGGAGATAGCGAAAGCGACAATGGCGATGGCAAGCGAAATAGAACGGAGAAGGTCTTCTTTTTCTTTGGGAACAAAGATGAGGAAGACCGCTCCTGCGATCGGAAGAAAAATAAGAATGCTTAATACCGGAAAACTCATTGTCTACAACAAAAGAAAGCCTAAAAAGATAATTACTCCTAAAAGAAAGACCAGGGCATAGTCCTTGAGCAGACCGCTCTGGAGATAGCTCAGGATTTTTCCTGAGAAATTCGTTGCAGCTGCTGTTCCGTTCAGAGCACCGTCGATGACTTTTAAGTCAAAGTTATTATAAACAGTTTCCGAGCCTCTGACGGTTGTCTTGACAAAGGCGGCGTTATAGATTTCATCGACATAATATTTGTTGAAGAGGAGCTTGTAGACGCCCGGAAATTGATTTCTCAACTGACCTGGAATTCGTGGATTCCTGATATAGAATACGTAGGCGATAAAAATTCCAGTGACAGCCACTGCCACTGAAATCAGGATGAGGAACCATTCTGTCTGAATGCTTGGGTGAGCTTCGTGGGCTTTGACCATCACCGGCTCAAGGAAATTCTGGAAGATGTTGAGCTTTTCGCCGATGACAACAGGAAGCCCGACATATCCGGCGATGATGGAGAAGAAAGCGAGGATGACGAGCGGCACAGTCATCATCCGCGGCGATTCGTGGAGATGCTTCTTGACTTCAGGGTCGAGGCGTTCCTCGCCGTGGAAAGTGAGGAAAATCAGGCGGAACATATAAAAGGCAGTAAGCACAGCGCCCATGATTCCCAGAACCCAGACGAAATAGTTGCCGCTGGCAAAAGCCTGGGTGAGGATGGCGTCCTTGGAGAAGAATCCGGAGAAGAAGGGAATACCGGCGATGGCAATGGCACCGATGAGAAAAGTGGGATAGGTTATCGGTAGGTATTTGCGCAGGCCTCCCATTTTCTTCATATTCAGTTCGCCGGACAGGGCATGCATCACACTCCCGGCACAAAGAAAGAGGAGGCTCTTGAAGAAGGCGTGAGTATAGAGGTGGAACATTCCTGCGGCATAGGCACCGACACCGCAGCCGATGAACATGTATCCTATCTGGGAGATTGTTGAGTAGGCCAAAACCCTCTTGATGTCGTTCTGGGTCAAGGCCATAGTCCCTGCATAGACGGCTGTCAGCGCACCAATTACAGCCACAATCTCTGCGGCTGTCCCTGACAAGGAGTAAAGCAGATTCATCCTCGAAACCATATAAACGCCGGCAGTAACCATAGTTGCGGCGTGGATCAGGGCACTGACCGGAGTCGGACCTTCCATGGCATCAGGAAGCCAGACATAGAGCGGAATCTGAGCCGATTTTCCAGTGGCGCCAACGAATAAAAGGACGGCGACTAAAGTGGCAAACCCCGGGCCGATAAAGCCGGCCGAGATAGCCTGATTGATCGCCGTGAATTCTCCGCTTCCGAAATGAGTAAAGATGAAAAGAATGCCGAGGAGGAAGCAGGCATCGCCGATGCGGTTAACGATGAAAGCCTTTTTGCCGGCATTAGCGGCCGAGTGCTTTTCAAACCAGAATCCGATCAGAAGATAGGAGCAGAGGCCGACTCCTTCCCAGCCGACAAACATCAGGACGATGTTCGAAGCCATGACCAGCATCAGCATGGCAAAGGTGAAGAGGTTGAGGTAGGTGAAATAACGGGTGTAGCCTTTATCCTTTGCCATATAGCCAACCGAATAAACATGGATGATAAATCCCACGCCGCTGACGACCAGAGCCATGACAGCCGATAAAGGGTCCAACTGAAAGGAGAAATTGACGATGAAGCTTCCGGCGTGAATCCAGGAGAAAAGACTCTTTATCAACGGATAGCTTTCGTGGGAAGTCTGGAGAAGTCCGTAAAAGGAGATGGCTGAGATGACGAAGGAGGCAAAGACGGCAAGACACGCCTGCCAGGAAACATATTTTTTAGGGAGCTTCCTTCCAAAGACGGCAAGGATAAAGGTGCTGAGCGCAGGGATGAAGGGAATGAGCCAGAAAATGTCAGTCATCTTAGCCTTTCATTAATTTGATATCTTCAGACTTGATGGTCTTCTTCTGCCTGAAAATAAGAAGGATGATCGCCAAGCCAACTGCCGCCTCAGCCGCAGCAACAGTGATGATGAAAAAGACTATGACTTGCCCATCGATAGAATTGGCTGTCTTTGCCAGAGCAATAAAAGCAAGATTGGCGGCATTGAGCATAATCTCGACGGCCATGAACATCGTGATTAAGTCTCTTTTTATGAAAAAAGCGATGGCGCCCAAGACGAAGAGAATGAGGCTCAAAACCAAGAAATAGCTTACAGGTATCATTCTTTTTCTTTTCTCTTAGCCAAGACGATTGCTCCAACCAGAGCAGCGATAATCAGAATTGAGGTTATCTCGAAGGGATAAAGATATTTGGTAAAGAGCAGGCGTCCGAGGTCGGTCGGGCTGGCCTTTTCTGCAGGTGCAGTGCCGGGAAGAGAAAGCGCCCCTTTCAAAGAAAGCACAAGCTCCAGAATAAGAACTGCTGCAAGCCCTCCGGCAATATAAAGAGTCCATTTCTTTCTCTCCGCAGGAATTCCTTGGCGGATATTGACCATCATGATGACAAAGATGAAAAGAACCATGATTGCGCCGGCATAGATGATGATTTGAACCACAGCCAGAAAAGGAGCACCAAGAAGTCCAAAAAGGCCCCCTAAACAGGCAAAGGCAAGGATTAAATAGAGCGCATTGTAAGCCTGGTTCTTAGAGATGATCATCCCCAGGACCGAGCCGAGAATTAAAACGGAGAGCAGAAAAAAAAGAAAGTAGGCCATTTTTTTAAGTTTCTCATTATATTTTTTGCGCTAAGCCCCTGTCAAGAAGAAAAACTAATATGAGCACATTGGGTAAAATGTCATTGCGAGGAAGGTAATGACGAAGCAATCCTTTAAAATTAGTATGAAGCTACGAAAAAAAATTTATTTGCCATTTTTCCCTTTGCTATGTCGATATTCTATCTTTTAATTTAGGTGAGATAGTTTTTGACAATAACTGGGAATTTGTTATAATTGACGACGGTACCGCGGGGTAGAGCAGCCTGGTAGCTCGTCGGGCTCATAACCCGGAGGTCGTTGGTTCAAATCCAACCCCCGCTACCATTTTTCTTCTTTGTTTTCCCCTTATTGTTCAAAAATCGAGGCATGGGCCTCAATCATCGTCGTCACTCTTGCCTGAGGTGATTGCCCATTCCGGATAGGGCACGGCGCTTCCCTTAACGGCGTGCCAGAGGATCCGGTTGAGGATGTCTTCCGGGCAGGCATCCACACGCTTGAAGTTGAGCCGCGCGGATTGGGCGGCGTGCCTGCGGAGCAGGGGGTCGGTGATTTTTTCCTTGGGCGGATTCATTTTGTCGAGGGGAGTGATGTTGGGCAGGGCGCGAAAGGGAGTGAAGTCCGGTGTCTCCGTGAAGCATTCAAACATGGGCACAGCCGCTGCGTCGAATTGATTCATCGGAGGAAGCCCCAGGATTTGCTCAATCGTCCGCAGGACGCTGATCGTATTGTAGGCCGTGCTAATTACCGTTTTGCGCTTTGTATAGGGGCTGATGACATAGGCAGTTGTGCGGTATCCGCTGACATGGTCCCATCCGTTCTGGGGGTCGTCCTCAATCCCAAAGATCACTGTCTCTTTCCAGAACTTGCTGTGGCTGAGCGCTTCTACAATCTGGCCGAAGGCGAGGTCATTATCCGCTACGCAAGAAGCTGGCGTCGGCCATCCCTCCTTTGTGCCGCTGGTGTGGTCGTTCGGCAGACAAATGAGCACAAGGTCGGGGAAGCGGCCCTTCTTTTCGAACTCTTTGAGCTCTTGAATGAAGTAGCGCGCCCGGAAAAGGTCGGGCACATTCATGTTCCAGCCGACAGTTTTGGAGGCGAGATAAGGCCGCAGAGACTCGATGGCCGGTTCTGAGCCGAAGAGAATCTTTCCTGTAGGATGATTGAACTCACGCCAGCAAGCCGTCCAGTCGGGCTCATTCTTGCGCCTGGGATCGGTCCAGCGGACCTTGGGCATAGCGAACTCCCCATAGTCGCGGAGTGTTTTGCCATGCCGAAGGGCATTGTCCCAAATGAATCCGGTCGGGGCGTAGGCCAGGGCGTCGATCTCTTTCTCACCCATGCCGTCCGGATAGCTGCGCGGCCAAGTCGCAAAAGATTTTTCAAGGTAGTCCGTGCCGAAAGCGGACATTGACCACTGATGGCCGTCGGCACTACAAATGCCGCAGCAGAAGGTGTTGTCGAGCAGCACAAATTCACGTGCGATGGCGTGAAGGTTCGGCGTTACGCTCTCTCCAAAGATGCAGAGGGAGGGGTCGGAGTTTCCTTGCGGCATGTCGCCCAGCACTTGGTCATAGGAGCGGTTTTCCTTGATGATGTAGACGATGTGCTTGAAGACGCTCGACTCTCCGCTGCGCTCAGGGATAGGACGAGCCGGCTGGCCAGGCCGCGGCGGAAGGAAAGCCGCAGCGAGCCGTTCGCGATGATAATTGTCCCAGACGACAGACGAGAGCCGTTGCAGTTCGGATATCTTGGGAACAGGGACAAGCGAGATGGAGCCATGATACTGGTGGGAGTTAAATCCCCAGCCGCCGCTTTGCTTGTCTCTCTTCTTGGTGGAAGTTATTCCTTTTATGTTTGCCACGCAGATTTGGTCGAGGCGCGGATGGTAGACGATTGCCCCCGGATACCAGCCGACAGGGATTAATCCAAGGAGCTGCGAATCGCGACTGGCGGGCCTGAAGCGGATAACAGCTACGGCATTCTGGGTGCCGTTGGCAACATAGAGATATTTCCCTTTCTTGTCGAAGCACAAAGCGTTTGGCGACGCCCCGAAGAGGTCTGCCGGGCTGGATTTGGCCCAGATGGTCTCGACGACGGCGTCCGTATGCGTATCAATCACACTGAGGTTGTCGCTCGCAGCATTGGCGCAGACGACATAGCGGCGGTCGGGCGAAACAGCCAGGGCTGAAGCGTGGAGATGAACAAGGATCTCGGCAACCTTGTTCAATTCGAGGTCGATCACGCTGACTGAACCTTCAGCGGCGATATAGGTTTGGGGATCGACTTTCACCAGCATTCCGCGGCCTGCCGGTCCGGTTATGTCGCCGGCCTTCGGACGGCGTCCGCCCCAATTGCTTACGTAGACCTTCTTTCCGACGAGAACGACATCATAGGGTGCGACGCCGACGTCGAACATCCGGATGAGCTTACCGCTCGAGGCATCAAACTCACCCAGGCGGTTGGATAAATTTAGCGCTACATAGAGGTGTTTCCCGTCACGGGAAAGGGCAATGCCGGCCGGAATTTCTTCCTTGCGGCGCGGCGCGTCGGCTGGCGGCAGCGGAATAGAAGACAAAGCCGAGATTCTGCCGTCATGAGCCACGTTGAATACCTTGAGGCTTCCGTTGACGTTGCTGAGATAGATGCGCTTGCCGTCCGGCGAGAAAGCGAGACCTGTGTAGCTTGCCTGGTCCTTATCATCGGGATTCAAGATATTCTCGGATGAGTCCTGAGATTGAGTTTCGTTCTTTGGATCAGGCGGGAGAGGCACACGCTGCCGGATTTGGCCTGTCGCCGGGTTTATGGCCACCAATTCGTGTGTCTTGCCGGAGGTGATAAGCAGTCGGCCGTCAGGGCTGAGAGCCAGGACTTGAGGCCGCAGGCCAGGCAGTTTCACCTGCAGGCCAACAGGAGTAGCGACCTGGTTTACCGGAAGCTCAGTTCTACGATTCAGCGCGGCGCTGGACTGCGCCTGCCGGTCTTTTGAGCAGGCCGTAATTAATACGCAAAAAAGGCTTATAACTCCGGCCATGAATCCCATGCGGGTGATGAA